>JAZROZ010000028.1:0-109541 GCA_045648985.1 Clostridia bacterium
TTCTATAAAGCCGATATTGTCAGATAAAATATCATCATCAAGACATAATGAGTCTGGTTTCCAAAATGTTCTTTCATCCCATTTTCCTTTATAAAACTCATGATAGCATGTTCCATCTCTATCTCTGTCAAAAACAAAATATTTCATTATGTTTCCGCCTTTCAACAATATTCGACATTCTTTATATTACGATATATAAGGTTTAGATGCAAGCCTTTTTGGTGTCAAGTTCGTGTTAAGTTAAGATCAAAAATCATTATATTTCACCTGTAACAGAAATTCCTTTTAACTTGAAATATTCTATTACTTGTTCATCATAGACAGTAGTAAAAAGAATGTGTTTCCTATGGTATTTCCATAAATCAATACTTCCATAATGGCTCTTATACTCGAAATTTTTGTCCTTAAGATACACAATAACATACTTGTTTTTCAAATCCCAACCTGAAAGTGTTTTTCCGACCGCTACTTGTGCTTTTACAACAAGTAGTCCGCTAACATCACTAATATCATAAAATTTCTTTCTAATTGATTTATAACACAATTTATTCCCATCAATAATCAATTTCTCATTTATTGATATAATAAAACATATGGCGATAAACAATGTTATTACCAATGCTGTTATTCCAGATCCAAGTAAAGTGTTATCTTTTATTCCAAAGAAGATAAGTAAAAAATCAGCAATAATTGTTATTGTTATAGCGAATCCTACTCCATATGTATCCGATTTTACAACTAATTTCATCTTATATCCCCTTTCGACAACTTTCGACATATCTATATTGCGAGGCATAAGGTTTAGATGCAAACCTTTTTGGCGTCAAGTTCGTATTAAGTTAAAATCAAACAATTAAATATTTATATTTTGCATTGCAATTCCATGAAACAAAATGCAAATTATGACACTGATTGCATTGGCAACACAAAGCCACCAAAACATCTTTTTAAATTCCTTTTTATAAATAATCTTAATAGTAAGACCTTCAATCAATACATTTGATAATATAGCAAGCACATAACTCATCAACCAATGGCTAGGATGAAATGTGCCTGTGCCAAAAGGAATCATTAAAACCTCACCTACAAAACCGCTTAAAGGTATCACAACAACCCCTAAAACAGTAGATGCTAAATTCATAGTAAACGCAATCAAAACCGATTTCAAATATGATTCTTTTAAAAAGAATTTTACAAATATTATCTCAATTAAAAGACCGATTAATATCACATACCAGCTTCTCATCCCCTCTGCAATACATAAAGATGGCCAAACCATATTTGCGCTTGCAGAAAGAGGCATTATAAGAAATAACATTAAACATAACAAACTATATTTGAATTTTTCTTTATTCATAGAATTACTCCTTTCGTCAAAATTCGACACATCCATATTGCGAGGCATAAGGTTTAGATGCAACTAACTTTTAGTCGAGTTCATATCAAGTCAAGACCAAAGAACTTTGTATGCCGACAATATTTCTGCCAAACTTTCAATTTCTTTTTGTGTCCATTTGGGAATATATTTCTTTCTGCTTGTATTTATCGCAGGCAAATTACACCCGTGAAAAAGTTTTGAATATAATTGATTTGCCGCATCGTTTTCTTTATCATCACCTATAAATTCTACACCCATACTTTTTGATGCATCAGAAATAATATTCCAAAAATCCAACATAATCGAACAATTGAATCTATCGTTCGGTGATAATAACCATTTTTTTAGATAACCAAAGTCATATACACAAGATATTTTATCATCTGAAATTATGATATTTTTGTTATCACAAAATTCTTTCAAAGATTCAACATAATCAAAGAAAAGTATTTTGTTGTGTTCACTAACAAAACCGTCTTCTTCATCGGTATACCATATTGCATATTTCACATTTTTTTCATCGTTAAACTGAACAATATAATAATCCACAACAAAGTTCCTCCTTTCGACATTATTCGACATATCCATATTGCGACACATAAGGTTTAGATGCAAATCTTTCAAAGGCTCCCTTGTGTAAAGGGAGCTGTCAGCGTAGCTGACTGAGGGATTGTTTTCTATCCATTTACAACCCCTCCGAGTTGCTTTGCAACCCACCTCCCCTTACACAGGGGAGGCTTTTTTATTTCGTCATTTTTCGACATAGTTATTACGACACATAAGGTTTAGATGCAAACCTTTTTGACGTCAAGTTCGTGTCAGGTTAGAACTAAAAATTATAGATATTTTGAGAAAGTTTCAACATATCTTGTTCCAAAACTAACAGAAGTAATTTTAGTATATGGAACTTCATAAAATTTTTCTTCCCATATTCCATCTGCATCAAAATGTTGCATAACAACTTTTGTTTTTGTAGCTTTAATAATTCTGCCTATTATAAATGAATCTTCGTTTTCCTCAGCCTTTTCATTTTCAATTATTATGTTTATATTCTGCTCTTTTAAAGATGTAAAGATAGTCTGCCAATCTGTCATATCAACATCTGGCACTATAATTTTTGCATCAATTTTTTCTGTTTTAATCATTGAAAGGATTTTTCCGTCTTGATATTCTGTTTTTTCTACATCTTTAAAACGTCTGATTGAGTATCCATTTAATATGAAATCATCTTCGTTCGCGCATAAAAACAGTCTACCATTTGTAAGCAAAGGAAAGACAAACCACGTATTGTCATCATAGTCAAACTTTACTCTGCATAATTGTCTATGCTCTACTGATTTATTGATAAGCTCTTTAATTTCGCTTTTTTTCATAGTTCTCCCTCTCCTTTTCCAACATTATTCGACATTCTCCATATTGCTCGTATCAAATCAAGACTAAAAAACTGCTTTTCTATCATAAAATTTACTACATCAACCCCATAAACCAAATAACCACAAGTGCCGTCAGTGTCACCAATGTATCAATTGTTATACCATAAAACATTGGCGTAAGTCCTGCGTTCTTAAAATCGGTAATACTTGTTCCAAGACCAATAGCAGCGAGTGCCATTACCATCAGAAATTTACTTGCGCCCTTCATGATGTTGGACATTTCGGCAGGGATAAGACCAATGCTGTTTACAATAGCCAATAATAAAAAACCACCAATAAACCAAGGAATGATTTTTAGAATATTTACCTTTTTGCCCTCATTTGCCTTTTGCAATTCTTTTTGTTTTATGCGTGTGCCAATATATGCAAACACTAGCACCGTAGGAATGATTGCAATAGTACGAGTGAGCTTAACCATTGTTGCAAAATCTCCTGCAGCCTCAGAAAAAGCATATCCGGAAGCAACCACGCTTGCCGTATCATTCACAGACGTGCCCGCCCATATGCCGTAGGCAATGTCAGACATTCCCAGGAGCCTACCCATAATTGGATACAACGCAATCATAACCATATCAAAGAGAAATGTAGAAGATAAAGCAAATGCAATATCTTTGTCATCTGCATCAATAACAGGCGCGATAGCTGCTACAGCAGAACCGCCACAGATTCCTGTTCCTGCAGAAATCAGATTGCTTAGCTTCCAATTAAGACCAAATAGCTTTCGAACAAAAAATCCGCCGCCAAAACACATCGCGAAAGTAAAAAGCATTACAAAAAAAGTCATTTTGCCAACAGACATAATTGTACTGATAGAAAGCGATGCACCAAGTAAAATAATCGCAAGCTTTAAAATTCTTTTGGATGTAAACTTAAGTGATGGTTTTATCCAATCGGGATGAAAAAAGCTATTAATTATCGTTCCCATAAACAGTGCTATGATAGAAGAGCCCAGCAATTCTCCGGGAATTAACCGTTCAAGCATAACAGACAAAAATGCTACAGCTATGCAGATAGCAACACCCAAAATAAACATACCTTGTTTTTTCATTTTGTTATTCATAAAAACCTCCGTTTTTATCTACTATATCACCGGCT
The DNA here is from genome assembly GCA_045648985.1 of Clostridia bacterium. Lineage (GTDB taxonomy): Bacteria > Bacillota > Clostridia > UBA1381 > UBA9506 > SIG437. The sequence goes on from JAZROZ010000028.1 coordinate 3,907, forward strand.
ATAACTCATGTCCGATTTGATATCCGTTAATGCCCTTTTTCTTTTACTAACCCTAAAGCAACGGCATAAATTTTTCGTCAAGGATATTTAATCTTACAACTTCTGCATATTCTGCCTTAAAGCTGTCTATATACATTTCCATAGCACTTATCAAAAGGTCAGGACGAAGTGTTGCATCATTTCCTGCAGAAATAATCGCTTTTATGACACATCCACCCGGGAATTCAGCACACATTTCAAGGCTATAGATGTTTTCTTTAATGTTTTTCACAGCAAGTGACCTTTTAGTTTTCTTTTCTATCTCAATAGTTTCCCTTTCAAAAAACTCGCAGAGCCCAGCTTTTGTCAGGCCGTCGCCCTCTATCGTTATCATATATTCTGCAGCAGTAATTGACGCAAATTTTTTAGAAGCCTCATTAAGTCTTTGAACTTTTGTTATCTCAATACCAATCGGCACTTTCTTGTTAAGTTCTTCTAAAATAAAGCTTTCACTTAAATCCTTTTCATATGTAACGTCAATATACTCTCCCTCACTTCCACATCCAACAGAAAGTGGTAGAGCAATTGCCATTTTAGGATGCGGATTAAATCCCTCAGAATATGCAAGCGGTAAGCCTGCTCTTGTATGAAGTCTTGTAAAAAGGCGTACTAAATCAAGGTGTGAAACAAATCTTGTTTCCCCGAATTTTCTGAATTTAAGCCTGTACTTAACCACAGAAATCACCTCCAAAGCTCCTTGTAATTCCGCAACCTGAGCATTTTTCGCGACAGTTTTCTGTGACAATCGCTTTTTTAGCTTTTTCGTTTTCACGCATCAAGAAATCCTTTGTAACTCCCACATCAACGTGGTCCCAAGGGAGAATTTCATCATATTCCCTTTTTCTGTGATTATAAAAAGCAGGGTCAATTCCCGAATCACTAAAAGCTTGTGCCCATAAATCAGGCTTATAAAATTCATGCCAGCCGTCAAATTTAGCACCAAGCTGCTGTGCACGCATCAAAACCTTTGATAGCTTTCTGTCGCCTCTTGCAAATACGCCCTCTAAAACAGAAAGTGATGACTCGTGCCAGTTAAATGATATTTTCTTGTCTTTTATTGCATCTTTTAAAAGATTTTGTTTTTCTATAAGCATTTCTTTTGTGTCTTGCGCTTCCCATTGGAAAGGAGTAAACGGCTTAGGTACAAATGACGATGCTGAAACTGTCAGCTTAAAGCTTTTGTTTCTTACCTCCTTAGGTATGCCAAAATAAACCCCTACAACTTTTTGGGCAAGGTCAGCGATTCCTAAAACGTCTTCATTTGTTTCTGTCGGAAGTCCTATCATAAAATAAAGCTTACATCCGCCGTATCCTCCACTGAACGCAAGCTCACACGAGCGCATTAAATCTTCTTCGGTTACGCCCTTGTTTATAACATCTCTCATTCTCTGTGTTCCCGCTTCAGGCGCAAAAGTAAGACCACTCTTTCTGACTTTCTGCACCTTTCTCATCAAATCAAGAGAAAAGCTGTCAATTCTAAGTGACGGAAGACTTAAGTTTATCTTCTTAGGTTCGGTCAGCTTTAAAAGTCCGTCAGTAAGCTCTGAAAGCTGCGTGTAGTCGCTTGTAGATAAGCTTGACATCGACATTTCTTCATAGCCCGTGTTTTCAATCAGTCTTCTTGCAAGCTCTAAAAGACGCTCGGGACTTCTCTCTCTTACAGGACGATAAATCATTCCTGCCTGACAAAATCTGCATCCTCTTATACATCCCCTGAAAAGTTCTAAAGTTATTCTGTCGTGGACTGTTTCCATAAACGGAACAATGATTGTTTCAGGGAAATAAGTTTTATCTAAGTCATCAATAATACGTTTTTTTATCTTCTTTGGGGCTTCTTTTACATTTGGCTCAAAAGATGCTATCGTTCCGTCTTCGTTATATGAAACATCGTAGAATTTTGGAACATAAACGCCCTCAACCGCCAAAAGCTTTCTTAAAAATTCTTCCCTTTTCCCGCCGCTTTTTTTATGCTCACGATAAAGGTCAATAATCTCTATATTTAATTCCTCTCCCTCGCCCATTATAAAAAAATCTATAAAATCGGCAAGTGGTTCAGGGTTATAAGAACACGGTCCGCCTGCACAAACAAGTGGATCGTCTTCGCCCCTGTCCTTTGACAAAAGCGGAATACCAGATAAATCAAGCATATTTATAATATTTGAATAGCTCATTTCATACTGCAGTGTAAACCCCACGAAGTCAAAATCACGTACATCTGACCTCGTTTCCAAGGAAAAGAGCTTAGTTCCATGGTTTCTCATTTCCTGCTCCATATCTTCCCAAGGAGCAAAAACACGCTCACAAAAAACATCAGGTTGCTCGTTATAAAGATGATATAAAATCTTCATGCCAAGATGTGACATTCCGACTTCATAAACATCAGGAAAACAAAAAGCAAACCTGATAGAAACGTGCGATAAATCCTTATGTATGCTACCATATTCCGTACCGATATAACGTGTCGGCTTTTGAACTTTCATTAGTATTTTATCAAGATTCATAGTTTCTCACTTTCCGATTATTTTATTTAAATATGTAAGGGAGTAAAAATCCCTGTCAATATATTCTTTCATAAATTCACTTATATGATGCTGGAGCTCTTCTGTCTGCATAGCAGACAGCGTAAACGAAAAAACTTTTTTATCCTCTGCACCTGCTATATATCTCATGGCAGAAAGTACAGGCGCGGTGATTTTATCCAGTCCCTCTGCACAATCATTACAAAGTCCGCCGCCCAGTGGCGCATAAACAGAAGCAATATTATCTTTTCCGCACTTTATGCATCCGCTCAGCTCAGGCGAAAGCCCCAAAAGACACAAAAGCCTTAGTTCAAATATACATTTTATAAGCCTTAAGCTCTTATCTGAATTTGCGAGCAAATAAAACGTATTTAGAACAAACGGCAAAAGTCTTTCATCGCCAACATTTTCACGGACAGTAAAATCCACTAAGTCTGCGATGTATGTTGCGTATGCCAAGCGCTCAATATTTGTACTTAAATTATAAAAACTGTCTGAAAGCAGACAGGAATTAACTCTGTACATATCACGACCTGGTGATAATACAAATTCACTATAAGAAAAGGGCGCAGTCCCTGCAGAATTTCTGTTCTTATAGTTCTTAGCGCCCTTTACATATGCTTTAATTACACCGCTTGATGCTGTTAAAATGGAGATAATCGCATCGCCTTCTTTAACACTTGTCCGCTTTAAGACTACCCCCATTGTTTTTGTATAATCCATACTCATCACTACTATCCGATTTCTGCATTTCTTTATATAATAAATACTGGTTTATATCACCTGTTTTTGCAAACATATTCCAACTGAGTTCCTCATACATAATATAGCCTCCCAAAAAAATATTTCTAATGATATTTTTTGTGAGATGATGTTAAATATACAAGGTAAAAATTACTTAGTTTTCTTGTTCGAAGCCAAAATTTTTGATTAAGTAATTGTTATTTCTCCAGCCGTCTTTTACTTTAACCCAGAGCTTTAACAAAACTTTCTTTTCAAGCATTTTTTCAATATCAGCCCTTGCTTGCGAGCCGACTTCTTTAAGCATCTGACCGCCTTTACCAATTATAATCGACTTATGACTTGCCTTTTCGCAGTAGATATTTGCTTCAATATCTACAAGATTCTTTTTTTCTTTCATTGAAAAAATTTCAATAGCAATACCGTGCGGTATCTCTTTATCTAGTGCGTGCAATAACTTTTCGCGGATTAATTCTGCCGTTATCTGTCTTTCGGGCTGGTCTGTCACCATATCTTCAGGATAGAACATAGGGCCTTTTTCTATATGCTTTTTAAGCTCATCTTTTAAGATGTCAATACCATCTCTGTGACGTGCGCTTATAGGAATTACCGCTTCAAAATCAAAAGCCTTTGTATATGTGTCAATAATTAAAAAAAGCTCTTCTTTCTTTAACGTATCAATCTTATTTATAACAAGGATAACAGGAATATCTCTTCCTTTTAAATCATCCATTATTTTTTCTTCTGTCTTGCCGATAGAAGCTCTTGGCTCAACTAAAAACAAAATACAATCTGCATCATTTATCGCACCCTCAGCCGATTTTACCATAAACTCGCCAAGCTTAGTTGCAGGTGTATGTATGCCCGGAGTATCTGTAAAAATAATCTGCAAATCGTCTTCGCTTAAAATACCTAAAATATTGTTTCTTGTTGTCTGTGGTTTGTGGGAAATTATCGCAATTTTCTGCCCGATAAGTCTGTTTAAAAGTGTTGACTTTCCAACATTCGGACGACCAATTATACTTACAAAACCTGATTTGAATTCACTCATATTAATTTCCATAGCCTTTCTGCCTACTAGAAGTAGTGAAAATTATTTTAATCTTTTGCCTTTAAATAAAACAGTTAAACCAAACTTGGGAAGTGCAAGCATTCTGACAAATCTTGACGGCTGCTTTATGAGTCTGTAAAGCCATTCTATTCCGTGATTGCAGAAAAACTCAGGCGCACGTTCTGCCGTTCCCGCAAAAACGTCTAAGCTTCCGCCAATTCCCATGAGAACCTTTGCACCAAGCTCGTCTTTGTGTTTATTTATCCACTTTTCCTGCTTCGGAGCACCAAGACAAACAAAAAGCACATCAGGCTTCTTTGCTTTTATGTCCTCAATTATCGTCTTTTCCTTTTCTTCATCAAAATATCCGTCAGACAAACCGCAGATGTTAAGGCTTGGATATTTTTCTAAAAGCTTTTCTTTCGCCGCTTCTGCCACGCCGGGTTTTCCGCCGAAGAAGTAGAAAGACTTTTTGCCATCCTTTAGCTTTTCTATCAGGTTACACGCAAGGTCATATCCTGCAACACGCTGGGGAAGTGGCGCTTTTAAAATTCTGGATGCGTAAACAACACCAATACCATCAGGTATGATTAAGGCTGCATCATTTAATTCTTTTAAAAATTCTTCGTCTTTATATGCAAGCATAATTATTTCGGAGTTCGGTGTGAAAACAGCCTTTGGCTCGTCACCATCTAAAAAACTTAAAACTTTTTGCAGGGCGCCTGCCATGTCCAGATTATCAACCTCTACTCCCAAAATATTAATCTTTTCCAAAATAATCCCCCTGTCGCGATTATGTAATCTTTTTTATATTAATTCTCTGACTTTTGTTTCAATTTCAGCTAAAAGCTCAAGATTTTCCTGTAAATACTTTTTAGCATTTTCTCTGCCCTGACCTAATCTCAACTCACCATAGTTATACCATGTGCCGCTCTTTGAGATAACTCCCTTGTCTGCAGCTACGTCTATAATACATCCGATTTTTGAAATTCCCTCGCCGAACATAATATCAAATTCTGCTTCTTTAAATGGCGGTGCAACCTTGTTTTTAACAACCTTTACTCTCGTCCTTGCACCAACATTTTCTGTGCCCTGCTTAATAAATTCTGCTCTTCTTACCTCTAAACGTACTGAAGAATAGAATTTTAACGCACGTCCACCTGTTGTAACTTCAGGGTTTCCATAAATTACGCCAACCTTTTCACGAAGCTGGTTTATAAATATTGCAATAGTGTTTGATTTGTTGATAACACCTGCAAGCTTACGGAGAGCCTGACTCATAAGTCTCGCGTGAAGACCTACGTGAGAATCACCCATTTCGCCCTCTATTTCAGCTTTAGGAACTAAAGCCGCAACAGAGTCAATTACGATAACGTCAATTGCCGTACTTCTTACAAGCATTTCAGCAATCTCGAGTGCCTGTTCACCGGTATCAGGCTGAGATACAATTAAATCGTCAACGTTTACACCAAGCTTCTGTGCATAAACGGGGTCTAATGCATGCTCAGCATCAATAAATGCAACCTCTCCGCCGAGCTTCTGAGCTTCAGCGATTGCATGAAGAGCAACAGTTGTTTTACCTGAAGATTCAGGTCCGTAAATTTCAATAATTCTTCCCTTCGGAAATCCGCCTATACCAAGGGCAATATCTAAGCTCAGCGCTCCTGTCGGGATAGATTCCACACTCATTTTCTCAGTGCTTCCAAGTCTCATAACGGCGCCTTTTCCAAAAGATTTCTCTATTTGGCTTATTGCCATATCAAGCGCTTCATTTTTCTTTATGTTTTTTTCTTCCGTACTCATTTTAAATCCCCTCTCTTTTAATAAATCATTCGTATCCGAGCAGCGTTTTTCTTACGATATTAAGCGCATTCATAACCGCTGCATGACGTATTTTATTTCTTTCGCGTCCTATTAGCTTAAGCTTATATATATTAACTTTGCCTTTTGTCGCTATTCCAATATAAACAAGACCGACAGGTTTTTCTTGTGTTCCGCCGTCAGGCCCTGCAATACCCGTAATCGAAATTCCAATGTCTGCCCCTGATATGTGTTTTATTCCACGCGCCATTTCCTTTGCTGTCTGATGGCTTACAGCACCATGCTTTTCAAGAGTTTCATGCTTTACGCCAAGATGTCTTTCTTTTGCTTCGTTAGAATATGTTACAACACTTTCTGTCAAAACAGATGATATTCCCGGAATTTCTGCTAAGGTAGCGGTGAAAAGTCCTGCTGTGCAGCTTTCTGCTGCCGCTATGGTAGAGCCTTTAGAGAGCAAAAGCTCTGCTACAACATTTTTTAGCTCTGTGTCGGTATAGGAATAAATATATTCGCCGAGCCGCGCGCTGATTTTTTCAATCATTTCGCGATTTAACTTATCGGCCTCTTCTTCCGTTTTTGCTTTAGCCGTAATTCTTAAAATAGTTTCATTGTCTTTAGCATATGGTGCAACGGTAGGATTATCGTTTTGCATCAAATCGCAAACAGCATCCCCCACGGCTGATTCGCCTATGCCAAACAATCTCAGTATCTCCGAGCGCATAACGCAAGAAGATTTTTTCTCAAGATAAGGTTTTACTTTTTCGTTAAACATCGGCGCCATTTCCCTCGGCGGTCCGGGAAGAAGTACGACAATCTTTTCGTCTTTTTCAACGATTATTCCCGGTGCAGTTCCATGGTCGTTTTTTAAAACCATAGCACCCTCGGGTATATATGCCTGCTTTAAATTGGATTTTGAAATTTTCTTTTTTAAATAGCTTTCGATAACCTGTTTTGACTCCTCGTGAAGATACATTTTAAGTCCCAAGAGGTCAGCCACAGTTTCTTTTGTTAGGTCATCATCAGTTGGCCCAAGCCCGCCTGTTAAAATCACAAGGTCAGCTCTATCCAGCGCCTCTTTTATACTGGTTTCCAGTCTTTGTCTGTTATCTCCTACAACCGTCTGGAAATATACATTTATTCCGAGATTTGAAAGTTCTTCTGAAAGAAACTGAGCATTTGTGTTTACAATGTTTCCTAAAAGCAGCTCAGTTCCGACTGCGATTATTTCCCCGTTCATTTTTTGCACCTGACTTTTTTATTTTTTATTCTGTTATAATATTTCCCCGATTATACTTTTTCATTTCATCTAAAAGTCTTTCAGGGGGCTGGAAATATACCAAAACATCATTTCCCTTTTTAGAGGTCGCATCAATTTTATATACTCCGCCAAGACTTAAATCGTATCTTGCATCAAGAATTTTTTTGCCTCCGTCATGCTTTTTTATGATAACATCCGCTTTTTCCATACGATTTATATCTTTGCATCTGATTGTGATAAGTCTTTTTCTTATATTTTTGCCCCTTATCATATCAATATCAAGCTCTCCGTTTGTGAATATGTATTCATACTCAATGCTTAAGTGAGACAAAAGACGATATGCACCATATAGCACACAAACAACACCGAAAAGCGAAAATGTACCTAAAAATTTCACAAGCAGGCAAACACAGAAAACTATAATTGAAAGAAGTATTGCAAGAAGTACAATACCTATTTTCATTAACAGTTCAGGTCCTGTTGTCCTTTTCTTAATAAGATATTCTAAATAACTATCCATAAATTATTTCCTCCGACTATGCATTTACCATAACTGGCATTATTTATTTTTAATATCCAACTTACCCAAAAAAGCATCTAAGCCGTCAGGCATATCTGCCTTTTTCAACATATATCCCTGATTATATGCAATCATCAAATAAAAGTTTGTTTTAGTTTCAATTATTTTTAACACATTTTTATATTCAACTTTTTCTGTTCCTGCTTTTGATATTTTTATAAAATACGTTTCATAAAAATCGTAATCAATTTCAGCATTTACTGCCATTTTGTTAGAATAAAAAATCTTTTTTAATGGTCTCACTAAAGAGAAGTATTCAATTATCGGTATTATTATCATAGGTATAAAGAAATAATAAACTTTCGTTAAAAGAGCGATAATTAATAGAATGGTATCAACTAACAGTATCGTTAAAAGCATTTTCTTTTTATTGAAAGTAAGTACATATTTTTTGTATTCATCGTATGTATTTTTTGATTTAACATGGAATAAGCTGTTCATACCAATATTCCTTTCTGTGTAATTCATTGGGTTTAATAGACAAACTATTAAGCTCATTATAACACAAACCGCTAATAAGTTCAAGTTTTCTCTGGTTTTATAATCTCATTTTCAGTTATTATAAAATCAAGAGGAATATCTGTTTTTTCATAAGGTAATTCCCCCACCAAAGAAAAATCATAACAAAGTCCGCAGGTTTTAGCTTTTATATTTTCTAAAAATCTGTCGTAATAGCCTTTGCCGTAGCCTATTCTGTGCCCCGAGCGTGAAAAAGCACAACCGGGAACAACTATAAAATCTATTTCATAAGGAGCAACAATCTCGCTGTTTTCACAAGGCTCTAAAATCCCATAACTGCCCTCTTTTAAGTCCGAAAAGTCTTTTATCTCCCTTGCCGTCATAGTACAGTCAGTGCTATTACATAAAGGCACACAGACCCGAACATTTTTTCTTAATAAATCCTTTATAAAGCCATGCGTCTTAACTTCACCCTTAAAACTTACATAAACCATAACGGTTTTTGCGGTCTTTAAACAATCAAGGCCTTCCAGTTTTTTTATTATTTTTTCCGAGCTTTCTTTAAGCTCCTTTATGTCTTTTGTTTCCCTTATATCAAGGTATTTTCTTCTAAGTTCTTTTTTCATAGCTATCACGGCGTAATTATAATTTTTTCAATTCTAGTTGTTTTGTTTGTTTCATCGTCTATCGTAAATACAACACCATTTAACTGCCCTGCACCATCGGCAAATTCAAATCTTTGCGGAACACAAGATTTAAATCTCTCTAAGGTTATTGCTCTTTTTACACCAAGACATGAATAAAATGGTCCTGTCATACCAATGTCTGTAATATATCCCGTGCCCTTTGGCATAATCTTTTCATCAGCCGTCAAAACATGAGTATGCGTTCCAAACACCGCACTTACTCTTCCGTCTAAATACCAACCCATTGTTATTTTTTCACTTGTAGCTTCTGCATGGAAATCTACGATAATAACATCTGCGTCGAGCTTTTCCAAAACAGAATCTATAGTCCTGAACGGGCAGTCAAAATAGTCTAAATATACTCTGCCAATTAAGTTTATTACCGCAATCTTTTTTCCGTTTATCTCGGTCTTAAAAAACCCTTTTCCCACTGTATCAGGCGGGAAGTTAGCAGGTCTGATTATTCTTTTTTCGTTATAGAGAAGTGAGTATGCATCTTTATTCCTGAAAGCGTGGTTTCCGAGAGTAATGCAATCTGCTCCGCCATCAAGTAAGCTTTCAGCTTTTCTTCGAGATATTCCGTTTCCATCTGATGCATTTTCTCCGTTTACAATACAAAAATTTATTTTATATTTTTCTTTAATTTCGTCAATCCTGTCAAGATACATCTGTGTTCCCACAGAACCAACTACGTCGCCAATAGCAAGAATATTCATTAATTTTCCCTTTCTATTTTTGTTTCTTTTCTTCTTAAAACATCTTTTTTCAGCTGACAGCATAAGTCGTCTGTGCTTTCAAAGCTTATTATATCACGCATCTTAAAATGAAACTCAACTTTTATTTCTTTTCCGTATAAATCATCTTCAAAGTCAATTATGTGTGTTTCAAACCCAACTTTTTCGTCATTTACGGTTGGACACGTTCCAACGTTTGTTATTGATTTATAGCTTGTGCCATCTACAAAACAGCTTGTAGCATAAACCGCCGTCTTTGGCATCAGCATATCTTCTTTTAGCATAATATTAGCCGTTGGAAAACCAAGCTTTTTGCCAAGCTGTTTGTTTTTTATAACCTCGCCGATTACTGCAAAGCTTCTTCCCAATATCTCATTTGCCTTTTCGATTTCTCCGTTTTTGATATATTCCCTGATTTTAGTGCTTGAACACATCACATCGCCGATATAGTAAGGCTTTACCATATAAACTGTAAAGCCATATTTCTGCCCAAGCTCGCGGAGTAGCTTTATGTCCCCTTCTGAATTTTTCCCGTAGTGGTTATGAAGTCCCACAACGGCAACTTTCATATTAAGCCTATCCACTAAAATATCCTTTACAAAATCTCTGGCAGGAATATCTCTTACTTTCTCGAAGTTTTCAAAAAACAAAGTGTCTATACCGCAATCTGAAAACAGTTTTTCTTTTTGCCTGTTATCAGCAATCAGCTTTAATGTGTTTTCCCCTTTTATAATGTTCACGGGATGATGTTCAAATGTATAACAAAGCGCATTTAAAGAATGCTCACAAGAAACCTTTTTTAATGTTTTCATAATCTCCATATGCCCTCTATGAAGTCCATCAAAGTTTCCTATAGCAATCGCCGTGCCGTTTTCTTTATTTACTTTGTTATAATCATACCTGATTATTTCCATTTAGGTATCCTCCAAGCTATCAATAAAAGCCCATATCTATTTTAATGCATTTTTGACCGTTATCTAAGACGATTTTCACAAGGCACAAAAACTGATTAGAGTCATATATCCTGAATTTCTGTCCTTCTTTCGCATCTTTTATGCCGAGCTGATTTGTGCGAAGCATAATGCCGTTTTTAATTTTTTTTGACGTCTCATCATCTACGATAATTTGCGAAAACTCTGAAAGCACCGTATCAGGCGGTGTCAAAAATGACATATCTCCTTTAGCTACTGCCTTTTCTATCATTTCAGGTGACCATGCTTTTTCATCATCAAATATGCCTGTCTTGTTTCTTACAAGACTGCTCATAACCGCTCCGCAACCTAAAGCTTTTCCAATATCAAAACATAAAGAACGGATATACGTCCCTTTTGAACAATGTACTCTCATTTTGAATTTGTTATTATCTTTATCATAATCAAAAGCGGATATGTCATATATTGTTATTTTCCTTTTCGGGCGTTCAATTTCTTTTCCCTCTCTTGCTAAATGATAAAGCTTTCTTCCGTCTATCTTTATCGCAGAGTACATAGGCGGTACCTGCTCTATCTCACCCTTAAAGTTTTCCAGTATCTTTTTGATATCATCAAAAGTGACCTCTACAGGCTTTTTCTCCAGAATAGTTCCGTCAAGGTCATACGTATCTGTTGTAATCCCAAGCTTTACTGTAGCTGTATATATCTTATCTCCTGCCATTAAAAAGTCAGAAAGTGCAGTTGCTCTGCCTACTAAAACCGGTAAAACGCCCTCTGCACACGGGTCAAGCGTCCCTGTATGTCCGACTCTTTTTATGCCCAGTGTCTTTCTTATGAAATACACCATATCGTGAGAAGTTTTTCCCACAGGCTTGTAAAGATTAATTATGCCAAGCACTTCTTCACTCCTTAACTATGCTCTTTTTCTGTCTAAGCTTCTGTATTGTATTGCTTCTGCAAGATGCTCTGTTTTGATGTTTTCACTGCCTTTCAAATCAGCAATCGTACGTGCAACCTTTAATATTCTGTTATGAGCACGCGCAGAAAGACCGAGTCTTTCAAAAGCGGCTTTTAAAATTTTCGTTTCATTTTCTCCAAGCGCGCAATATTTTTCAACAAGCGCAGGTGTCATCTGTGAGTTTGAATAAACTCCAGGAATATCCTTAAATCGTTCTTGCTGAATTTTTCTTGCCGCTATCACTTTAGCTCTGATTTCTTCTGACGTTTCTTGCTTTGTCTTTGCTTCTAAATCAGAATATTTAACAGACGGTACTTCAACGTGAAGATCTATTCTGTCTAAAAGCGGCCCTGAAATTTTAGATAAATATTGTTTAACCTGGCCTTCTGAACACGTACACTCCCTTGCAGGATCGCCGAAATATCCGCACTTACAAGGGTTCATTGCCGCAACAAGCATTGTTTCAGCAGGATATGTAAGTGTAGCACTTACTCTTGCAATCGTGACAATACCATCCTCTAATGGCTGACGCATAACCTCTAAGGCATCCTTTGAAAATTCGGGAAGCTCGTCCAAAAATAATACTCCGTTGTGAGCAAGACTAATCTCACCCGGTCTTGGTATTCTTCCGCCTCCTGCAATTCCGGCCGCAGAAATGGTATGATGCGGTGAGCGGAAAGGTCTTGTCGAAACAAGTGGTGTTTTTTCAGGCAGGACTCCTGCTATACTGTGAATTTTTGTAACCTCCAGTGCCTCTTCAAAGGAAAGCGGTGGAAGTATCGACGGAAGTCTTTGTGCAAGCATCGTCTTTCCCGAGCCTGGAGAGCCAATCATCAGAACATTATGCCCACCTGCAGCCGCGACACAAAGAGCGCGTTTTGCATTTTCCTGTCCTTTTACTTCTGCAAAATCAATATCATATTTTCTGCAATTTTCAAAAACTGAATCGATATTTTCTTCATATTGTTTAAGCGGCTCTATTCCTGCAAAATGAGCGATAATCTCTCCTAAGGATTTAGCAGGGTAAATTTCTGCTCCTTTTACAACTGCCGCTTCGTGCTTGTTTTCATCAGGTAGAATTATTTTTTTAATACCGTTTTGCACGGCTGAAATAATCATAGGAAGCGCTCCGCAAACAGGACGCAGCTCGCCCGTTAGTGAAAGCTCTCCTAAAAACATATAATCATAAACCTCTTTGTTTTTTATCTGCTCTGTGCAAGATAAAATTCCAATACAAATAGGCAGGTCATAAAAAGGACCCTCTTTTTTTATGTGCGCAGGAGCAAGATTTATTGTAATTCTCTTTAGGGGAAACTCTAAAAGAGAATTCTTTATTGCAGCCCTGACTCTTTCTCTTGACTCTTTAACGGCAGTATCAGGAAGACCGACAACATCAAAGGTTGGTTACATAGTCCATATTGATTATTACAGTATTTTAAAGGCATCTAATTCAGTTTTCAAAACATCATATTTTGTTTTCAATTGAGTTATGAAATTTTTTTCATCATCTTCAAAACCAAAGGTATCAAATCCTTCTGCTGTGAAGTCTATATCTATACCATACTTCTCTGTTAAGAGTTGTTCTGCTTTTAATACAGGAACAGCAGTTACTTTTGGTCTTTGGTATAACTTACCTTTTTTAGCCTGCACTTCACTATATACTACAAACTTTTCTATGAAAGACCACAACTCTTTTTCAGTATATGTAGTCTTACCAGATTCAGTATCTTCTATTATATACTTACACAACTCCAAAAGATTCTCACATTCTACAATAAAATCGTTTGGTTTCTTCTTCAACCTTTCTAACTTTGATTTTAGTTTAGGTTGTTCTTCTTCAAGTGATTTTATAGCAGCATCAAGTGCTGTGGTATCTGTGGTAGAGAGTGCTTGTCTTGTGTAGAGATTAGCAAGAGCAGATGTGTTTTGTTCTATTTTAGCAGATAATGCTTCAATTTCTCCTAAATCTCTGCTTTTCAAGTACTCAATTTTATCTTTTATTATACCACAGGCTGTATGAAAAATCAAGAAGTTCCTTTGTTGGAGCAGTTCTGACAGTCCACCTTCACAGAGTCCCTTTAAGATTTCTTCAATTTGTGGTTCATAGATATTACCATTATTGCAGACGTGACGTCCTTTTAATTTCTTTACTCTGCAATTATAGAGACCTGTCCCGTTATTTCCTATGTTGTGTGTCATAACACTACCACACTCACCACAGAAGAATAAACCTTTATATAAGGAAGGTTTACCTCCACCTTTTCCAAAGTGTTCTGCTTTTCCTAATCTTTTTGCAGTACACCTATCAAATAGTGCTATACTGATTATGGGTGGTATAATATCTGGTCTATGTATAAGGTAGTCCTTATAGTTTTCTCGTAGTTTTGGTGAGGGGTTTCTATTAAATAGTGGACCATGGTCCCATTTGCCATTATTGAGATACCCAGCAAACTTTTCATTTTCAAAAATATGCTTGATTGTTTGTTGTGCAAATGGTTTTCCTTTTCTTGTTCTGAATTTGAAAACATCATTAAGGGTTTGAAGTATAAGTCTAAATCCCATACCATCCTTATCTGTTATCTCTTTATCTTTTTGACAGTTCTCACAATCAAAATCACAATCAACATAAGGCTCTGCATAGTCAAAATTATAGGGGTCAGTATAGAAACATCCCCAATATAATCTGAATATGATTTTTATAACTTCTGCTTCTTTTTCTCTTATAGTCAAGTAGTTATTATCTGCTCTACTTTTCCTTTGGTGGTACTCATAACCATACAGGTCTCTATTAGTCCTTAAAATTTGGTTCTGCCTACTCTGTTCATTTGCAGCCAGAAGTTTCCTTGATAAATCACGTGAGAACATTTCATCAAAGGTTTGGAAGAATTGAATAATGGTAAAATCACTTTCATTCTCTGTACTTTTATCTATATCAAGAAACTTTACATATACACCTACTGTTGCTAATTTTCTCAATATATCTGTAATCATAATATTTCTTGAAAATCTTGAAGTATTCTTTACAAGGATGAGTGTATATTTGGGTGTTTCCTTTGAGAACTTACAGATATAATCTCTATATGTTACAAGGACTTCATTTAGTTCACTATCTCTCTTGGGTATATCTTTATAATCTACACTTTCAATTATAAGTCCAGCACTCTCCAACATTTTATCAAACTGTTCTCTATGAAGTAGAGTTCCTGAAATACCTCTATCAGCATATATACCTGTTGGACATTCTTTACTTTTATATAATTCATATTCAGGATGTTCTTTTATATACTTCTCAAAGAACTCTTTTTGTGCTAAAAATGAGTTAAATTGGTCTTTTGAAGAAGTGGACACCCTACAGTAAGCAACACAAGATATTTTCTTCATATTTTTCACCTTTTGCATATATGGACTATGTATCCTACATTAAACTACTCTTATTATACTATATACAATCAAAAATGTAAATATAAAGTGTGAAGTTCGTGTAAATTTACATAATTTAGGGGTTGTTTTAGAATTAAAAGTTGACTAAAAAATTAAAACGCGGTATGATGAGACCCCCTATTATATATAAAGGAAGGTGTTTTTATGAGATTTAAGGACCATATTCTAAACATAGTGAAAGAGGAGCATCCCCTTGAAAAAGGTATGGAGTACAAGAAATTAAGCGCTGTTTTACAGGATGCAATCACAGATTTTTTACAGGTACTCACACCTGCTCAAAGAGTGCAATTTGACCAAACCATCTTGCAGGAGTATGACAAACTTATGGACTTACAGTTTGAATTTGTTTGTTATGCAACCTTTGATGAAGTGACAAAAGCGTGGAGAACTCTGATTTTAGATGAAGATTATATTACTTCACTTGAAGAGATTATAGAGTGAGGTGGTTTTATGTTTGATTTTGATGATTATGAAGATTTAGGAGAGTACTGTTTTGAGTATCCAGCAAGAGAAGTTATAGAGTGTGAGTATCAGATTTATTTGAGAAAACATAAAGATAAGAAACCTTATAAGGAGTTTGTTATAGACTTTGTAAAGGAGAGAATCCTTCTTGGATATAGAAAATTAAGAGAAATAGAGACAGAGTGGGAAAAGTTAAAGTATTATATAGAAGAACCAGATATAACCACAGAAAAAGCAATTATTCTTTATGACCAAGTTCTTCAACTTCTTTATGAAGGACATCCACTTCCTCCTAATATAAAATACTAACCAATAACCCCCGTATGCGTTGGCATACGGGGGTTATTGCATTATTTAAGAATTGAAATTAAATAAAAGTGTAAGACATTGTGGGCAGTTGTGGGCATTTTTTGGACATAAAAAGACACATAAAAAGTAATTTATACTACAGAATAATATATTTTAAAGTGAAATCAATAAAGAAAAAAGTTGTAAAGGAGTGAGAATTATGAGTAATAATAGCAAAATCACAATTAGAGTTAGTGAAGAAAGAAAAGAAGAATTGAGAAAAGTTGCAGAAGATATGGGTTTAACAGTATCAAATGTGGTTAAGTTAGCAGTTAGTGATTTTTTGAAGAAGAATAAGTAATAAAAATTATGGTGGTTGATTGGTGGTGGTAAAAATTAGATAAGGATGTGTTTTTAATGAAAAAAGAAAAAGATTTAGTTATTAGTAGAATTCAAGCCTTAAAAGAAAAGGCAATTAATATTCAGACAAAATTAAGCAAAATTGAAAAAGATGCTGCTTATGCAAGTCCTGAAACATTTGAGTGGTATAAGGCAGAGATAGATAAAGTTTTAGTAGATATGGAAATATCTATTATGGGTATTGAAGAAGCAGTAGAGAGAACACAGGCTTTGGCTGATATGGGTTGGTTTGATGGTGAAGAGTTTGGTGAAGATTATTATGTTAAAAAAGAGTTAGCAGATGGTTCTCGTGTGATTAAGAAGAAAATTAACACACTAAATGAATTATTTGATTTGGCTATAAATTAAGGGAGGGTTCTACTATGTTTACTAATATAAAAGATTTAGATAAAGTAAGTAATATAAAGAAATTTGATGTTATAAGAAATAGTTATAAGGAAAAAATTTTAGAGATAGATGGTTGTGTTTATTGTGATATGTTAAGAAAATATAATGTTGATAATACTTGTTTCCCATATGCTCTTGAAGACGTGTTATCTTGTACTATTGATGCAGCAGAAGGGTTTATAAATAAAAGATACACAGGTATTCCTTATGGTTTATCAGATTGGTCAGTTAATGAAGTTATGACAAAGATAAATCAAGGTTTGGGTGAAGCAGGTGAAAACTCTGAGAAGTACTTACCTAAGGTGTGGAAAGGGTCTATTGAAGAAGAGATGTTAGATGCTACTTTCTGGGCTTTAACCTTTATGGATGAGAAGCTAAGGCATAGAGCAAGAGTAGCACACTATTTAGACAGTTGTAAGGTTGAGTTAGGTTTAAGTGGTTATAGTGAGAAGTTAGGCAAGTTTCTTTCCTGTTATTTTACTATATTTGATGATTATGTTTTTTATATAAACCCTATAAAAGGTAAAGTATATAGAAGTAATGACAGGGTTTATGGTGGTTATGAATTAGAAGTAAAAGACCATAAGTTATATAAAGGTAAAACACTTATAGCAGAAGAAGATATAGGTGGTGTACTAACTTTTTATATAGAGAAAGATGAAAAAGCAAAAGATAATAAAAAATCTGAAAAAGAGAAAAAGAGAGCAGCAGGTAAAAAAGTAAAAGATACTTGCTGGTTAATGACAAATTTGGGTCATATGTTTGGTCATAACTGCAATATAAAGACACATACATTTATAGCACTTATGGTTTACGGTTTTGATACTTGTAAATTCGCCGTTCAAGAATCTAACTCTATTTTGTCTCTTGACCACACTATACCACAGCATAATTTAAATGAAATTTCTAACTTAGGTTTATGTTCAAGGTCAAAGAACAACTCTAAAAAAGCAAAGATTGAAAATATTTTTGATTATTTTCTCTACTTTATGGGTATGGAGCAAGTAGAAGTTCAAGCAGAAGAAGTTAGTGAAGAAAAAGATACAAAAAATGATATTCCAGAGTGGTTAAAAGAACCTACAAAGGAAGAATGGGATGCATTTATTGCATATCATAACAGGCCTATCACAGCAGAAGAAGCATGCAGAAAGTATGGTTTTATTATGGTAAAAGAGCCTGCTATGGTTTAAGGCTTAAATAATAGTTTTGGTTATGGAAGATAAAGAAAAATATAATTTCTATGATTTAAGACTTAAATCATAGTATAGGGAGTGACCAAAATGAAAAAAGAATTAAATTTTATTGATAGTTTACCTTTACTTAAAAAGGAAAAAGAAGAGTTAGTAGCGGCTGTTACTCGTAGAGAACAGCCCTATTGGGTACAAGCAAGAGAAGATATTAGAGTTTTAGGTGAAGAAAGAAAAGAAAAGTTAAAAGAAGTAGCAATACAGAGACTTTTGGGTGATGGTAAAGTTTATGTTATAGTACCTATACCAGATATACTTAAACAGTATGCATCAGAGTTAAGAAGTATGGGTTATAGTTGTGAAGCAATATCAAAAGGTTTCAAAGGTTCAATTTCTACAACATGGGTAATAGAGTATTTAGATAATCCTTACCTCAGACCAAGAGGACAGGTAATAGAACTTTTGGATGATTTTGAGAGAGATTTTGATTTGAAACAATGGTTGTTGTTAGGTAGTTATAACACGCACCACAACTCTAAATTGACTAAAAAAGAGATACAAAATATAAAAGATTTGTATGCAAAAGGTTTTAGTATAGGCAGGATTTCAGAGATTACAAAGCGTAGTCCTTCAGCAGTAAGGCGCTGGGTTAAGAAGTGAGGTGAGTAGTATGGATTTGGGTAATAAAACAAATTTAGATATTATTAAGAAGTTTTGTTTGGTAGATGGTGGTTGTCCTAAACTTGCAAAGTGCAAGGATTATACAGAGAGAGTTAAGGTTTGTAGTCAGTGTATAGATAAAGTTTATAAGTATGATATGGTAGAGATATTAAGAGAATTATATGCTACTCCTACTTCTTCCCCTTTACCACCAGGCAAAGGTAAGAACACAGAGCAGAGTGTAGCACAAATAAGAAAAATTTTAAGTTTATATCACTATGAAGAGTGGTCTATAAACAAAATTGCAAAGGAACTTCACTTGCAACACCTAACAGTTAAAAATGTTGTAAATTGTAGTTTTAAGAATGAATGTTCTAATCAAAAAGTGCAGAATGTCAAGAATGAGATGGGTTTATAACCTGTCTCTTTTTTATTTTCAAAAAATTATATCTAACATGTTACACCTACTTGGACATAAATAACTACAGTTGATTAAATATTAATGAGAGCAAATTATATATTGGTATATACAAGATAAAACATTGATTAGGTGGTGTATATACTTGATTGAATATCGTTGTAGTAACTGCAATAGACTTCTGTTCAAGGCTTCAGGGTTGACAGATGGTGTTATAAACGTTGTTATAGAAGTCAAGTGTGGTAAGTGTGGTAAAGTGATAAGTATAAACAGAAAAATTGAAGAAAAGAAATAATTTTAAGGAGATGATTTCTATGTTTATTTGGACTTTGGATGATGTAATTTTTGTAGCTGCTTTAGGTGTTGTAATTTTAGGTGGTGTTTTGTTTGGGCTTTTTGCTTGTTATTGCTATATAGAAGATTGGGTAAAAAAGCGTATAGCAAAGTATAAAGAGAAGCAAAAAACAGTTGCATATTGGAAGAAAGCAGGAACATTCACAATGATTGATTATGAGGATGGTAGAAATATTTGTGCCTGTCCTATTTGTCAAAGTGCAAAGCATACAACAATGGCAGGTTATAACTACAAAAATAAACTTGTTGCATTAAAAAACAAGTGTGAAGATTGTGGTCATGAAGGACCTGTTACAACAGTTCAGCATATAAAAGAAAAGTTGAATTAAGGAGTTGATTTCAAATGATTAAAGAAGAGCAACAAATTGTTGCAAGAACTTATATTTTAAGAAAAAGACGCTTGTTTTTTGTAAGTCTGATTTACATACCTGCTCTCTTTCCTTTGGAGATAAAAGGTGAAATAAAAGAGGATTATCCTTATGAATTGATGGTATTTGAGTGTGCCACAGAAGAGTTTAATTATCCTGTACATCATAGAGATTTAGATGTATGTTTCAGTGAAAAGTATGGCTGTAAATCTAAGACTTTTAGAGATGCTATTCACGTTTTTAATTCCATTTGTGCATTAGAAGATGCTGAATTTTTTGATTTAATAAAAAAATATGGAGAGTGATTTCAATGGAAAATAATTATTGTTTTGATAGATATGATAAAGATAAAGATTTGGTGGAAAGCCTTATAGATAAGCCATTTAACTATCTTGCAAAAGGTTTAGAAAAAGCAAGAGATTTGACAGATTTAAGCCTTTTTGAATTAGAGAGATTTGCAACGATATTAAATGACTTAAAATGTCAGTCTTGTGATAGTACTGACGTGACAGTTACCTTAAACAGAATAGACGGTAAATTTAAAGGTGTTCTACAATGTAGAAAATGTGGAGAGATAATAGAAATAAGCCCTTGTACTATAACAAAATACACAGCGGAATATGCTGATTTCTCTTTTGAACGCAAATTAATTGGTCATAATACTTTTTCTTGGTATGGTCAGTACAAATAAGGAGTGATTTCTATGATTGATACAGTTGAAAAAAATCCTGTAAAAAGACTTGTTGAAAAATTAGAATATAATCCATATTTAGCATCAGAAGCAGAACAAATACAGTTGTTATTGAAGTCTGAATTAGATGAAAATTTTGAAGTGATTTGCAGGATAGATTATATAGGTTCTGGTTTATCAGGAAGAATTAAAGGTTATGACATTTGTGTAGGTGTTTTTGATAAATTAAAAAATCATTTCCAAGCCACAGTTTGTAAAACAGAAATAATGGCTGGTATGAGTATTTATAATGAGTTTGTCAAGTGGTTTGAAGAAAAAGGTAATATAAATATATTTTTAGGAAGTGATTTCTATGAGTGATTACTTTGGAAAATTGGTAAGGTTCAAGAGTTTTAACTGTCCTTACTGTAAAGCACTTTTACCCGTAGAAGTTCACTATGAGAACAAAGGACAGTTAAGGGTTTTCTGTACCAGATGTAAAAAATGCGTGTATTTGTATAAGCAACAAGTAGTGAAATAAGGAGATGATTTTTATGGGTGCTTGTTTAGTAAAACAGACAAATGGAAAATTAGCAAGATATAGTACAATAGTTGAAGATATTACAGATTATGATATGACACCTTCTGATTATATAGAAGTGTGTAAAGAGCGTTTTGGGTATTATGGAGTGGATGAAAAACAAATTATTGAAGATGCAGAGTGGGTTTTGAAAAATAATGTTAGGACTTTTGCGTGGTTAAAAGATTTTCGTAGTGAAGAAACATTAGGTAATGCAGAAGGTCTGCAGGAACTAATACAAAAAGGATATTTTAAGGAGTGATTTCAATGGAAAATATGAGTTTAGAAGTATCAAGATTGTCAGGTGATAAGTTAAGGTTGGGAATTGAATTTAATTTTAAAGTAGATGGTTTTTCTCAAGAAGAAATTGACAAATTGTGTAAAGATGATGGGTTTGTAGAGTTTATTAAAGGTTTGAAAACTAATGTAGGTAGTCAGATTATTTCTTCATTAGAGACTTGGCGCTCTTGTGAACAATCAGATTATTTCAAGTTTATATTTAGGGAGTGATTTCTATGAAAGACGGTTCTTGTTTATTAGTTTGTGTGGATTTCAAGGGCAAGGAACATTCAGTTTATGGTGATAAAATTGCAGAAGTCCTTATGCACTTCTTTGAAGAAGAAGGACTGTCTTATACAATGGAAAAACAGGACTTAAAGACTTCTGGAAGTTACGAGTTCAAAGAAATATATAGATTAAAATAGGGGTTGATTTCAATGGCATTAGGATGCTTAACAGAGATTTTGGATGGTTTAGAGATAGATTATGACTCTTTGGTTATTGATAAATTTGGTGTGCGTTTGGTGAAAGAAGTAGATAATAGAGAGATTCCTATTATCTGGACTGATGATTATGAAAAATTTGAAAAAATAATAGATATGATAAAAGGAGTTTGATTTTTATGAATTGGGTAATTTTGGTTTGTTATATATGTATATGTACTTTCTTTATAGTTTTTAATCATATTTTGATTAAAAGTAAAGCAAAGTTGATAGAAGAAAAAAGTGAATTGTATAAAGAAAATTTACATATAAATGAGGAACTTGCTAAAACAAAAGAAAAGCAAGAAGATTATGATAAAGAGTTGTTGGGTAAAAACAGAACAATAAACTTTTATGAGAGTATTTATGATGGTATAAAAGAAATATCAAATATAGTGGGTTCAAGACAAGTGAGATTGAATAATATTTCAATTTTTAGTGATATGCGCCCAGATATTATAAAACGCACTTATTTCAATGGACGTGCAGAATCACAAACACATATAGGTTACATTAACTACATCTCTAAAGAACTCATAGAGTGTCGTGTTCAAGTTTCAGTATATGATGAGGCTAAATTCAATGAGTTTAAGAGAAGAATTACAGATTATATTCAAAAGTGTGGCTATACAGTTGAAGGAATTGGGTATTTACATTTAGATAAAGAGATTTCTGTGTTATTTGAGGGGGTCTTAAAATGAATTTGAAAAAGTTAATTTTGACTAAAAATGATTGCTATAAAGCAGGTAAATATATAAAACCTACGGGTATAATGGTTCATTCAACAGGTGCAAATAATCCAAATTTAAAGCGCTATGTAGGACCTGATGATGGTATGCTGGGTGTCAATACATACAACAACCATTGGAATATGTCAGGTGTTGGAGCGTGTGTTCATGCTTTTATAGGAAAATTAAAGGATGGCTCTATTGCTACATATCAAACACTACCTTGGACTATGAGAGGCTGGCATTGTGCAGGTAGTGGTAATAATAATTTGATTTCTTTTGAGATATGTGAAGATGGATTATCAGATAAAATATATTTTGGAGAAGTATATCAAGAAGCAGTAGAATTATGTGTTTATTTGTGTAAAGAGTATAATTTAAGTCCAGATAGTATTATTTGTCATAGTGAGGGTTATAAAAAAGGTGTAGCAAGTAATCATGGGGATGTTACGCATTGGTTTCCAAAGCATAATAAATCTATGGAAACTTTTAGAGCAGATGTTAAAAAGGGTTTAGAGGACAAGCCAGAACTCACTTCTGCTAATGATATTACTTGGGAACTTAATCATAGTCACTTCCCTATAACTGATACAAAGAAATTTGTAACAGAGTTAGAGCAGGCAAGACTTGATAATTCCTCATTATATTGGGGTTATTATAAGATAGCAAATAGAATAAAAAATTAATTTGGACATAAATATATAGTTTGGACATAAATTGATGCATATATAGATATAATTAATAGAAGATATTATATATTATTATGAAAATATAAAAAATGACTCGTTTAATTCTTGATTTTATATAGATATTATCAAGAGTTTTACATATTGGTTATGGTGTGAGAAGTTTGGGGTTTTTCATTATATTTTTTTCCTACCTTTCATTTTTATAATATTTAGTGGGTATAGGTACAGGCAAAGCCTTTTAGGTGCAATTCCTAAACCACTATTCCTGCAAGAGCAGGTATCATATTAATTTCTTTTTTCATTAAAGGGAAATCATCTCCTTTGGTAGTGGTAGCACGGGTGCTTAACTTGGGGGTTCAACTCCCCCATATCACATTTTTATTCTGAAAAACACACACAGCAACTTTATTTGGTTTGATAGGTTCAACTCCTAAATGTGTTTTGTGAATAATTTTTAAATTGCATGTAGCGGTTATTTTTATTACATCGGGAGACTGTGGTGCAGGTTCAAGTCCTGTGTGGCTACATAGTAGGCATTAGCTTAATTTGTTTTGGTAGAGCACAGTGTATTTATAAATACTAATAAAAATATTTATTCACAAGCAATTTAATTTTTTATATAGGTCAGTGGATGATAAGACTTTATCAGTAGGAGTGATTTATATGAAAAAAGATGAAAAATTGTTTCATAGTTGTCCTTATAGAGAGGACTTGAGTGGTTTTAGGTGTGCTTTAGAGTGTTCTGATGAATGTCCAATGCACCCAGACTATGAGCCTAAAGAAAATTACTCAGATGCTCTAAATCAAGCGTATGATGCAGGTTGGGAGCAGGGTTATAAAAAAGGATACATACAGGCTATGGAAGATGAAGATGCTTGGGTAGATGAAGAAGATAAAGAAGATTTTGAGCCTATAGAGTGGAAAGTATCAGATATGACTCATACAACTCTAAAAACCTATGGTTTATCAGAATATGAAGAAGATGAAGAAGATTATGAAATTTATGAGAAATTATTTCAATCAGGTGATTTAGAGCCAGAAGTTGCTAAAGCGTATGAAATAGGTAAAAATTACGGTTTTGATTTAGGTTTAGCAGAGTGTTCTTCAAGTATGGAAAGTTCTTATTTAGAGGGTTATAAAGATGCAATCACAGGTGAGCCTTGTTTTATAGAAGATGAAGAGATTGAAGATATTTTAGAAGATATAAGAGATAGAAAAAAAGAGTATAATTTAAGTTATGATACAGAGTTTTTAAGTTTGGTAAAAGAAATTCAAAAAAATGTTTGTCAGTTACATAAATATAGTGATAATCAAGAGTTTAAGCGTAGTACTTATGATATTTTACACTTATTAACTGAACTTACACAACTTATGGTAATGAAACCTGTTTATGATTATTGGGTAAGATTAGAAGATATAGAAGATTAAATTAAATAGATTTTAGAGCGCCTTTGAGCACCATTTATTATTTGGTTCTCAAAGGCGTTTTTTACTTTATAAAAATCGTTATTGGTGGTAAATGGCGGTAAGAAAAAGTGAGGTGGTATAGAGTGAAAGAGACTGAGAGGATGAAGAAGTCATTTGAACTTTATGCTGCTTTGGGTGAAGATAGGAATTATGCGAAAGTATCAGAGTTGACAGGAATTCCACTTCGTAGTATAGAGCGTTGGGGTTCAGAGTTCAAATGGCAGGAAAAGTTAGAGAAAAAAGAGAGAGAACAGAAAGAAAAATATAGAGCACAGTATGAGAAATTGGCAGAGTTACAGTTGAAAATTAAGACAACCTGTGCTGAAAAGTATTTAGAGTATATAGAGAGTAAGTCAAAGATTTCAGATTATAAAGAGTATATGAGCATAGTGGGTACTGACATTGATTTGAACTTTTTGGGTTTAGTTAATAGCCCTTCGGGCGTTGAGGAGCAGTCAGCGTGTGCGACGTCAAATACAGTTGATACGCCTGAAACAAAAAGTGTAATTGCTCAAATAGAGACTTCTTTACAGGCTTTGGGTGGTGAAGAAGATGACTGAATTGTTAAGTAAAAGGCAGTTAATCACAATCAGAGATTTAGGAAAGCATTATATAGAGATACATTATGGTCCTTTTGGTTGTGGTAAGACTTTTAGTATATGTATGGGTGCAGGTTTGAAGTTTAGAGAGACACCTCCCCCTCCTGGTGATGGTGTTGTATTGGTAGTAGGTAAAACAATGTCTGCTGCAAAAGCCAATGTTTGTAGTGTATGGGCAGCATTGTTTGGTAAGAACTTTAAGTATGATTCAGGTAGAAAAGATGGTTATGAAAAAGATGGTTTTATTTTTGGTCATAAATTTCGTTTGGTTGGTCTTAATGATGCAAATGCAGAATCTCGTATAAGAGGTGCAAATGCTTATTGCATTATAGGTGATGAAATCAGTACTTGGAGTGAAGAAAACTACAACAAAATAATGGGTAGATTGAGAAGTGAACTTCCTAAAGGTTGGAGTGATTATTGGTTTGTGGGTAGTACAAATCCTGACTCACCTATTCATTGGCTAAAAAAAGAAATAGATAGAGAAGATTCAGATATTCACTTTGTAAAATGGAGTGAGTTTGACAATATAACTTCTGGTGCTGTTGAGTACTACAGGAAGTTAAAAGAAAGGTATAAGTACCATAAAGCCTATTATCAAAGATATGTTCTTGGTGAGTGGGCTGCAAGTGAAGGTCTTGTTTATAGTTGTTTTGATGAAGAAGAGCATATTTTGACGTGCCAACAGATACGTCAGTTAGAGTTCAAAGAGTATAGATTAGGTGTAGATTTTGGACTAAATAATCCAACTGCAATTTTACTTATAGGTAAAACAGTTGGTGATGAGTGGGTTGTATTAAAAGAAAAATATCTACCTAAGACAACTCTAACAGAAGTTTATCAAGCATTTATTGAGATAATGCTTGATAAACGCATAAAAAACATATATTTAGACCCTTCTGCTTTGGCTCTAAAAGATAAGTTAAAAGAAGTGGGTATTTACAACTTTAAGGATGCTAACAACTCTGTAAAAGAGGGCATACAGACGGTTTATGACTGCTTTACTTCACAAAGACTTTTTATAAGTGAAGAATGTGTAAATTTAAAAGGTGAGCTATTTACTTATTGTTATAAAAAAGATGGTTCTGATGATGTGGTAAAAGAGCATGACCACGCGTGTGATGCTTTAAGATATGCAATTATGGGTGAAAGGAGTGATTAAGAGTGAATTATGCAATTATAGGTGGTAAAGAAAATAATGCAAATTATAGTGAATTGACTGAAAATAATTTCTCTATTTTTAATGATTCAGATTGTATATGGCAAAATACCTTTCCATACTCTGTGGGAGATACTTTTCCAACAGAAAATATACAAAAAAGAGCAGATAGATATAAGACTAACAAGTTTTTGTATGGGTGTAAATATGACAAAGTTTATCCTAACTTGATTAATTTTTCAGATGTTTGGAAAAAGCCTTTATCAAATCTTCCTATACTTCAACTTTTACCTAATCTGCCTGATTATCGTGAAATAACTGAAACAAATGTTGATTTATTAGCGGCTAAACAACCAAAAATTGATGGAGATTTTGAAGTAGATAAATTAAATAAAGTCTTATTAGGCTCAAATTTCACTTCTGCTTGTCAAGATATTATTCGTAATTGTATCAGATATGGTAATGATGTTAAGCGTTTATCTTTTACTTCTAATGGGTTGAAAATTGTAGATATGCCTGTTAAGTGTTGGGAGCCTTGGGTAAGTGAAAATGACTCAACAGAGATAGAGTGTAATTTGTTTTATAACATTTTTGAACAAAATGGTGTGAAATATGTAGAGTTTATCTCTTACTTAAAGGATGGTACAGTAGAAAAACGCAAATTTTTATATCTAAATGGAAAATTGGGTGATTTGGTAGAAGAAAGCATAGATAAACCTTTTGATATTTCTCCTATCATAGTTTTTACAGGTTATTCTTTGGATGGTTCTGTTATAGGTGAAGACTTGTATCAATATTGGGAGGCCTCAATAGCAGCAAGTATTAGAGCCTTTGGGGTTATACTCCAACTTTTAGAGAGGACAAAGGACATAACAAAGATTATGCCTGCTTCTGCAACTCAAAGAGATGAAACAAGTGGTGCTACTTATGATAATGGCTCTGACACAATTCTTTATGAAGATTTGAGTAATCCTGTCAAGGTTGAGTATGTTTCACCTACTCTTATGATAAATGAGGCAATCTCTATCTATGAATTATCACTTAAAAGATTAAGTCGTGATACATCTCTATCTTTCTCTATGTATGACACAAAAGAGTTAGGTAGTAATGCAAGTGGTAAGAGTTTGAAGATGAGTATGTATAAAACTGAATTGAGAGCAACAACTTTTAAGACTTCTATTATAAGAACCTTAAAAGAGTTGATTTATAAAATTGCTCTATTCTATGGTATAGAGATTGATTTTTCTGATTTCACAGTTACTTGGGAAAGTGGTTTCATACAGGATGATGAAGAGTTGACAAATATAGTAAATATGAGAAATGGTGGTATTCCTACTTTAAGTCTTGAAGATAGTATTGCTATATTAGACGATTTAACCCCTTCAGAAGCCAAAAAGAAGGCAGATGGTATCTTATGCCTCGTTAAAGATAAAACTGAGACAGAGAGCGAAATAGACACCAATTTGACCATTACAGAGGAAACAATGACAAGAAGTGATGAAAAAGAAGAAGAAAATGTGAAAGAAAACACAGAATCACCATTTGGGGGGAGTGATATAAATGCAAATTAAAACAAAAAACTTTGTTCAAGGTCATCCTGATATGTTTAGTACACCTTCTTCTACTGACTTTGAACTTATCAAACACTTTCTAAAATCTGAAGATATTAAGCCAGAGGACCTATTCGTTTATCCTATAAGGTTGTGTGATAACTGTAAAGATAGAGATGGTGAAATGTTTTCTGATGTTGCATTAGAGAGTATATCAAGATTAGCAGTTGGTGTAGTAGGTATAAAAAATCATGATTGGGTATCAGAGAATGCTCATTCAAGAATCTATAAAGCAGAAATTGAAGAAATTGACGGTATAAAGTCCGTTATAGGTTATGCTTACACAATGGTTACAGACTCCACACAGGAGTTTATAAATAATATAAAATCTGGTTTGCTTCAAGAAATAAGTATTGGTTTTAGTGCTAAAAACTATGCAGAAGTAGATGGTATAAGAATTATTGAAGATGTTGAAGAAGTTTTTGAGTGGAGTTTTGTAGCAGTTCCAGCACAGCCAAAGGCTGGTGTAGTAAAAAATTTGTCGAAGGAGGTAGCAAGTATGGAATTAGAGGCTCGTTTAAAAGAGTTAGAACAGGAAATAGAAACAAAGTCTTTAAAACTTAAAGAACTTGAAAATAGTGTGGCTGAAAAGGATGCAAAAATTACAGAGTTACAGACTGCTATTGTAGAGGCTACTATTAAATCTGCTGTTGATGGTGTAAAGAGTGGTTTTAAGTTCAAAAGTGCAAAAGCAGAAGAAATAGCAGATGGAGTTATTAGAGATATTGTTGCTATAACAGAAGATGGTACAGTTGAGGGTTGTGACCTTGCAGAACAGACCATCAAAGAGGAATATGACTTTTTATATGAAGAAGAAGCAGAATACGTTTCAGAGAAATCAACAGACGAGGAAGAATCTGATGCCAAAGGCGAAGAAACTGACGAGGATGAAGATAAAGTAGAAGTTAAGAATTATGCGTATATTGCAGATTCTATTGTTAAGAAGTCAAAAGAGTTAGATTTTACATATATAAAAAGATAATAAAGAGAGGGGTTTTTAATTATGGCTGAAAATGTAAAAGTAGTTATAGAGACTTGTAAGTCTTATAGTAATCAAGTAGTTAGAGAACCTTTTATGGGTATAGGTTACTTACCTTTGGTAAAGCCTGAAATCTTTGACTACTCAAAATTTGGTAAAGAAACTATGATTAGAGAAATCACAGGTGGTACAGCAAGTGATTATGATATTAATTCTGGTTTCGAGGCAAATGGTACAGGTGGTAGTGCAAAATGGATTCCTTATGTAGCACCTTATGATAGAGGAATTACATTTGCAGTAGATTCAATGGATGAATACAATGCTGTTTTAGCAGGTATGGAGTTAAGTGGTGCTGCTATTGCTAAGCAGAACTTAATCAATATGGCTGCAGAAATAGATGCAACAACAACAGCAGCACTTTATGCAAGTGTTCCTGAAGCAAATGTTTTATCTTCAACAACTGCAAAATTAGACAAAGACAATATCATAGCAACAATCGATGATATTGAAGCAAAGATTTTCAATGCTGGTTACAATGGTGATTGTTATGTATTCACTCGTGCAAGTGTTTATAGTGCGTTCAAGGCTGCAATCATAGACAAGAATGGTATTGCAAATGAAGATGTGTTGAAATTGACACCTGTAAAAGGTTTAGAGATTGAAACACGTGTATTAAAGTATAACAATATGTACTTTGTAAGAATTGCAGACAACAGAATGTACTCTGCAATCACACTTTTAGATGGTAAGAGTGAAGGTCAGACAGCAGGTGGTTATGCAAAGGCTGATGGTGCTTCTTATGTAGATGTTTTGGTAGTTCCTGCTCCTGCAGCAGCATTAAGTTTAAGACATTTTGTTGCTAACTTACTTGTACCTATGGCATTTATGCACGGTTTAAATCCTGGTGAAGTTCAGGCTGA
This sequence comes from Clostridia bacterium, assembly GCA_045648985.1. GTDB lineage: Bacteria > Bacillota > Clostridia > UBA1381 > UBA9506 > SIG437. The sequence goes on from JAZROZ010000028.1 coordinate 33,832, forward strand.
ATTAGGTGGTGTAAATGACTTAACAGGTGGTGCAGTAGCATTTAGTAATGTAGGTATCAACCAGAAAGCAGATGCATTCGAGTATCAGACAAGAATGATTTATGGTGCTATGGCATTTAATATCTGGAAAAAGACATTATTTGCTGTAACAACTCCTATTGCCTAATCTTAATTACAACTACAATTAACAATTCAATATCTGGTGGGCTTCAAATGAAGCCCACCAGATACCAAAAATAAGGAGGGTTTACAATGTTTGTGAAAGTAAAAGCACATGGTGTTTATAGATATATTAAATCTCAAAATTCAGAACTTTTAGCAGTATTAAAGACTGCTCCTGATTTTGAAGTAGAACTTGATGACTCTGGTGAAATCAAACTTTTTAGTGCAACAGAAGTGAGTGGTATTTTACAACCTACTTCTTCTACAAAGGAAGATTTGGCTGCATCATTGGGTGTTAAAAAGACTTCTACTCGTAAGACTTCTAAATAAGGGAGTGTTGTAAAATGGCAGAAATAAAGGTAAATATAAACTCTTATGTGAGTTTAGAAGAAGCAGATAACTATATTGAGACCTATTACACCTCTACTTCTGCTGAAAGATTAAAATGGCAGGAGTTGTCAGAAGAAGATAAAAAAATAAAATTGATTTCTTCTGCAAGGGCTTTGAATAATTTGAGGTATAAAGGTCAAAAGGAAATCAATGGTCAGCCTTTGGCTTTTCCCCGTAAATATGCTGTTTATGGTTTTTGTTTTGCTTATGCACCTTATGTTTCACAATATAAAGATAACTCTCTTTTAGAAGGAATTTCTGGTAGTGGTAATGGTCTTGATGCTGCAAAAGAGGCTCAAATTGTAAATGCTATTACAGGTATTACTATGGATGAAGGTATTATTACTGATGTATTAGAAAGGTCAGTAGCAGGTGTAAAAAGTAAGTCAGCAGGTAGGATGTCAGAATCCTATGATAATGACACAAATAGAGCAAAATACCTTTCTATTGGTATTTTTAACATTGATAAAATAAAAAATATTTTGAGCGCTTGGATAAGTGATTCAGTATTCAGCATATAAGGGGGTTATTTTTATGGATTTGACAAGTATTGATTGGACTTCTCTTGTAAGTGCATTAGGTTTTCCTATTGTTATGTGTGGTCTTTTGTTTTGGGTTTTGAAAGACCTTATTAAGCGTGATAAGGATGAAGCAAAAACCAGAGAAGAAAAACTTATGGAAAATAATGCAAATACACTCAGCACCTTAAACAAGGTTGGTGAAAGTATAGAGAGAAGCGATGAAATAAATCGTGAGTTAAGTGAAACAAATAGACTTCTTGTAGAGAAGTTAGAAGATAAATTGGTGGGTATAGACGCAAATGTCAACAAAATTTTAGATAAATTAGATTGATAAAAAGAAGGTGTAAATTATGCAAATAAAAACCTATTTCAAAACACCTATAACACTTAAACGTTTATTATCTACTGAAAATGATATGAACTTACCAGAATATTCAGATGAAGAAGTAATAATGGCACGTGCAGATGGTCAGGCAGGATTAAGGTTTGGGGGTCACGACATCATAAGTTCAACAGATTATGTTTATTTAGTGGGTGATGAAGTTACTGTGGGTTCTTTGCTTAATAATATGCCTGTGAAAAATGTAGAGCCTATATATGAATTCAATGGTAAAGTGCATCATTGGGAAGTAATTGCTGGTCCTGCGAGGTGATATTATGCAGGTATATGTAGATATATCATATTTGGTGGCAGGTGGTAAAGAAATTATTGCAGATAGTTTGATGAGTGATAAAGAAAAATTATTGTTTATTTTGGCAGTTAGTGAGAGAATGCAAGAGTTAATCAATCGCTATTGTCCTTATGATAAAGGAAATCTCAAAAAATCTTTATCAGTCAAAGAAACACAAACAGGAGTTATCTTCTCCTACTCTGTACCTTATGCACCTTATGTCCACGAAATTTTATATAGACACCACAAGCGCCCAACCCGCGCGAAGTGGCTCGTAGAGGCACTTCGCCAATCATTAAAGGAGCTAATATTGGAATTTGAAAATGAGAATATCCCAAGTTTTAATGTGGTTTTTAGTACTAATCCTGTTTTAGAATTAGAACTCACCACAGCAAACAATGGGTTAAATTGGAGGGATTTTGTGTGAGTAAATACAAACTTTTATTTAATTACTTAAAGACTTTACTTCCCTCTGAATATCGTGTGACTTTTGGAACTCAAGAAGAAGGTAAAGAAAACACTATTGGTGCATTTTTTCAAGGTGGTAAGCCAAGAAAGAAGTTAATAAATAGCGGTGAATATTTGGAAGATGTTGTGAGTGTTACTCTAAATATAAACTCTAAAAAGGATTACAAGTCTGTAGAGAAGTGTATAGAGGATTTAGAGAAATTTGTTCAAGAGTTTAATAAGGTTCATGATTATACATATAGTGAAGGTGATTCTTCTGTATCGATTTTATATACAGAATTGTTTGGAAATATCAACCAACTTGGTTTTAATGGGGTTGGTATTCCCTGTTTTTCAATAAATTATGTAATTTACTATAAATAAGGGGGTTTTATAAATGCCAAAAAATAAAATTGATGTACCTGTAACAAATATAGGGTTTGAGATTCTTTTAGGTGCTTATAATGTTATGCCTACTGTTGAAGATTTTTTAGGTGATATAAAATCAGCAGATGGCGTTGAGTATCAAGTAGAGAAAATCAAGTATGCTCCTGTAAATATGGGTGGTTATGCAAATGAAGTTCCTACTCTTAAAGTAGGTCAGGCTACTACAATAGAAATCTATATGAATAATAATTATGTGAAACTTCATGATAAGTTCCACAATAATGATGTATCAAGTTCAGAGTTCTATTGCTCTTTGGCTTTGAAGTATCCTAAAAATGAAAGAAATTCAGAAGTGCCTGATTATTGGTACAATGGATTCATTTCAAAGATTAAGTCATCAGGTGGTACTGAAGCAGAGGCACAGTATTTCACAATTGAGTTTACTCCTACTTCTGCACCTATGAAGATGGAAACCACTGATGCAGGCGAAGAAGAATAATATTTTTAGGGCAGACGGACGGTTTACAGTCTGTCTGCCCTATATCTTTATAAGGGGGATTTTAAGATGTCAAAAATATCAAAAAATTTAATAGAAGTTCAAGACTTCTTTAATAGTTTGGGTATTAGATTCACAATGAAAACAATGCGCTACTGCGCTGAACATGATATAGATTTGAATGGTATCACTTCATATAGTCCTAAAAATCTTTTGGACTTGATTATGTTGGGAACTCCTAACATAAAACCTGCTGAAGCAGATGAAGTTATAGAGAAGTGGTTTGAAAAGGGTTATTCTTTACCTTTACTTCACACTATGGCTATAAAAGAGGCTCGTGAAAGTGGTTTTTTTATCACAGAGGCAGACACCAAGATAATGAGCGAGATGGATACAGAGAAACTCGATACATTGAAAACACTTCTGCCTACAATAACACAGGAATTAGCAACTTTAACAGCATATCAGGAAGGTATGAGGACTGCACTCTAAAAGATATATACCACAAAACTATGGCTTTGTGTTTATCTTATGGTCTTTCTTATATGGACTTTTTGAGTATGACTATGGATGAAGTTTTAGCATATTCAGAGAAAGTTCAGCAGATACAAGAAATTCAGAGGTATGATTTAGCAGTAAAAATAGGTCAACTATTTAGTGAAGATGGCTTAAAACCACCTACTTTTACGGAAAAAAGCAAACAAAATCAGAGAGTTAGAGATGCATCAGAGTTGTCAGAAGAAGAAAAAGACTATTGGGTAAATAGAATTATAGATTTCCAAATGAAACAAGTAGAAAAAATTGAAGAATTGAGGTGATTAAATTGGCTGAAAATGTTCAGATAACAGGTAAGAGTGATTCTTATGATGAAACATTAAAGAAGATTATAGAACTTAATAAGAAAATGAATGAAGAATTAAAGGCCTCAAAGAAATATTTGGAATCAACAAATGATATATATAAGGAGTTATCAAGGCAAACAAAGGACTTTGCAACTTCTCTTGGTCAAATCTTTGGTATTACTACTCAAAGCAGTAAATCAACAGAACAGGCAATAAATAGGGTTCAAAGAGGTGTAGATAAATTAAAGGGAAAAGCAGATAGAGACGGTTTATCTGCTATACAAAGTAGTGTAAAGAGTATAGCAGGAATGTTAAAAGGTAATTCAAATTTTGCCTCAATATTAACTAATTCCTTAAAAACTGCTGTATCTTCTTCCTCTTCTCTCAATACTTCCCTTGCTACTACTTCTTCTACTATTGGTGCAACAAGTTCAGCAGCAGGTGGTGCTTCAGCAAGTATAGCAGGTATGGGTGGTGCTGCATTAGGTACAGCAGGTGCGGTTTTGGCTGTTGTAGCGGCTATTGCAGCGTTGTTAGGTATGATGTATAAACTTGGTGAAGGTGGTTATAAAGCACAACTCACAATAGCAAATAGTGAGAAAGTATTGGGGTCTTCTTTCAAAACTGCTTATGGTTGGGCAAATAAAATGAATGATGAGTTAGGAATTGCACAAGACAGAACTATGGCTTTAATTTCTGCAACTGCTCAACTTGGTAGGAGTTCAGGTATGAGTACTCAATCTTCTGCAAATATGGGAATAGGTGCAAATCGTTTGGCAGTTCAGATAAGCAATTCAACAGGTTTAGATATAGAATCTATCACAGGACAGATAAACTCTGCATTGGGTGGTTCTGATAGTTTGGGTGCTTATGGTATCAATGTGAGTGATAGTGCTGCAAAGTATTGGTTATTACAGAAAAAAGGTATTGATGCATTTAATGGTGCAGTAAGTGAAAGCACAATGGTTTATGCAAGATATATGTTAATACAAGAACAAGCAAATATCTTAAAATATAGAGATTCTGAAAATACTCAAAGTCTTGCATCAATGCAACTTAAACTTAAAAACACAATGGACTCACTTTCTAAATATGCTCAAGCAATATTTATACCTGTTTTTCAGGCTATTACAGAAGTGTTATTAGCACTTGCAGAGGCTACTCTTTGGGTAGTTAATGGTTTTAGAGAAATTTTAGGTATGAAAGAATTGACATTAGACATTGGTGGTCCAAGTCAAGAAAGTATAGATGCAGCAGGTGACTTATATAGTCAGTATAAGAAAATGGGTGATGAACTTGAAGCATTAAAACAACAATTATATGGTTTTGATGAAGTAATCACACAAAATCCTTATGACAACACCATAGCAGATTTAAGTTTAGAAGATGCAGGTTTAACTGATGTTCTTGATACAGATGGTGCAGTAAAAGACGGAAAACAGTATGCACAAGAGTTTAGAGATTCATTTAAGTCAGTTTTAAGTAAAATGGGTCCTTTAGGTGAAACTATGGGGATGTTCTTCAATATAGACCAAAAGAGTTTTGAAGAAATGACAGAAGTAGAACAATGGTTAAATCAGCCAGGACGTAAATTTATAGAACTTGCAAAGAAAGGTGATGCAGATGCTTGGGATTTTGCGACTGCTATTTCAGGTGAGGCGCTTCACGAAGTTCCAATAGTTGCAGAAATAGAAGCATTATTAAATGGGGATGGTAAGGACTTTATTTTAGAGTGCTTACAAACTGGATTACTATTTAATCCTATCACTTGGCCTATTGGTTTACTTTGGAAAGGGTTTGATATCCTATCACAATTTAAGGATGAAAATGGTGAGTGGGATGTTTTAGTAGAGTTTTTAGACTTAGAAAAGTTAAAAGAGGGTTTTGAAGATGCTTGTGATTGGTTGTATGAGAAGTTATCAGGTTTTGGTTCTTGGTTAGGTGGTCAAGTAAAATCAGCCCTTTCAAACTTAAATCCTTTCAATGCAGGAATAAATATTGCATCATCAGTTTATGGTATGAGTGATGAACAGGAAAAGGCTGTAAGGAATAGACTTTCTCAAACTTGGGTAGGTAATTTCTTACCAAAGTATGAGTCAGGTGGTTTCATAAAAGCAGCACACATAGCACAACTTGACCCTAATGAAGTTGCTTTACCTCTTACTCCTACTGTTTTAAGTAGTATAGGTGATAGAATCTTTGAAAACTCACGTGTAGAAGGTTCAGGTGGTGGAAATATAACAGTAAATGTCCATTTAGGTGAAAATGGTGCGATAATTGCAGATAATTTTAGTTTACAGAAGTTCAGTAAGAAGATTGGTGAAAATGTGGCTCAACAGTTGAAGTCCACAGGTCAGTTAGCCTATGGTAGAAAATATTAAGGGAGGTATGTGAATATGACATTAAGTGAAGTATCAACAAAATATAAAGATTGTCCTTTTATGATAGACAATTATCATGTACCTTCCCCTTCCCTTGGGGTTTGGTTGTATGAGTGGGAAAGAGTTTCAAGGTCTTATAATAACTCAAATGCTGATTTTATTGACATTACCATAGCACAAAAAGATAAATTTAATTGGAAGTATGATGCAATAAAATTAGCAGAATTAAGACCAATAGAGGCTTATATTAAAAATAAGATTTCAACAGGTACAAACTCTTTCAAAATCACTTCTTGGACTCCTGATAGGGGTTATATCACAAAGGACTGTTATTTAGGAACACCTATACAATACATTCCTAACTCTACTATATCAGACACAGAAGGACATGGTACTTTGAAGTTTGAGTACCATTGGATACAGATAAAAGGTAGTAAAAACATTAAAAATGGTTGAAGGGGGTTAGATTATGGCAGATATTTTAACTTTACCTATATGGACTAATAACGAACAATACAAGGCAATTTTGACCTTTGATAGTGGCTCTACATATACTGCTCTATCTGACAACTCTGAAACTAATGTCCTTTCTTCTCTTGACTTGACAGAGAGTTCAGCAATAACATCAGGTAATCCTGTTGGTATAATGGAGCCTAATTATGCAAATTTAAGAATTGTAGATTTTACAAATAATCTACTCTCTACTAACAAACAATCCCCATATTACCACTATATGAGAAATGGCGTGCGTATAGATTTGTTTGTATCTTATGATGGTGGTAGTTATGAGCCTTTTGGTGTTTATTATACTGATGATTGGCAAAGTGAAAAGGCGAATGGTGGTTATTCAGAAGTGTCTTTGTCCTGTGTAGATAATCTGGAGTATATAGGAAATAAAGAACTTCCCCCACTTCCTGCTTATGCAGGTGTAAATGTGGTGGACTTATTGAGAAATATTTTTCTTGGTATAGGTCTAAAAGAGAGTGATTTTCATATAGATGAAAGTTTATCTTTGACTATGGTATATGCTCTTACAAAGAGTTCCACAGTTAGAGAGGCCTTAAACTCTATTGCACAAGCGCTTACTGCTCGTATATATACAGATAGAGCAGGAATAATCCAAGTTGTTCCTGCTTTACCTGAAAAAGAAGTGAAGTATGAATTAGATGATATTTATATAGAGAGTTTTCAAGTAAAACATAATAAAATATCACAATATAACAAGGTTAAATTACTATATAACAAGATAGATAATAGACCTGCAGATACCATACTTGAACTTAATAATCAAGTTTTGGTATCAGGACTTAATGAACTAAAAAATTTGCAGTTAAATCAGAACATATTAAGTATAGACGGTGTTTTTATCACAACTGATGCAGATAGTGTCAGTAATATAGATAAAATTGGTAGTATAGATTATGTAGCATATCAAGGTGGTATTGATATTTCTATCTTTAATAATCTTGATGCTGAATTGACAGTTACCATTGAAGTTATAGGTAGAATGTCAGGAAGCACAAATGCCTATGTAGAGAGTTCAATAAGTGGTTCTGACGTTAAAGTAGCAAATGTTCTCACACTTGAAAACTCTATGATACAAGATGAAAAAATAGCCCAAAATTATGTAAATAAAGTGGCACTTTATCTTTATAATATGCAGCAAGAAGTGGTATTTAGTGGTTCTTTGTGTTCAAAGTTAAATGTTCAGGATTATGTAAAAATAAATTCAGAGGACAGTTCAATGGCTGGTACATATTTAATAACTCAACTCAACCTTGTTGAAGGAGAAGCCCATTCTTTAAGTGTAACAGCAGTAAAAATAAGGGAGTGATATTATGGCAGATGTATTAAACTTTGATAAAACTAATTTTCTTGGGTATATAGACACAAGATGGACATTAAAAGATTGCGTTTTAACTTCTGACAATCTTCTTCAAATAATGCCTAATGGCTCTGCTTTACTCACTCTCATTGAAGAAGTTCAAGACCAATTTGCCTATATCAACCTAAAAGTAATGTTTTCGGGTGATAGTATATCACCCGAAAACAACTACAAGAGCAAACCTACAATTTATTTAAGAGAGGCTTATAAGGACTTACAAACAAATGAAATAAATAAGTCAGTTTTTAGGGGGTTAGGTTTTAACACATTTATTGAAGAAGATGATATTTATACAGATTCAACTACTTTTAAGACTGAAAATAGACCTATGGCACAGTTTCAGTTAGAGATTAAAAATGAGACAGAGGACACTTTATATATTCACTCTATTGAAGCATTTAAGAGTGTAGATATACCTGAAAGTCAGTTGTCAAAGTTTACTCAAAAACTTTATAAAGAAGGTAGTGCAGAACTCTTTAAGGTATATCATAATGATGATTCAGTTTATTCTATGAATGGTTTAGGTGTTTTCACTCAAAACAACCTTGCAGAAATCAAATTTATGCTTAATCTCTATGATGGTCAGTTAATTTCTGTAAAAACTAATGCAGGACAGACAGTATCAGTACAACATATTATAGAGCAAATCAACCTTGAAGAAGCATAAGGGGGTCATATTATGAGTGAAGAAGAAAAAGTAGTTATACAAGATTTTGTTAAAAATAGATTAGCAGTAGATGAAAATTGGTGGATTAATTTTCTTTTAGGAGTGGGTTTAGCAGGAATTGCTTGTGGTGAGTACATTTTAGAGAAAACTGAAACTGAATGATGGACACGTGATATATTACTTTGGACATAAAGTTGAGCAGAAAATACATGATTAATAAGGGCAATTAATTTTATTATATATTAATTATAAGATATACATATTGATAATAAAGTACAAGGTGGTGAATAATGTGGGTTTTCAAAGACTTGTACCAGAAGAAGAACCAATAATATTAGGTTATCTTTTAAGTAAGTATTTTTTAGGTTATAGAAAAAAAGGTTTTAGAGGATTTTATGGAAATCCTGACCCATATCCTTATGGTGATGAAAATGTAGAGGATGGTAGTGGTGATTTCCCACGTGGTAGGCATGGTAAGCCACCTTATACTACTGCAAATGGAGATTTAGTAGGTTTAGGTGGTAATCAAAATGGTGGTGGTAGTGGAAATTACCCAGGTATATTTGGTCAAGGTGGTAATGGTGGTGCTTGGACTTCATCAGGTGGTGGTGGTGGTTTTTATGGTGGTGGTAGTGGTTATGTTTTTTCAGGTGGTGGTGGTGGTTCTTCCTTTGCTTATGGTATAGGTAGTGTTAGAACAAATGGTCAAACCATTTCAGTAGATTGTGCTCCTGCAGATTATATGCAAATTACAGACTATATGGAAGAACAAGGTTTTTTAGGTTGGACTCCTGAAGAAGTTATGTTTTATAGTGGTCTTATAGTAGGTTATAATCCAGAGTTTAGTAGAAATGCAAATTTTGGTAATGGTTGGGCTAAAGTAGGAAATACAATTTTTGAGTATAGTAGTGGTACACAAGAATATGTCGTGCCAGCGGATGATTGGTATGTTTTAGAGTGTTTTGGTGCTCAAGGTGGTGGTATAAATACTTCTGATGACACAACAAAAGAATATGTTGGTGGTTGTGGTGGTTATGCAAAGGCTATGTTCTACCTTAGAGCAGGTATGAAATTGTATATAGTGACAGGTCAAGAAGGTGGAACAATTAGAGACCCAGTAAGACCACAAGGTTATGGTGGTGGTGCAGGTAGAACACAAGGATTTGCTGGTGGTGGTGCTACTTCAATCTACTTAAAACCTAATGACTTTTCTGCCCGTTTGTTAGTAGCAGGTGGTGGTGGTGGTGCAAGTTGTAGTGATATGGGTCCTGATGAGCCAGATGACAAAGATGGTAAAGATAAAGACAGTCCTAATAGTGATGGTAAAGATAAATTAAGCACAGGAAAGCAAATGTTTATTATTTCTGATTTATCAATAGCACATGTAGATATAAATTATAAGTGTTCTAATGAGATTTCAGAAGATAAGTATATAAAAGTTAGTTTGTATGTAGATGGTGTAAAGCGTGGAGAACTAACAAAACCTGCTATTGCAGGTGGTGGTTTTGATAGGTGGACTTTTGATAATTTTGACACTTGGCTACCACCTAATACTACGCCATATTGGGCGTGTATTGAAGCAGTAGTAGAAACAAATTTAGAGCAATTTGCAGTTCCTGTTGGTGGTTTGATAATTTGGGTAGAAACAAAGCAAAGACCAAATGACATTATTCCACTTATAAAGAGTTTATTTGGGTATTTTACAGATGTGGTAAAAGCAAAATCTTATTTAAATTTCTTTTTGGAAGAAGTACAAAAAGCAACCTTAGCAGATTTAGAGCATATAGAAAGTAAGATAACTGTTAAGAGTTTATTAGATATTTATATTAAAGTGGTCAAAAAATTACATAATTCAGAGGTAAGTCAAATTGAAGTTCAGTCGTTTTTGGACTTCGTGTTAAAGGAAGTCCAAAACCTATGCTTAAAAAACTATTCAAGCATAAAGGCAGACTCCTACTTCAAAATATTTTTTGGTGAAGAAGAATCAGAAGAAAAAACAGACTCATACTTCTTCTATACTACAAGTAATGTAGGTGTAGGTTCTTATACTGCTTTCTTCCTTGAAGAAAAAGAGAAGATAAAAGACTTAAACTCTGTTTCTCCTGCAGATGCTCAAGCGTACAATGAAATCAAGTTAAAGACAATAGAGAAGATAAAAAATGGTGAATTATCACAAGTCAATGCATCCTCTTATATAGAGGTAAAAATAAAAACAGTACCAGAACTAAAAATTGATTCAGTAGTTCAAGTAGATTCTGATACTTATAATGAAATCAAGGGGGTTTAATTATGTCAACAATAAATATACAGCCTGTTGTAAATGCCAATGGTGAGACAATTTTGAGCGTTTTCACTCCTATGGGTAGATATCTTTGTGTTTTGGGACCAGATTTTATTACTAAAATGTGTGAATCTAATGTGCAAGGAAGTAAGGCTTTGGGTTTAGGACCCTTACATATGAAAGTTACAAATAACAATGAAAGTTTAGCAAACTATGATAACACAAACAATCTCCATATTTACTTCTATAATTCTGGTGGCAAAGAAGCGGTACATTTTAGCGGAAAGTTACCTTGCTTTGTATCAGGATATTTAGACGTGGATACTTCAAAGATAACTGCAAAAGTTAGTAATAAAGTAAGTGTTGGTACTATAACTGACACCAAAGAAGGATTAGTTAAAGAGAGATTAGGTCTGTTTAATATTTGTGGTACAATGTGTGGTATAACTGCGTATTGGCCTCAAGGCTATGGTACAGGTACTTTTGATAGTATGTGTGTAAGTTTGGTAGATTTAGAAAAATTAAAAACTCATACTTGCTCTGTAGATGCCAGACAGCCTATTTATGCAGGTATAGTTTTAGATACAGAAAATGCGTCAAGTTCAGATGGTGCAGATTTTTGTTATATAAGAAATGGAGTTCAGGGAATCACAGATGAAAATACTTTCCTTGTAAAGTTTAGGGGAAGAGCAGGTCTTTGGGATTATAACCTTGCTACAGGAGACGTGACACAGAGTTCAAGTACTTATGATGGTTATATGGGTGTATGGGGATATCCACAGTATGTTATAGATGGCGTTTTATATGGCTTAACGACAAAAGAAAAAGCGAATTCCACAACTACTAATTACAGCACAGCCTATCTTTTCAGTTATAATCTATCAGATAAAACATCCGTTGCTGGGAGTTCTTGTAATATAAATGACGCAACTTCACTCTTAAAAGTAGGTCAAGATTTATACTTAAATACTCAAAATTATAGTTGGGGTCAAACTAGTAGCACTTATAAGCCAGCCTATAAAAAAGTTACACTTTCTACTATGGGTACTTCTTCAACAACTTTAGAACACACAGTTCCATCCTATTTGGGCTATGACTACTCAATAGATAGTTTTGATGATGGTACTTATATCTTGCATGACATAAAACATATGGTGTCTTGGCGATTTACAGATTTATCAGATATAGAGGCCTCTATTGTAGAGCCATATTGGGTATGTATAGGACAGCCTATTACAGTAGGAGAAAAAACTTATTTTATGGCTTACCATAGAGAAGGTTTTTACTATGGAAATAATTACTCAAGTGCTACTAATATCAATGATTGTTTCCAAAATGTCAGTTATAGCACATCAAAGTATATGCTCTTAACAGGTGATATTGGTCCTTTACTTGCTTATGGGCAGTTCAGTAAAACCTATGAAAAGACAGCAGATATGGACTTCACAACCAATTATTATATAAATGTTACTTCAAGTAATTAAAAATGATTTTGGACAGTTGAAAAATAAAATATTAATAAATTTAAAATTAGTAGGGTTATTTTTCCTGTTTGGACATAAATTGAAACAGTGTAACTATATATTAATAAGACCTATTATAAATATACTATATATAATACAACAACATTGAAAAACTTATTAAACATAATACATTATGGAGATATAATCTTTTCTTCTTTTGTTGCTATTAGTGGTGGTGTTGTGTGATATAGCATATTAATTTATTATTCATAAACCACATCCTATTTTTTATTTTACTTATTCAAGATACGGGAGATTTCATAGAAATCTCCCGTATCTCTTTGTATATATTGTAGTTTTTAGAGTTAAAAAGGTGTAAAATAGGTGTTTTATATTGATTTTGAGCATTAGTTGTGATATAATTTATTGTTGAGTAAGTGTATTAAGGAGGAGTTCCTTTTATGAGTTATAAATCAATAGATTTGTTTGCAGGTATAGGTGGTATCAGAATGGGTTTTGACCTTGCCTTTGGTAAGGAAATAGAGACCACTTTTATAAGTGAGTGGGATGAATATGCACAGAAAACATACTATGCAAATTTTGGTGAAGATATTACAATAGCAGGTGATATTACAAAAATTGATGAAAAAGATATACCTTCCTTTGATATATGCTTAAATGGTGTGCCCTGTCAAGCCTTTTCTTTGGCAGGTAAAAGACAAGGTTTTGAAGATGATTATCATGGTTTATGTAGAGGTACTTTGTTTTTAGATGTTGCCCGTATCTGTGATTATCACAAACCAAAAGTAATGTTTTTAGAAAATGTCAAAGGTATGGTGATGCATGATAAAGGTAGAACTTTTAAGATTATCTGCAAAACCTTTGAAGATTTAGGCTATACAGTTTATCATAAAGTTCTCAACTCTAAAGATTTTGGAGTTCCACAAAATAGAGAGAGAATTTATGTTGTGGCTTTTAGAAATGATTTAGATACAACAGGGTTTGATTTTCCTGCTCCTACTGATAGTACAAAAACCATTAGAGATATAATGGAAGAAAAACCTGTTGCTTCAAAATATTACCTTTCTACAACCTATTGGGAAACTCTTTTAAGACATAAGGAAAGACACGCAAGTAAAGGACATGGCTTTGGGTATGAGATAAGAGACCTTGATTCAATAGCAGGTGCTATTGTGTGTGGTGGAATGGGTAGAGAGAGAAATCTAATTATAGATAAGCGCCAGACAGACCTGACACCAACTACACACATTAAAGGTGAGATTAATAAGTTGGGTATTAGAAAGATGACACCAAGAGAATGGGCAAGGTTACAAGGTTTTCCTGATAGTTTTAAGTTGCCTTTGGCTGATACTCACTTATATAAACAGTTTGGTAATAGCGTATCAGTTCCAGTAATTCGTGCTATTGCAGAGAAGATTAAGGAAGTGTTAGATAGAAATGTGGAAATACAATAAAGGTGAATGGAGTGAACTTTACACATTTGCATATATTTTGAGTTCTGGTATGCTTTATGCAGCAGATAAAGACCTTAATAAAATTGAAGAGATTTATTTCCCTGTAATCAAAGTCATTAGAGAAGAAACTGCAGGGCATCCTATTGATTTCACCTGTGGTGAAATTATTAGGATTTACAAAGGTCAAGAATTGTTGAAAGAAGTGAAAAGGTCAGAGTTTGAAGAAGTGTTAGAGAAGTTATATAAAGAGATACCACAGGGCAGTAGAGCATTTGAGATAGATGGTATAGAAGAGTTCTTTAATGGGGTTTATTGTGAGAAAGTTAAAGCAAACTCAACCAAAAAGGAAGATATAACACTTCAACTTCATGATGTTCATACAGGTATAAGTCCTATATGTGGTTTCAGTATAAAGAGTTATTTGGGTGCTGACCCTACTCTGATTAATCCAGGAGAAAATACTAATTTCACCTTTATAATAAATGGGTGTAGTGATGAACTTATGGATGAAGTAAATGGTATAGAAACTCGTACAAAATTGATAGATAAAATGAATAGACTTATGGATGCAGGTTGTACATTTACTTTAACCAATTCTATTTCAGCACAATTTACTGAAAATTTGCAGTTCATTGATACCATAATGCCAACATTCTTAAACTATATGGTACTCTATACATATCAGTATGCTTTAAGACACACAAAAGACATAATAGCAAAAATGAAAGAACTAAACCCACTAAACTTCTCTAATGTAGAGATGTACACATACAAATTTAAAAAACTGTTGTGTGCTTGGGCGTTGGGTTTGACACCAGAGCGTACAGATTGGTTAGGAACAGAAGATGCAAATGGTGGTTATATAACAGTAAAGAAAGATGGTTCTGTGGTGTGTTATCACTTATATAACAGGACAGATTTTGAAAATTACTTGTTTGACTATACATATTTTGATAAACCATCTACTTCAAAGTATCACTACTTTAAGATATACAAGGAAGATGGGGTTTATAAGATAAAATTATGCTTACAGGTAAGATTTAGGTAGGTGTAATTATGAGTGTAATAAATATAGAGATGTTCAATAATCACGTGAGACAAGTCAAGGAGTTCACCTTGACTTGTGATACTTTAGAAGATTATTTGAGAAATATCAGATATAGTGGTGAAAATAGAATAAAAGATGAAGTTGTAGAGAACCTGCTCCTTCCACCTATTGCCCTTACCTTTTATAATAACTTTTATGAATGTGGTATCATACCAACAGAAACAGAACTCATAGATGAGTATTTAGAGCAGGAATACTTCAAAATTATGGGTGATGAAGTAGAAGTTAGTTATGATAATCGTGTGGTAGTGGTGTCAAAAGAGGGTTTAATAGGTAGAATATTGAGAACTTATCCTTCTTTGATTAGAGATTTTCATTTTTACCTTATGGTATATGAGAGCAGAGAATTTGATGCAGTTAGATACTCATTTATAGATGATTATCAGGGAAAAGTAGATTTGAAAATCTTATATAAAGGTAAGTGGTATAATGTAGGTCTGCTCTTGGGTAGTAAAAGGTCTTTGTTTTATAGATTCAAAAAGAAGTTCAGACATAAGGATGTAGATTTGATTTATATAGAGTTGAATAAATCTGAGGCTGATTGGGTTGGTGACTTTATGCTCTACACACAAACTCACTTAAAACAACTAATAAAACAAATCAAAAAATCAAAACCCCTTTAAACTTACATAATAAGCACCCGTTTCATTTTGAAACGGGTGCTTATTTAAGTGTTGGAAAAAATGAAATAAAATTTAGTGTCCATTAAAAAGGACAGTTTTATAGAGAAATTTATATGATTTTTGAAAAAATATGAAAAGATATTTTATAAAAGTGTTGAAACAGCATTAATACTAAAAACTCTAATATCTTCATAACCTTTATTTTCTAAATCTTCCTGATAATCTACCAAGTCAAAGTCCTCAATAAATTGCATAATTTGGGGTTGATTTTGTTTTAAAGTATTTCTATATTTTCGTAGAGTGGGTATATGATACTTTTTAGGAAAAGCAACAACAAACCAGCCCTCTTCTTCCAAAGCGTAGTTTTCACAGGTCTTTTTGATAAAGTTAGAGAAGTATGAGTGAGTAGGGTTTAAAACCTTGTCAAGTTTTTCAGAAAAAGCATATAGTAACATATCAAGTTCTCCTTGTCATATTGGGTTATTGGACATTAATTATAAAAGTTCTGAGCATATATTATAAAACAGTTGGGTATGATTATAAATAAATATTTTCACTTTAACACTCTTTAATCTTTCTTTTATTATAAAAGGTATGGTCTAAAATTATTTAGAGTTAAAAATTATGAAAATATTTAATTATAGAGAGGACTTTTGCTTGTCATTACTGTATTTTGTATTTTATTTTTCTGTTGTGTTGTTTTCTATTGAGTTTGTGGGGTTTTGCTCATATTCTTCAAAAAGTTTATATAAAGTTTGTCTGCTGATACCTAACTCTTTTGCAAGAGCAGTTTTTGTATATTCTCTGTTTTTCCACTTCTCATACCACTCTCCAAAGTTTTCAATAGAGATTGGTTTTCTTCCTTTGTACTTACCTTGTGCTTGAGCAATTTTGATACCTTCCATTTGTCTCTCGTGGTTGCATTCCAACTCGAAGGTATAAATAGCGCCAATCACGGTCAAAAGCAGTTTACCTACTGGAGTAGTGGTGTCTATATCTTCCTTTTTACTTTTTAAGCCAATCCCTCTGGATTCAAGGTCCTCCACGATAGTGAGAAGGTCTTTTGTGGACCTTGCGAGTCTACTGAAATCATGCACACAGATGATATCGCCACTTCTTGCAAAAGAAAGCAGTTCTTGTAGTTTAGGTCTATCAGCGGTTTTTGCAGATGCTTTTTCTTCAAAAATCTTCTCAACACCAAATTCTTCCATAGTGGGATATTGGCGTTGTTGGTTCTGGTCTGTATGAGAGACTCTAACGTATCCTAATACCAAATGGACTCACAACCTTTCCTTAATTTTGGTCACATCATAACTCTTCAGTATAAAATCGTCAAGCTAAACTTAAGAGATGGTTTACACTTTGTCAAAATAACCAGAAACCCACTCTATTTATACATAAAATCGTATAGTTTTAGAGATGTAAAAATTGTATGATATTAGCACACTCTAAAAATACAATAAAATATGGGTGGAACTCTGTGAGTTCCACCCATATTATTAAAATCTTAATCTTACAATTTCTCTTGTAGGCATTTCAATTTCTTCACCTGTTTGGTTTATAAAAACAGCAGATACAAATTTTCTTCTTTTTACTCTTTCTTCACTACCATCCTTTTTACCATACCAATAATGTTTCCAATGTGCTTTTCTCATATGTGGTCTCATATGGTATCCTGTTTTTCTATATCCTACTTCTCTTTCAGTATCATTTTCACTTACTTCTACTTCTTCTGATTTAGTATATGCGTCAGGTGCATCACCTAAATATCTTCTATTTACTTCTTTACCACTTGCTAACTTTGCGTATGTATCACCTAAACGGTATTCAGTATGTTCAAGGTCAGTTATTTTAGTCCTTTTAAGGTCAGGTTTGCGTGTTGCTTTTTTCACAAGTGTAAAGTCAGCATTAGAGCAGGCAAGATATGTAATAATCTGATTTACTTTGATTATTATTTCTAATGCCTTTTCTTCTCCTAAATCTCTAAATACGTGTGGGTTTAAAGCCTCTAATATATCCCTTATTTCAACATCAGCAACATGTTCTTCTCCTGTTTCTCGTGATTTGATTGTGTATGTTTTGAAGTTGTATGCTAATGTAATCTTAAAGCACTCATAGACTGGTCCTGTAAAATTGTTTTCAGTGTGCATTCTTTCGTCAGTAATAAATAAAACTTGTACCACACTGGCATTTTCTTCAAATCTCTGATGATTGTCAAAGTAAACAAAAAAGCCAACATAATCTTCATTATAAAAAGACATAGGTAGGTCAACAAAAAAACTATAACAAGGAAGATAGACAATTTCTTCTGGTGCAAGTGCTTCATATTTATCATCAGTAAAATCTATATCCCAAAGTTCATCTATGAGTTGTGGTTGAAATTTATAGATTTGCTTAAATTGTTTCCAATTCAAAGCACAAGCAAAGTGGTCCACTATAATTTCAAATTGCTTACCAAACTTTGCAAAGGCTTGTGGATTCTTTTCAAGTATAAACTTGTAGATTTCCTTTGCTGTTACATATGAGAAAGGTCCTCTTTCTTCTCTGTTGCTTAAGTGTAACTCGTGTAATTCTTCATATAATCCTTCTTGTTCATTACATAATGGTTTGATACAACCTGAAAAAGTATGGTTTAGAAATTTAGTTGCTGGATGAGTTGCAACTAATATGGGTTTCTTTGAAGATTTTTTCATAACTTTTCCTCCTAAAAGTTTATTACTACTACTTAGTTTACCATAAATCTGTTATTTTGTCGATGCAAAAATTACATTTTCTACCTTTTGTCAAAAATAAAAAAATCCACCTGTGCAATTTTTTCAAATTGCACAGGTGGAAGTAGTATTAAAAAGGTGAGAAAAGCCTTTATTTATCAATATGGACTTTGTAGCCCACTTTCTCAAAGGACGGAAGACCCTTTGAAACATCAGCCTCTACATCTACAATATATCCGTCTATACCAAAAAGACCGCAACTTTTAATCTTTGAAATCATAATACTCCCCCCGCCGTCTGTATTATCTATACTGTGTTAACTCAGTATAAATTTTACTGCTTCTATTGCAAAGCATTCAACTATATATAGTCTTGAATAACCATTACTTCTATAGATACTATATCTGTTCAGAAATCGCTCCTTGCATTTTTTAAAAGATTTATTGTTACTGATTCCACCTACACGAAAATTAGCCAAAGTAGTATTTCGAATTACAATCTTTTTCCCCGCTTTCCTAATCCTGATAAACAAATCAAAATCGTCATGAATTCCTTCGCATTTATATTGCATCTCATTATATATTTCTTTGGAAATAAAAGATGTGGGATGATTCCAATGGCGGCTTGTTACAATCTTATCTTGCTTTGAATGTTTTATTATCGCACTTCCATTTTCTTTTATTATACGGATATCTCCATAAAACATATCGAAGGGTTCTTCTTTATATGTATTTACCACCGTCTCTGCAGTTATTGGCTCATACCAATCGTCACTGTTTAACATAGCAACAAAGTCACCTGTTGCGAGACGCGCCCCCTTGTTCATAGCATCGTATATTCCATCATCAGGCTCTGATATGATGCGGTATTCCATTCCCCTTTGAGCAAACTTTTCTATATAGCTTTCAGCAATTTCTACCGTACGGTCTGCCGATTTGCCGTCTATTATAATATATTCTATATCTGTATAAGTTTGGTTTAATACAGATTCTATGGTCTCTTTGATTGTTTTTTCACTGTTAAAAGAGGCTGTTACTATACTAATTTTCACAAAAACCCTCCGTTTCCTTTACAGACGTCTTAAAATCTTTAATGCAATATCCAAAATCAAAGCATGATGACATATTTTTTTCATATACCATTGTTTTAAAAACTTTTTTAAATACCCCGAAATTTTTGAAGATTTTTATAAAAGGATTAAAAATCCTTGTTGTCTTTATTCTGGGATTAATTTCCCTAATCAAAGTTGAAATATTTACATAATCCCTGTTTTGAGGATAAAAATAACCTTTTGAATTGTTTGAAACAATTAATCTTATAGCTTCACACAAATTTTCAATATATATCATACTTCGTTTGCTGTCAACCTCGGGGAAAACTGGTGTTTTTTTTGCAAACTTTGAAAGCATAGGATAATTACCTTTACAGCCTTCTCCATAAACCATAGGAGGTCTTATACTTACTACATTAAATTTATCACTTTGTAGCTTGTGAATTTTAGCATCAGCTTGTAGCTTACTGTCCCCGTAAAAGTTGTCAGGTGATGGCTCTGTGTCTAATGTTATTACTTCATTTTTACTGCCATACACAATGATGCTACTCATAAAAACAAACTGGCCTACGCCTTCTCTTTTTGCTTTTTGTGCTGTAGCTATTACTAAATCTGTGTTTACTTCATAATACTTTCTCTTTGTTTCTTCACTAACCTTCCCTGTGTCAGAATGTGCAATACCTGCCACATGAAAAACGCAATCGTATTCTGAAAAATCTTTTTCCCGCCACAATCCATCAATCATGTCGACCGTATCAACAGTAAAACTCTCTGGATAATTTTCTTTTATATATCTTTCAAATGATGTACCAATATAACTACCGGCGCCTGTTATGAGGATTTTTTTCATCACAAAACCTCTTCCTTTGCTTTTCCTGTTTGACCTGCACCGCCCTCAACTACACCGTCGCTTTTGAGAACGCTGAAAATTGTACCCAGGAAAATTTTTACATCAAACCAAAAGCTCATTTTCTCTACATATTCACCATCAAGTCTTGCTTTTTCATCTATTGGAAGCTCATCTCTGCCTTTTATCTGTGCCAACCCTGTAAGTCCCGGAGTTATGTCATTTGCACCATATTCATCACGTTTTTGGATGAGATCTGTCTGGTTAAAAAGCGCCGGTCTTGGCCCTATAATACTCATCGTACCAACAAAGATACAAAAAATTTGCGGAAGCTCATCAATTGATGTTTTTCTCAAAATTTTACCAATCTTTGTTATATACATCTCAGGATCTGCCAAAAGATGTGTCGGTACGTTTTTAGGTGTGTCACTGCGCATACTCCTGAACTTCAATATATGAAAGCTTTTTTTGTTTTTGCCTACTCTTTCCTGCTTGAAAATTACCTTTCCGGGACTATCAATCTTAATAGCTATAGCAATAATAGCCATAGGAATTGCAAGCACGATAATAGCCATCGCCGACAAGACAATATCAATCATCCTCTTAAAAACCTTTTTATACATTTCCCTTTCACACCCCTTCTTTTTATCACAACTTACCTTTTATCTCAGCTCTATCAGTTCTTTTTCAGACGTTGTGAGATTGATATGTCCGTTATATGTAACTAAAACTAAATCCTCAATTCTCACACCGCCAAAATTTTCTATATAAATTCCCGGTTCAACCGTCATAAGTATTCCGCTTTTTAGCTTATCAACAGATTTTTTTGATAGATTTGGACTTTCGTGAATCTCTAAACCCAAACTATGCCCTAAAGCATGACCAAACTTATCACCATATCCTGCATCTTCTATGATAGAACGTGCTACGCTGTCAACATACGCATTATCGACATTTGGTTTGATTGCATCAAGTGCCGCCATTTGAGCAGATAACACTGTGTTATATATCTTCTTTTGTTCGTGCGATGCTCTTCCGCAAACTACTGTTCTTGTCATATCACAGCAATATCCCTCGTATTTACAACCAAAGTCTAATGTGACAAAATCGCCTCTTTCGATTACTTTGTTTGTCGCTACTCCGTGTGGCATGGCAGAACGTGCACCTGATGCACAAATAGTATCAAAAGCTATTCCGTCTGCACCGCTTTTTAACATATAGAATTCAAGCATCAGGGCAATATCCTTTTCGGTTTTTCCGGGCTCGATTTTATCTAAAATAAATGAAAATGCTTTGTCTGCAATATTTGCAGCCTTAGTTATATATTCAATTTCTTTTTCAGTCTTCACCTGACGCACGCGGCTTATCTCACGGCTTATGCCTATAAGCTCTGCACCGCTTCCTTCTAAGTTCTGACAAAGCTTTAAATATGCAGAATATGTCACAAATTCTTCTTCAAAACCAACTTTTGAAAAACCCTCATCTTTTAAACGCTTAGACGGAGGTTCTAGAGATATATCACAAAGAGTAAACAAAGGTGCCTGCTCTCCTGCCTGAATAAAATATCTCGAATCAGTATAAATATAGCTTTCATTAGCCGTTAAAATCAAAACGGCGTCACCACTTTTAAAACCGCTGAAATAATATATATTTTCAGGAGATGTTATCATTATTGCATCAAGGGTTGTGCCAGAAAATAATTTTTGTATCGCTGCTATATTCAAAAGAATTCCTCCTGCAAAAAACAAAAATAGTAAATATATCATAATTATATAATTAGGTGATAGAAAAGATGCAAATCATTCTACCAGAAGTAAAAATGCTTGCTCGCAAGGGCATTTTTACGACGCCGTCAATTGGCATACGCAGTCTGAAAGACTGCAGAAAGCCGAAAGGCTTTTAGGAATTTTATAAAATAAAATTCCGTATATGTCAATTATATCACTTTTTTCATATATTTTCAACTAATTTCATAAGATAAAATAGCTGAATTATGAAAGGATTTTCAATATGAAATCGATTTTAAAAGGGGAAAAAAACGGCATTTTATTTTTATTATTTTTGGGACTTTTATTTGTCTTGTGGGGCAGGATTTTGATAAGGGAAATATCTATGGAAATTCATACAAAAAATCTTGAAACTCTTTTTAGCCGTATCGCCTGTGTCGAAAGCTTTGGATGGCAGGTTGATCCGGGTAGTGAAGTATGCGAAAACTTCAGACTTCCCGAAAGGTTTGACGATGTATATACTAATTATAACGAGTTCTTAAAATTAAGCGGTTTTGACCTTTCTGCCTTTAGAGGAAAAGTCATCTCAAAATATACATACATCATTACAAATCCACCGCAAAGCAATAAAGATACTTTTTATGCACTTTTGTTGGTTTATGAAAATCAGATGATAGGCGGAAATGTCTTTTCCGCTGCAATAGACGGACAAATGCTCCCTCTTAAAAAAGGAAATGAATAGAAAACCGGACTTTTGGCATACTATGATAAAATAAATTTGCCAAAAGAGGTGTTTTAATGCCGCTTCCCATAGCTATAGAAGAAAAAGAAAAGCTTATGTCTTCCAGCCTGCCGTTTGGAAAGAGCTTTGACGCTGTAGAAAGAAATCTTATCATAGGCGAAAAAAAAGCTAAGCTTTACTTTTTAGACGGTTTTGTCAACGGACCAATTCTTGATAAAGTTTTAAGTAATTTTATAAACGTCACAAAGGAAGAAATGGCTAAAGTAGTGTCCTGTGATGACTTTATGCAAAGATATGTTTCAGGCACAGAAGCCATATTAGAAGGCGAAATAGAAAACATACAGACTTTTTTCTTATCAGGCTTTACAATTATTATGCTTGACAGCTTTACCGATGCGATTGTTATGGATATCAGGGACTATCCTGCACGCGAAACTCAAGAGCCTGAAAAGGAAAAGGTTATGCGTGGCGCACGGGACGGCTTTGTTGAAACGATGATTGCAAACTGTGCGCTTATAAGAAGACGTATACGTGACCCGAAGTTCGTTTACGAACTGATGAATATCGGCACGCGTTCACGTTCCGATGTCACAGTTGCATATATTGATGATATTGTTGATAAAAAGTCTCTTAAAATAGTGAAAGAAAAGCTTAAAAAAATTGATACAAAAGCTCTTACAATGAGCTTAGAGAGCATCACCGAATGTCTTATTCGCCAAAGATGGTATAACCCTTTCCCAAAAGTACGTATGACCGAGCGCCCTGACGTTGCAGCATCTGCAATCTTAGAGGGAAATATCGTAATTATGGTTGACACTTCTCCATCTGTCCTGATTCTTCCCACGTCAATTTTTGAGTTTATGCAAGAGCCGGGAGATTTTTATTTCTCTCCCTTAGTCGGAACATATCTTCGTCTTGTGAGAAACCTGGCCTTTTTTTCAACACTTATCATAACTCCCCTTTGGCTACTGCTTTTAGAATATATGAATATACTTCCGCCATGGATGCAGTTTTTAAAGGTCAGAGAAGAAGTCTTTGTTCCCATAATACTTCAGCTTTTAATTTTAGAGGGTGCGGTTGATGTTTTGCGGCTCGCCTCTGTTAATACCCCTAGTATGCTTGGAAACTCACTATCAATCATCGGTGCACTATTACTTGGAGATTTTGCCGTCAAAGCAGGCTGGCTGAATGCTGACACGATTTTGTATATGTCATTTATCTCAATTGCAAGCTTTGCTCAGCCAAGTATCGAGTTTAATTATTCGCTTAAGTTTATGAGAATTATCCTTCTAATACTCACCTATTTCTTCAAAATCTGGGGCTTTATAGGCGGTTTAGTACTGGTTGTCCTGTTAATTGCCACAAATAAAACAGTCACAGGCTCAGGATATCTCTATCCTCTAATTCCGTTTAACTGGGAAGCGATGAAAAAATTTATTTTCCGTCCAAAAATCAAAATGAATAAGGAATAAACAAAAGGGAGTGTTTAAAAAAACTAAACACTCCCTTTTTTAGATTATTTTCTTAAAAAGATTATACCCATTGTGTTTTTACCACAATGTGTCGTAACCGTACAGCCTGCCAATGTTTTATAAACATTTTTGAACTTACCTGATTTCTTTGCATTTTCATATCCAAGCTCAACATATTCGGGATTTGATTCAGAGTAGGTAAAAATCGCAAACTCATCATCAACTTCAACATCTTGCAGCCTTTCTTCAACATACTTTTCAAGAATTGATGCATATTTTCCGCGATATTTCTTTCCTACACAGAGCTTTCCGTCTACAACTTCAATGCTTGGCTTGATATTTAATAAGTTAGCACCTAAATGCGTAACCGCACTGCATCTTCCGCCTTTATGGAGAAAATCAAGCTTTTCAATAACAAAGCTTATATCAACCTTTTCTACCAATTCTTCCATTTTCTTGACGATTTCTGCTGCAGAAGCTCCGTTTCTTGCCATTTCACAAGCTTTTAAAACAAGTATGCCCTCACCTGTGGAGAGTGATTTAGTGTCAACAATATAAACGTTTTCCATTTCTTCAGCCGCTAAAATAGCATTTTGACAAGAGCTCGAAAATCCTGAGCCGATAGAAAAATAGATTAGCTCTTCGTCATCTGATTTTATTTCTTTAAAAGCATCTAAAAAAGTACCAATCGGAATTGCAGATGTTTTTGGAAGCTCACCTGTTTCTTCAACATATTTGAAAATGTCAGCAGGAGTTATATCAACTCCGTCTCTTAAGCTTTTTTCGCCCAAATTTACATAAAGCGGAATGATTTTTATATCATTTTCCTTTATCATTTCCGGGGATAAATCACAAGTGCTGTCGGCTGCTATTATAGTTCTCATATAATTATCTTTCCCTCCGTAAGATTAAATACTTTTTTTATCATTAATATATGAATTTTATTTATACCATATTCAAATGAGCTTTTTTATTTCGTCTAAAACACTATATGGAATTTGAAGTTCTCCATAGCCTTTTCCTATCTTTATATGTGGCTTTGTTTTTCCGTGAAAATCTGTGCCACCAGAAACAGCTAAAGAAAGCTCTTTTGCCATAGCCATATATTTTTCGTGCATCTCTTTTTCATACTCGGTATAGTATCCTTCAATTCCCGAAAGTCCTGCCTCTTTCATTCTTTTAAGGAAATCGAAAAGGTCAGAATCGTTTAGCCTGATTAAATGAAGATGAGCAATAAATGAAACTCCGCCTGATTCTTTTATGACACGCACGGCATCTTCTGCCGTAAGGTATTGCTTTGATGAAAAAGCTGGTTTCCCGCTTCCTAAATAATTTTCAAATGCCTCTTTTACAGAAGACACATAGCCTTTTTCTACCATTACTTTTGCAAAATGTGCTCTTCCGACTAAATCACTGCCTGCTTTAGCTCTCGCTTCTTCACACGTGATGTTAAACCCAAGCTCGCATAATTTCCGTGCCGTATCTTCTGTTCTTTCATTTCTCACTCTTAAAATTTCGGGAAGTGTATGAGAAATTGCCTCTGCCTCAGGATTTATATAATATCCCAATATATGTGTTTCCGTGTTTGACTGAACTGAAAACTCTATTCCGGGTACAACCTCAACGCCAAGCTCTTTGCCCGCCGAAACCGCTTCTCCTATACCACTTATACAATCATGGTCTGTAAGCGATATCGCGCTAAGGCCTGACTCTTTAGCATGATGCACAAGCTCACAAGGCGTCATCGTTCCATCAGAACAATTGGAATGAGTATGCAAATCAATATATTTTTCCATCTAATTAATCCTTCCCAAATTTATATAAACAACATTTCAAGTATCAAATTAATTTCAAGACGTTTTATCTACCAGATGCGCTTGCTTTCTATTACTTTTCCTACAACACTCACTCTCTGAACGTCTACTCCCTCAAAACGACGTACAGGATAGTACGGATTAAAGGAGTGTAGTTCAATATAGTTTCTGTCATACTTGACTTTTTTTACAACACCATCACAGCCATCAATTAAGAAAACTCCCACATCGCCGCTGTCTATCGAAGATTGCTTCCTGACAAGAATCAAATCTCCATCATCAAGCTTTGGTGACATAGAATCGCCTGAAACCTGCAGATAAAAATATTCTTTTCTGTTATATCTGCTGTCGGCAAATTCATATCTTAAAATATTATCCTCAGCAAAAAGACCATTCCCTGCACAAACCTGACCTACTACAGGAAGTGAGCATTCTTCACCAAGCTCTGTAACATTATCTTTATACCAGTTTTCCCTTTCCTTTTCTCTTTCATTACCCGTAAGAAGATATTGAGGAGATGTACCAAAGAGGCTTGCAAGCTTTTCTACCATTGGCAGCTTAATCTTAGAAGTTTCTCCGCGTTCCCAACGCATGATGCTTGAACGGTTAACATCTAAAGAATCGGCAACCTTTTGCAAAGATAAATCTTTGTTTTTTCGCATATTTTTAATTCTCTCGCCAATGTTTTGATTCATCACTTTTTCCGCCTCCTTCCATAATTCGATTTGATTATAACACATAATGGTGCAAAACGCAACACTTTTTTCTTTTATATTTCTTTAATGTGTTGCAAAAACGTTGCATTATGTTTTGTAGATTATAAATTTTTAAAAAATTTTATTAAAACATATTTATTTCTTCGGATAAATATGTTATACTATGATAAAATAGTTCGATTGCGAGCTTTATACATCATTTGAGGAGGTGTACAGAAATGGCTTACAAAATTACAGAGGATTGCATCAGCTGTGGCGCTTGTGCTTCAGAATGCCCTGTATCTTGCATCAGCGAAGGAGACGGCATTTTTGTAATTGACGAAGGTACTTGCATCGATTGCGGAAATTGTGCAAACGTTTGTCCTGTTGACGCACCTGTTGCTGAATAATTATGTATTAAAAAGGGGATGTAAAAAGTAATTTTTACATCCCCTTTTTTTATGGAAATAATTTTATATTGATTAACGTCCTTTCCTCATGATAAAATTATATCAGATAGTTTTGTGAGGTGCTTGCTATGAAAAATTTAAAAACTCAAATAAAAAATATGTGTCCTGCATCAAAACTGATTTTAAAAGCAGGCACCCTTTTTGCAACACTTTTGCTGCTTCTTGCATTTTTCTCTTTTGATTATGGCATAATGATGTGCTCCGTCAGTGTATATTTATTCTCCGAAAGTGTTGTGGCAGGACTTTTGTTTGACGTAATATCAAAACGAATGAATAAGTAAAAGCAAGCCATATGGCTTGCTTTTTATATTTCTTCTAGTCAAGAAATCTCATGGGGTCTATTGCAATCCCTTCTTGTCTTACTTCAAAATGAAGATGCGCCCCTGTACTTCTTCCTGTATTTCCGACTTTGGCTATTAAATCATCTTTTGAAACAACCTGACCGACCTCTACTAAAAGCTCGCTACAATGAGCATAGCAAGTCTCTAAGCCGTTGCCATGGTCTATTTTTACCATATATCCATATCCACCGTTATTAAACTCGGCATATGTTACAGTTCCGTTGTCTGCAGCATAAATGGGCGTTCCTTCAGGGGCAGACAAGTCAACACCCTCATGTTTTCTTCCCCAACGACAGCCATAACGTGAAGAAAGTGTCCCGTTTGTCGGTACAATAAGATTTCCTGTTCCAACAGACGGAGGCGGTTCTTTAACTCCCACAAGCTCAACCTGAACTGTAGGTGTTTTTAAAATATTTTCAACTAAAATATCTCTTTTAGTCTCTTTTCCGTTTATATACGTTACGCACTCCTCGACTTCTTTTAAACCCTCTTTTCCGACTGTTTCTATCTTTGTTGTTCCCTGATAAAGCTCACCCGAGTCTTTTTGCACAGTTTCATAAGGGATTGATACTTCCCTTTGAACATATTCCATCGCTATGACATCTGCAAACATTCTTCCGGAATACAGCTTTAAAACTTGCCCCTTTTTTATCTTATCATCGCTAATTTCATTTGCACTTAAAATAGTATTTTCAGAAATCCTCATTTTTTCTGAAACCTCTTTAACAGTTTGTTCTTTGTCCGCCCTATAATATGAAAATTCTCCATTTAAAAGATAGGTAACTGCCGCATCTTTTGTATAAAGAATGTCCTTTGGCGCAAACATATATGATATTTTAACATCACTAGTAAATTTCACTTCCGAATCCATATCCTCATCAAAGAAAGACTCTTTATATTCTTCTACAGCTGTTTTTGCCATTTCCTCAGTTGGAAGCGATACAACCATTTCACCATCAATTACAATCGTATACGCAGGAATCATCATATTGGATAGCGATTTTAGTTTTTCAGTAAATTCGCTACGTGACAAAATATTTCTGTCAGGAATAATAGTTAAAGAAAACTCAGGCTTTCCTGAAAGCTCGAACTCTTTTCCCGTAAGAGTAAAAACATCTTCGCTAACATTGTTAAATACTTCGTTATATATACTTTTTGATGAAATCACACCTAAAGAAACATCACCAACCGTTACCTTATATCCCAAAGAACAAGTTGAAACGCATATAGCCGCACATATTACTGCAAGCACACCGACTATGGCATATTTCAAGCTGTTGTCGTAAGTCCTTTGTCTTTTCGCACTTTTCAATCCTGACACTGCTCTTATAATCGCATTTCTTCCATTTTTAAAAATATCTCTTACTGCTTTAACTGTGGTATCCTTAAACGATTCACATTTTATACACAAGCTTTGCGCCTTTTCGGAAGCTATATCTTTTGTAGGAGTTGCAGGCTTTTTAAGCTCTCCCTCTGATTTTGTCGTATCAACCTTTTTTCTCTCATTAAAAACATAATAGCGACTCGGCGACTTTGTAAGCTTTGTCACCTTCGCCTCAGTTTTTATCTCAACCAAAGATTCTCACCTCGTTTTCTTACTTGATACTTATTCTATTCAAAAAATTTTGAAATTATTACAAAATTGTTAAAAACCAAATGTTATTTTACAATACTTTTGTAATAATTTCAATGGTAAAATTGTTAATTTTTTATGAACAAGACGATTTTGACGGCTGATTATGCGTATTGACAACAATTTAGCAATATGCTAGAATAGATTTAATAATAGTTAAATCTATTCAGCTAAATTCGCGTTCCGCGAGCTAAATGTACTAACGCACGCTAAATTACTTCATAGCTAAATTGACCTTCAGTCAGCTATAAGGCGAATTTAATTTAGCTACTCCGAAGGAGTTATTTAGCTGTGGAGCAAAGCGGAATAATTTAGCTTTGAGCTTTACCTCAAAACTTAGCTAAAAAATTATAGGAAGTAAAAATATGGCAGAAAGCATAATGCTTGATAAGGCAAAGGATTTTGCAGTTGAAATTATAAGTATGTGTAAGAATATAAAAGAAATTAAAAGGGAAAGTGTTCTAACAAATCAGCTTATGCGTTCTGGAACATCAATTGGTGCTAATATTCACGAATCAAAATATGCACATGGTACAGCAGATTTTATATCAAAAATGCAGATTGCCCTAAAAGAGTGCTATGAATCAGAATATTGGTTGGAACTGCTTAATCGAACAGGATATATTGATGACGAGCAATATAAAAATATAATAAATGATTGCGGACAAATTCGTAGAATGTTGATTTCATCAATTAATACTGTTAAAGAAAAATTACAAAAATGAGGTAAATGATGAAGAAATTATCCTTGGTAGATAAAATATCACTTGGAATTATTATAGTTAATTTTATTAGCTTTTTATCTACATTAATATTTAAAAATACATTATATCGTATTAATAATCTGTTTGATATGATTGTGGCTGTCCTGATGATGCATACGATATTTGGTATCATTATAACAGCGATAATAGGTTTAATTTTGAACATTGTGTCTATTGTCAAAAAGATCAGGAAAAATGTTGGAGTGAAATTTAATATCGTATTATTTGTTTTGTATGCTTTAAATATTCCAATTTGGTGGCAATTCTTTTTTGATGCTTTGATGTATGTGTGACACTGGCATCTAAATTGTTCACTGATTCTAAAATGAATGCGTAAAAGAGAAGAAAGAAGGCTTTTGTATGGATTTATACACTACTTTACCTGATGGATATGATAAGATGCCAACACTCGAGCATTTTAAGGTTGATGAATATATGAAATATACCGACTGTGCATTTTTGGTTCTTCCCGGCGGCGGATATACACACTTCGGTAACCATGAGGGCTATGGTTATGCAAAAATGTTTAACAGCTGGGGTGCAAATGCGTTTGTCCTTAAATATAGTTTAGCACCGACACATTTCCCCGCTCAGCTCAATGATGCAAGAAAAGCCGTGCAGTATATCAGAAAACACGCAGAAGAATATGGTATAAATCCTGACAAAATAATCGTTGTAGGCTCGTCAGCCGGCGGGCACTTAGCGGCTATGCTTTCTACATATAAAGAAGAAGTGCCACATGTTGTTGACGAGTTAAGCGAGCAAAATTTTCTTCCGAATTATCAGGTCCTTTGCTACCCTGTAATAGACCTTGCAGACAAGGTTATCACACATCAAGGCTCTGCAGATAGCCTTTTGGGAAAAGACCACGATATAGAGCTTGCTAAAACTTTAAGTCCAAATTTAATAGCAGATGAAACTGCCCCGCCCGCTTTTATCTTTCATAATGCTGACGATGCAGGTGTTTCTGTTTACAACAGTATTAACTATGCAAAAGCCCTTATTAAACATAACGTCCCTACGGAGCTTCACATATTCCCAAACGGTGGGCATGGTATCGGTCCTGCATGCAAAATGCATTGCGGACAATGGACAACTCTTCTATTTAATTGGCTTAAGGAAATGAATATCTACTAAACTGAAAGGAAAGAACAATTTTGATAAAGGCTTGTATTTTTGATTTAGACGGAACTCTTTGTGATACACTCACAACAATTGCATACTTCGGAAATGAAACACTAAAACATTTTGAGCTTCCCGAGATTGAGATAAATAAATATAAATATATGATAGGAAACGGATATAAAAATCTCGTTCGTAATATGCTTAATTACCTTGATTCATATACAGATGAGCTTTTCTTAGAAGTAAGCGAGCATTATTTTAAGGCTTATGACAAGAATCCTCTCTATCTTACCGCACCATATGATGGCATCCTGGCTATGCTTGATAGCCTTTCAAAAAAAGGTATTAAAACAGCCATTTTATCAAACAAGCCTGATAACGCGACAAAAAATGTAGTAAAAGAAATTTTGACATCTCACGATTTTTCGCACGTTCAGGGCTTTATCGAGGGTGTTCCGCTTAAACCCGCTCCTGATTCTCTTTTAAATATCATCTCTTTCTTGGATGTCCCAAAAGAAGAATGTCTTTATATAGGCGATACTTCAACCGATATTGAAACAGGTAAAAATGCAGAAATAAAGACAGTAGGTGTTCTCTGGGGTTTCCGCACCGAAAAGGAACTTAAAGACGCAGGCGCAGATATGATTGCGCAGACTCCTTCGGATATTATAGACTTTATCGGTATGCTTAAATAGCATACCGATAAAAATTTTTTAATAAATGCTTGATTTTTCAAAAAATTATGTTATAATAATAAGGTAAATTGAATAAGGCCTGTTGGTCAAGTGGTTAAGACGCCGCCCTCTCACGGCGGAATCAGGGGTTCGACTCCCCTACGGGTCACCAAAAATCGACATTCTTCGACAGAGGAATGTCGATTTTACTTTTTACCTATTCACTATTCACTTTTTCCTAAAATGTCTTGTGGATTTTCAGAAGGTAATAGGTAAAAAGAGGAAAAGACATTGACAAAATCTATGTTTTATGATATGTTGTATTTGGTGAAAGTTGCGATTTTTAACAATAACGAATAGTTTACATATATTTAGCACGTTTATTTTTAAAGAAAGGATTTAATTATGGATTTTTTTGATTTATTAAATTTAATCGGTGGCCTGTGCCTTTTCCTTTTTGGTATGGACCTCATGGGTCAGGCTTTAGAGCGCCGCGCAGGTAACAAACTAAGCGCTTTAATCAGCACCCTTACAACTAACAGGCTCGCAGGCTTTTTAACAGGACTCGGTGTAACTGCTGTTATCCAGAGTTCTTCTGCAACAACGGTTATGGCTGTCGGCTTTGTTAACTCCGGAATTATGACTTTAAAACAGTCAATCGGCATTATCATGGGCGCTAACATAGGAACAACCGTTACAGCATGGATTTTAAGCCTTGGCGGTATTGAAAGCTCCAATTTCTTCCTCCAGCTTTTAAAGCCCACTTCGTTTACACCTGTTCTTGCCCTTATAGGTATCATTTTTCAGATGTTCTCGAAAAGCTCAAAGAAAAAAGATACAGGAATTATTCTTTTAGGCTTTGCGATTTTAATGTTTGGTATGGAAACTATGTCAGGAGCTGTTTCAGGACTTCGTGACGTACCTGCTTTCCAGCAGATGTTTATAATGTTTACAAACCCGATACTCGGTGTAATCGCAGGTGCCGTGCTTACAGGCATAATTCAGTCAAGCTCTGCTTCTGTTGGTATTCTGCAAGCACTTACTGTAACAGGTCAGATTACTTACGGCGCAGCATTCCCTATCATTATGGGACAGAATATCGGTACTTGCGTAACTGCACTTTTATCTTCTGTAGGAGCTAACAGAAACGCAAAGCGTGTTGCCATTGTTCACTTATCATTTAATGTAATAGGAACTGTAATACTTCTTATTGTCCTCTATATTGCAAAGGGCTTTTTCATGCCGGCAATTCTTGGTGAAACTGCAACGCATTTCGGTATAGCTGTTGCACACTCTTTGTTTAATGTAATTTGTACAGCAATTCTGCTCCCTGCATCGGGACTTTTAGAAAAGCTTGCATGCAAACTTGTTCCTGACGCAAAGGTTAAAGAAGAAGTATCAGAGCTTGATGAACGTCTTCTCGCAACTCCTGCCGTTGCACTTGACCACTGCTTAAAGCATGCAATTGGAATGGCGAACTGTGCAACAAGTGCTTTAAATGACAGTATTGATATGCTTTTTGGTTACAAAAAAGATGTGGCTGCGTCAATTCGCGAAAGGGAAGAAAAAACAGACCACTACGAAGATGTCATCGCTAACTATCTGCTTAAATTAAGTACGCACCAGACAGGCGACAGAGAAAGAGAAAAAGCAGCGCAGCTTTTAAAACTTATCGGCGACTTTGAAAGACTTTCTGACCATGCGGTCAATATCGTAGAATCAGCAGAAGAGCTCCTCGAAAAAGAAATTGAATTTTCAGGTGTTGCTAAAGAAGAGCTTATGGCAATCACAGGAGCAACAAAGGAAATCAACAACTTGTCTCTTCGTGCATTTGTTAATAATGATGTAAATATTGCATTTGATATTGAGCCTTTAGAAGAGCTTATCGACAGATTTAAAGAAGTGCTGCGTGCAAACCACATTTCAAGACTCCAGCAAGGCGGTTGCAGTATTGATGCAGGCTTTATCTGGTCAGACCTACTTACTAACTTAGAAAGAACATCAGACCATTGCTCGAATATTGCAGGATGCATAATTGAAACTGCTCATCATAATATGAATATGCACCAGAGCCTTCGTGCTATAAAATCAGAAAGTTCGGAGTATAAGGAAAAATACGCATATTATTCTAAAAAATATCCGCTTCCGGAAAATAAGTAATTATTTTAAAAGAGCTGTGACAGATTGTTTTGTCACAGCTCTTAAATTGATAACAAAAAATTTATTTTCCTGATATCATATTCACAAGCAAATTATTATCATACATCTCTCTAGCTATCAGGGATGTTTTTATTTCTTTTATAAGGAACTCATTTTGACTGAGTGCAGAATTAAAAGTTATAATTGCAAGTACAAGATAAATAACAAATACTCCTGTCAAACATCCAAGTGCCCCGCCCAAAAGTCTGTTAAATCCCCTTATAATCGGTATTTTTGTCAGCAGATTAAGCATATGAGTGAGAATAAACATCAAAATTCTCACAACTAAAAATACGGCAATTATACTGATTAAGTTAATTACAAGTGTGCTGACCGTTTGAGCCGCTGTCTTCTTTGCTGTATTTTCTATCTCCTGAGTTTTGTCTTCTATCGCTTTTTGGATAGTTTCAGGAAAAAACATCACTTTTTCTTCTTGTTTTTGTGCTTGTTCTTCAATCTCAGTTTCCATCCCAAGACTTTTTTCAACATTTTCTTCAATCACAGTTTTTAATCCGCTGTTATTTATGTAGCCTGAAACAACAGGGTATGCTAAAGACGCAACCAAAAGCGATATGATAATTGAAAAAACTCCTATAACAGAACGCGCAAATCCACGTTTTGCACTTATTATAATACAAACAAAGATTATTGCAATAACTATCAAGTCTGCCCAGTTCATTTTTGCACCTTCCTTAACCAAAAGAGAATAATCCGAACTCCGATTTTTAGAGGCAGATTTTCTCTTTCAATGTGTTTTAATGTGTTTTAATGTTTTTTGAATATATATCTATTATTTTGATTATCGCAGGGATGAGTATAAGTTGTAATAAAATTCCCGGAAATGAATCAACTATCCCGCCTGTTATAAATGTGCCAAAGGTAAACGATTTGCCTGCCACTCCAAGTAAAATGGCCTTTGCCGTTCCCCATACTATACGTCCCCCAACCATAGCTATGAGCATAGAGCAATATAACCACCATGTCTGTTTTTTGTGAAAATTAAAATACAAAAAACCAATTATCAGACCATATGCGCAGAGTTCAGCTGACATCCACACGGCATTTGGATAAATCGGGGGCATTCCTGCTATAACAGCTCTTAAAAACGGCAGAATAAGCCCTACTGCAAAACCATATTTACCACCGCAAATAAGCCCGCAAAGCATAACTGGAATATGCATGGGAAGTAATGTGTCACCTATTTCTTTAATCTGTCCTGTCAGAAACGGCAAGACAAAACCAAGCGACAGAAACATCGCAGACAGTACCATTTTTTTAGTTTTTATTTTGCTTAGCAGGCTGCTTTTCATTTTATAACCACCAATGCATTATTTTTTCTTTTAATCAGCCGTTGTTCTTCACTTCAACTATTTCAGCTCCCGTTGCAGTTATTCCAACAGCTTTCGAAGACGTACCTACAAACTTAAAATCACTTAAGGTTGTGCCGAGATTTAACTGATATTTCTCTCTGCATCTTGAATCAAGAATGGAAACAACTCTGTTGTTGTCAACCGCTATTGTTCCGCCCATGCTATCTAAGAATCTAGCTTTTGAAGAAAGGGCAAACTCGCCCTCAAAAGCTCCTTTTGTGCTGTAAGAACGTATCAGACTTCCGTTTGAATTCTGCGAGGAATCGCTAAAAAGTAAAAGAATCGTTCCGTTATCAATTTCATAGCTTATCAGTTCGCGGTCTTCATAATCAATAGTTTCAATACATTTTCCGTAACTGTTATAAACCAATGTTTTTGAACAACCTATGCAATAAAGATAGTTTCCGTCAAATTCAACACTTGCAAAAATCTCATCCGATACAATATCGTTTGTAAACGGTTTGTCTTTTGTTATGTTAAACATATATATATTACTTGAAACCACACCATTATCTGTACTTATGGTTGAAATAGCAATATCACGGTTATTGTCGGAAATGTCTGCAGATAAAACAGTGATAGAGCCTGACTTCCATTTAAAAAGCTCTTCTCCTGTAGCAGACCTTACTATTGCCGAATTTTTATGTACATCACCCTCGGTTATAAAAAGTGAATATCCGTTTGAGTTGATTCGTGCAATTATGATATTTTCATCAAGAGTAAGCGTTTTCTCAAGCTTTGAGTCTTTAAAGACGTGCGCGGTTTTCCCGCCTTTATCTGCAACTAAAGCATAAGTGCCGTCTGTTGATATTATGGGATTTGATGATTTTAACGGCATATCATATTCCAAAACACCTTCGGCTGACGATATCTTTAAATTGTCAACACTAAAGAAAAATATTTTATTGTCAGTAAGAGCATGTGAATACACCGTTCCCGAGTCTAAGGTAAACCCTATCGGCTTTGTTTTCGCATCGCTGACATCTATCTTAGGCTCAGCATCCCTTGTTTCCCAAAGCAGCGCGCTGATTGCCGCAAGGCTCACTACCATTAAAAGAATAACTACTGAAATTACAATATGCTGCCAGTTAAATCTTTTTTCACCTACAAAACGAATTTCGCTCATAATTTCCCCTCCCGCTTAACCGAAAGAGAATAATCCAAACTCCAATTTTTAGAGGCAGATTTTAGCTTTCGGTTATCGAACTAATTAATAATCCAGCTTGTATAGAATAAGTCCATGAGCAGGTGCTGTTGTTCCTGCTTTCTTTCTGTCTTTTGATTCAATGATTGTGGGAACATCATCTGCTTTTATTGCGCCTTTTCCCACCCAAACCAAAGTTCCCGCGATAATTCTGACCATGTTGTATAAAAAACCGTTTCCTTTGACTGAAAACTTTATAATTCCTTCTTCATTTTTCTCTACTTTAGCATCATATATAGTACGTACAAAGGTTTTAGCAGTTCCACCCTTTGCCATAAAAGCAGAAAAATCATACTCTCCAATAAAATACTGCGCCGCTTTTTGCATCTCTAAAATATCAAGTGGAAATTTAAAATGCCACGCAAAATTTTTCAAAAACGGGTTTCCGTGCAAAGTGTTGTCTATCGTATATACATACGTTTTGGCCACCACATCAAAACGTGCATTAAATTCAGGATTACAAATCTCTGCGTTTTTAACACGTATTCCATCTTCTACCAACGCATTGATTCCGCACACAAGCTTTTGAGGCGGAAAGTCGCTTTCTAAGAAAAAGTTTGCAACGTAATCTTTAGCATGGACACCGCTATCTGTTCTGCTCACACCGCAAAGCTCTATATCTTCTTTTGTTATTGTCTTAATTGCCTTTTCTATCTCTCCGCACACCGTTTTAGCATTAGGTTGTCTTTGCCAACCGCTAAAGCCCGTGCCATCATACATCAGCTCTAATTTGTAATTATTTTTCATACTTTTCTAAACTCCAAATATTTTAAGGGCAATTAAAGCGGCTAAGAAAATCACTAAGGCCATAGCCGCTACCAAATCATATTTTGTATAGTGTATCTCTTTTAATCTGGTTCTGTTTTTGCCGCCATGATAGCATCTTGATTCCATAGCAACAGCTAAATCGTCAGCTCTCCTGAAAGCGCTTATAAATAGTGGTACGAGCATTGGTGTAAGCGCTTTTATTTTCTTTATAAAAGAGCCTGAATCTAAATCTGAGCCTCTGGCTTTCTGTGCTTTTATAATCTTTTCCGTTTCCTCAATTAAGGTTGGAATAAATCTTATAGCAATACTCATCATCATAGCAAGCTCGTGAGTAGGAAAACCTATTTTAGAAACGGGTTTTAGGAGTGTTTCCAAGCCGTCAGTTAAAGCAATCGGTGATGTAGTATATGTGAGCGCAGCACTTGTTATGATTAAAAGTATAAGCCTGATTGCCATTTTAACGGCAAGGATGATTCCCTCGTACTTAATGTATGTCTTAAAGCCAAACAGATATACCACCTGTCCTTGCGTCAAAAACATATTCAGTATCGCTGTAAAAATAATCACAAACCATATTGGTTTTAAGCTTTTAAAATACATTTTTGCAGGTACCTTAGACAAAAACATTACCATCAGAATAAAAAGTGCCGATAATGTATATGAAAACACAGTTGATGACATAAAAATGGCAACAATCATTAAAATGAGTCCTAATATTTTTGTTCTCGGGTCCAGCTTATGAAGGAAGGAATCTATCGGGAAATACTGCCCTAAGGTTATATCACTGAGCATCTTTTTTTTCCTCCTCTTCTTTTTGTTTTTTTGCAATAAGTAAAGAGAGAGTAGCACGCGCTTTTTCTACTGTATATATATCAGGATTAATTTCTACACCGCGTGCTAAAAGCTTTGCAATAAGCTTGCTTATCTGCGGAATATCGAGTCCCATCCCTGTCAATTCCTCTGCTCTTTTGAAAATTTCAGCAGGACGACCATCCATAGCCACTCTGCCTTTATTCATTACTATAATTCTTTCCGCTATTTTTGCCACATCCTCCATAGAATGTGATACTAAAATAACAGTCATTTTTCTTGCAAGATGAAGCGCTCTTATCTGTGTTAAAATTTCTTCTTTTCCTTGGGGGTCAAGACCTGCTGTAGGCTCATCTAAGATTAAAATATCAGGCTTCATTGCAAGCACTCCTGCGATTGCCACACGTCTTTTTTGTCCGCCCGACAGATTAAATGGAGATTTTTCCGCAAAAGACTCCGAAAGACCTACGTGACACATAGCCTCTTTAACTCTCTTATCAATTTCATCATCGGAAAAACCGAGATTTTTCGGTCCGAACGCAATATCTTTATAGACAGTTTCTTCAAAGAGCTGATGCTCTGGATACTGAAAAACAAGACCAACCTCACGGCGAACAGAAAGCTTATCTACATCTTTTTCGTTTATGTCGCGTCCGTTTAACAAAACTCTGCCGCTTGTGGGAACAATTAGTCCGTTTAAGTGCTGAATAAACGTGGATTTTCCCGAGCCTGTATGCCCGATGAGTCCTATAAACTCGCCGTCGGAAATCTCAAGGTTTATGTCCTTTAAAGCCTCTTTTTCAAAAGGACTGCCCTGCATATATATATAATTTAAATTTTCAATCTTTATCGCCATAAATTTTCAGCCTTTCATTAGCCAAAGTCTATTTGCTGTCTAAATATTTCATCAGTTCATCGGCACATTCATCCACCGTCAAAACATCGTTTTTTACTGGAATACCCGATTTGTTTAAAAGATATGCAAGCTCTGTGACCTGCGGTACATCTAAACCTAAGCCTTTTATAGCTTTAACCTGAGAAAAAATGTTTTTCGGAATATCGTCCATAACAACCTTGCCGTCATCCATAACGATAACACGGTCTGCTCTTACTGCTTCATCCATATAGTGAGT
This sequence comes from Clostridia bacterium, assembly GCA_045648985.1. Classification (GTDB taxonomy): domain Bacteria; phylum Bacillota; class Clostridia; order UBA1381; family UBA9506; genus SIG437. The sequence goes on from JAZROZ010000028.1 coordinate 73,181, forward strand.
TATTAAAACCATTGTGATGCCTTCTTCATTTCGGAGCTTTTCGATTGTATCTATGATTTCGCGTCTTCCTTTCGGGTCAAGCATCGCGGTAGGCTCATCAAAAACTATACACTCAGGGCGCATCGCAATAGCTCCCGCTATGGCAACACGTTGCTTCTGTCCACCCGACAAAAGATGCGGTGCGTGATGTCTGTATTCATACATATCAACCGCTTTTAGTGCATCATCTACCCTTTTTCTTATCTCCTCAGATGGAATTCCCAGGTTTTCCGGAGCAAAAGCGACATCTTCTTCTACAACTGTTGCAACTATCTGATTATCAGGATTCTGGAAAACCATACCTACCCTTTGACGTATATCCCAGTAATGCTCCTCAAGTTTTGTGCTCACTCCACTGACATACACATTTCCGCAGGCAGGCACTAAAAGACCGTTAAAATGTTTAGCGAGCGTCGATTTTCCGCAGCCGTTATGACCTAATATGGCAACAAACTCGCCTTTTTTTATCTCTATATCTATTCCTTTTAAGACAAAGTTTATATCCCCATCTTCTGTATCATAGGAATATGTGATATTTTCGGTTTTTATCATCTTGTTTGTCCACTTCCGTAAATAATATATTTTGTTGTGGTAAGCTCATTAAGACCCATAGGTCCTCTTGCATGAAGCTTTTGTGTGCTTATGCCGATTTCAGCCCCAAAGCCGAACTCAAACCCATCTGTAAAGCGTGTTGAAGCATTAACATAAACAGCCGCCGCATCAACACAGTCTAAGAAGTGATTGCTTTTAGCATAATCATTTGTTATAATCGCTTCAGAATGACCTGTGCCGTATTTGTTTATATGGGCGATTGCTTCATCAATTCCGCTTACTACTTTAATCGCCAAAATCAAATCGTTATATTCTGTTTCAAAATCTTCCTCCTTAGCAGGAGAAATATCACTTAGTATCTTAAGTGTCTTTTCGCAGCCTCGCAGCTGAACATTAAAGGGCGAAAGTTCGTTTTTTACCAAAGGAAGAAACTTATTTGCAATTTTTTCATCAACTAAAAGTGTCTCTGCTGCATTACACACAGAAGGACGTGATGTTTTTGCATTTACTGTGATATCTGCCGCCATCTTAAAATCTGCGGTTTCCTCCACGTATATATGGCAGTTTCCTGTTCCTGTTTCTATGACAGGCACAGTTGCATTGTTTACAACTGTCTTTATCAGTCCCTTGCCACCGCGTGGGATTAACACATCTATATAGTCATTCATTTTCATAAGCTCTTTAGCTACACTTCTATCTGTATCGCGAACGAGCTGCACGGCATTTTCAGGATACCCTGCTTCCTTTAAGGCATCAGAAATTATATCACAAATCACGCTGTTTGAATTGATTGATTCACTTCCGCCACGCAAAATACAAGCGTTTTGTGTTTTAATACAAAGAGCCGCCGCGTCAACAGTTACGTTAGGTCTTGCTTCATATATTATTCCAATTACACCAAGCGGCACTCGTTTTTTTCCTATTTTAAGACCGTTAGGTCTTAAAACAGTATTTATCACTTCGCCAACAGGAGAAGAAAGCATCTCTACTTTTCTTACTCCATCAGCCATATCGGCTATACGCTTTTGGGTGAGCTTTAGTCTGTCAACCATCGCAGGCTTTCCGCCTTTTTCTATGAATGCGCTAACATCCTTTTCGTTTTCTTTTAAAATTCTGTCAGTATTCTTGATTAAACTGTCAGCTACCAAAAGAAGCGCCTTGCTCGTTTTTGCCGCTTCAATATTCATTATTTCACGGCTAGCCGCTTTTGCTAAAATGCCCATTTCTTTTAACATATCATCAAATCCTTTTTAAGCTTTAAAGACTGTTCCAACCCTTTTTCCATCTAAAATATCATAAACTATTTCAGGTTTTTCACCACTTGCAATAACCATATCAATACCGGCTGACATTGCAATTTTTGCAGCAGTAACTTTCGTCATCATTCCGCCTGTTCCGCGACTTGTCCCACTGCCACCGGCAGAGCTGATTAGCTCATCCGTTATTTCATCAATTTCTTCAATAAGCCTTGCATCGTTATTTTTATGAGGGTCTTTGTCATAAAGTCCGTCAATATCCGAAAGAAGAATTAAAAGATCAGCGCATACGAGCTCTGCAACAAAAGCAGAAAGTGTATCATTATCACCAAATTCAATTTCATCCGAGCTTACTGTATCGTTTTCGTTTACTATCGGAACAACACCCCATTTTAAAAGCATTTCCATAGTATTTACAGCATTCTTTCTTCTTTCCGCTATCTCCACTATATCACGCGTTAAGAGCACCTGCGCTGCATCGCAACCGTATTCTGAAAAGAACTTACTGTATATTCCCATAAGCTCACCCTGGCCAACAGCACTCATTGCCTGACGTTCTTTTATGCAGGTTGGTCTTTCCTTTATTCCGAGCTTACCCATACCAACACCTACAGCGCCGCTTGATACTAAAATCACTTCTTTTCCGCTATGGCGAAGGTCTGAAAGCGTCCTTGCAAGCTTTTCCACACGTCTTAAATTAATAAGCCCCGTATCATAAGTAAGTGTGGAAGTGCCAACTTTTATTACTATTCTTTTTGCACCTTTCAATTTCTCTCTAATAACTGACATCTCAATCCCCTTAATTCTGTCTCTACGCAATCTTTTTTGACTCAGCATCAACTAAAATTTCATCAACTCTTACTGTTGTCATTGCATCAATATTTTTAATAATTAAGGTTTCTCCTGAGCTGATTTTTAAGTCATTTTCATTAAGACAACCTTTACCTGTTTCTATACCCCATGTTTTTAAGTACATTGTAACTTCATATTTTTCAGGAACATCGCTGTAAACCATATTTCCGTCAACGCTTGTAACTAGGCTCTGATATGGCTTTGATTCAACCTTTTCAATCTCGCCCATTACCTTTTTTTCAAGTGCCGCAAAGACCAAATCCCCCGGCTCAAACGCATCGCGTGTTATATCTCTTACATCTTCAACAACTAGCTTTACGGTTATTTCGTCTATCGTATCACCTTTTTTTATGTCCTGAGGTCCTTCTTTTTTTGCAGAAGAAAAACCATATACTAAAACTCCACCAATAATAGCTAAAAGTAATATAACAATCACAGACAGGTCTATAATACTGATTTTGCCGAAAATCTTTCCTTTTTCATCAATTATCATTTTATTTGCCCTCCACTAACTCTTCATCATATTCAATGTCTATTACATATCCTTTAAGTGTAGCTCCCCTTGTCACCAACTCAACATCCGAGCCAATTTTTATAGATTTTTTATCGAGTAAAAAATCGGGGTTTTCAAATTTTAAATTTGACTTTATTTTTATGTGACCGTCATACTTTCCTTCAACTTCCGTCAGTTCATAAGATAAGCTCTGTTTATTTTCTGTCAGATATCGTGATGGAAGCGTAGAACATTCTATAACTTCTCCTATAGGCTCGTCTGAGTCAACCTGATAAACTCGGTCTCCTACATTGATTTTTTCAAAATAGTCCTCACTCTGTTTTGTTACTTCAACAGTATAGAGCACTTCTGCTTCCAGAACCGTTCCTGCTCCGAAGCCACCCAACACCCCTGAAAACAGCTTTACTGCTCCTAAAGCCAAAAAGCAAACAATAATAAGCACTATAATCACATCTAAAATATTAACTTTACCGAATATCTTTCCTTTTTTGTCAATTATCATATTCTCCACGTTACCTTTCTGCCCACCAAATTCCTTTTTTAATTACTGTGAGCCAGTAAAATATTTTTATATAATCTCTTTATATAATTTTTCTAAGTTTGAAACCATAATGTCGGCAGAAAAGCTTTTTTCATACAAAGATTTAGCTCCTGTGCTGCAGGTTTCATAAAGCTTTTTATTATCTGCAAGCTGAGTCATCGCTTCTGCTAGAGATATAGTATCAGCCGCTCCTACCAAAATGCCTGTTTTTGACGTCTTGACAAGCTGTGAATTTCCGCCCGTATCTGTTGCTATGGTAGGCTTAGAAAGACTCATCGCCTCTAGGATTGATAGGCTCATTGCTTCAGATTCCGAGCTTATGACATTTACATCAACTATGTTTAAAAGCTCTGTTGTATCCTCTACAAAGCCTGTGAATATAACATTTTTTCCTATATCATATTTCCCGACTCTCTGCTCAAGTTCTTTTTTAAGGCTTCCGTCACCGGCGATAATGAATTTTGCTTTTCGTCCGCTTTTTAAAAACTCTCTTGCTGCCTTTAAGAAATATTTATGCCCTTTGACAGACTCAAGTCTTGCAAAAATTCCAAAAACCACCTCATCATCAGCAATGTTTAAGGCTTCTTTGATTTCTTTTTTTCTGTCAGGAGAAATTTCCTCCATCTTTTCTACGCCATTATATACCGTTTTGATTTTTTCCTCAGGTATACCTGACTTTTTAAGATTATCTTTTACCGTATCAGCTACGGCTACATAAATATCTGTCAGCATACTGTTCATAATTCCAATGACCTTTGACTTTAGCCCCGACCTTACTGGCTCCAAACAATGCCTTGTTGATACAATCTTTCTTGCTTTTGCACGCTTAGCTGCAATCCTTGCAGAAAGGCTTGCATGAGTATGAACAATATCGGGCTTTATTTCCAAAAACAACTTCTTTAAAAACTTAACACACTTTTTGTCATATGATTTATCCGCCATAAAAGGAGCTTCTATAAGTGTCACGTCTTCGTATTTTTCTATATACGGTACAAGCTTACTTTTTTCGGGAACTATAACATATACAGAAAAGCTTTGTCTGTCATAGTACTTAAGATAGTTTAAAAGATATCTGCCTGCTCCGCCTATATTAGTGTCAGATACGACCTGTACAACCTTAATCACTATACGTTGCCTCCTTTTTTGCCTTCAGGACTCTGTGCACTCCTGCTTCCGATAGCAAGAACAATCCAGAATATTAAAAGCAGCTTATAGTTATACCAGATATAGTCTGTCATTCCTTGTAGTAATAGCCCTGAAATACCGGACACAGAAGCTATAACGACAGATGAGCGCAAGCTTTTTGCTCCGTTTTCCAAAACACTGTTTATACCTGATTTGTAAAATTTTATTATAATAGCAGCAAAAACAACAAATCCGCTGATACCAAGCTCAGTTATAAGCTGGAGATACAGATTATGAGAATGAAGTGCAAATTTAGCACCTGATGCCGCATAATCAACATATATTTTTGAAAAAGCATCAGAGCCGGGACCAATACCCGAGAGCCAATAATCCTTGATTATCATAATTGCACTTCTCCATATTGATACTCTGTATGCCGTCGAACTGTCTTCCATATTTCCAATGCTTGCAAATCTGCCAATAACCGTTGAATTGCTTGATAAAAGCGTAGGGATAAACGGTATAACAACAATGATTATCAAAGCGCATAGCGTCCATCTTTTATCTGTCATAACAAGGTATATCATAACAGCAAGCATCACACCGAGCCACGCACCGCGCGACCATGTGAAAATCAGGCAAACTCCCATTAAAGCAAGCACACCTAAATATAAAAACTTGTGAAGTATCTTCCCGCTTCGCAGAAAGAAAGCTAAAGCCAAAGGAATTGACAGAACAAGGAATTCTCCCAAAACATTTGGATTATCAAAGGTAGAATATACTCTGAGCTTTATGTCTTCAAACATATTTTCATCTACCCAGGAGGCTGTTCCCGTTATGCCTAAGAAATTTTGCACAATTCCATAAAAGGCAACTAATCCACCGAAGAGTACAAAACTGGATATTATCGCCTTATATGTTTTTTCATTCCCTAAAGAATTATATAAAATAACGTAAAAAATCATAAATGCTATGTGAAGCATAAAAATCTTTATACTACTCATAAATGCAAATGAATTTATTGTTCCCAAAAGATAGGACAAGGCAAAAAGCGCAATCGGTGCATAAAGCGGTGAATATGAGAACTTAACTCTTTTATCGCGCACAATTTTTAGTATAAAAGCCACTGCACATACGATTGAAAGTCCCGCTAAAACCATAGTCGGAAGTATGGGTGATGCTACCGCCGTTACAAATACCCCCACATAAACATACTTCAAGGTTAAAATAATAAATATCGCACCCAATACCGCGCATATAAAATCAATCGGTGTGAGTAAAAATGCACCTATTGCCAAAAGCGCTCCGATTATTGAAATTGTAACGGCGCCTTTCATTTGGATATTGTCATCCTCTAAAAACAGGCGACTATGTTCATTTGCCGCATTATCATAAAAAATACATCCTATACTTTTTAAAATATAACTTCCTTTAAAAAGTGATTTAAGGCTTCTGTTTATCAAAATAAATATCGCACCCAAAACAACAATCAAAAGACATCCTAAAATCGCAGCCATCGTGCCTGAGCCCGATACAAATCTTAAAATGGCGTAAAATACACCAAAGGAGCAAAGCAAAATTCCGTATATTCTGATGCTGACAAGATTCCAGCTATCTATAAAATATAAAACAGAGCTGCCGCTTCTTATGTTTCCATAAAGCTTTTCTACCTTTTTTGCAAGATATTCAAAAAAGAGAACCGGCGACAAAATAATCTTACCAAAAATGCTTTCCTTAAGTACAGTTTCGCTATCTTTTTTCCTTTTGAAAAAACGACCTATTATACTTTCAGATACAGTTCCCTCTATAAAATCACATATTGCATAAAACACCTTACCAAGTATGCTGTGCGGAAAATATGCTGCTATATTTTTAAACAGCTTCACAAAAAAACTGCCTATTGTACTTTGCATATTAATTTTCCTCCTTGCCAGTTTCTTTTTTCGTTTTGACTATATTTAAAATATCATTAATTTCCTGAGCCTTTAAAATACATAAAAGAACAACGTAAACAATAATACCCACACCACCGGGAATAATTAAAGAAAGTATTTTTCCGACAAATCCGTCCCCAAAGCTGAGCGCTCTTAAAACAAAGTATGTAACTGCACCCATTACGAGTGCACCTAAAAGATGCTTTAAAAAATCAATGGCAAAACCTTTGTCTAAAACACTATATCTTTTTTGTATGACAAATAGGAGCGCTGCGCCAATCATATTTGCTGCAACAGAAGCAGAAAGAGCAATTCCGCCTATTCCAACACTAAGGCCTTTTATTAAGATAAAGCTGAGCAAGATGTTTAAAACTATTCCGCCCATTGCAATATACATAGGTGTTTTGCCGTCCTTTGACGAATAGAATATTTTATTTGCAATCTCAGAAATTGCAAAGCCGAGCATACCCATAGAATAGAACATAAGTGCAGTAGCAGTAAGCTGAGTGCTTTCTGCGTCAAACTGTCCTCTTTCATAAACTAAACGTACAAGCGGAGTTTTGAGCACTATGAAAAGTGCCATCACGGGAAAAATCACTGCACATACTATTCTTAAGGCATTTTTTGATAAATTTTTGTATTCTGTCTTATCCTTGCTTTCCGCCGCTCTTGAAAGAGACGGAAAAATTAGATTTGAAATAGCATAAGTAAGCACTCCAACAAGGATTATATAGAGCTTGTTCGCATAATCAAGCGCTGCAACTGCACGTCCGCCTGAAAGCCCCGATGCAAGATAAATATTTATCGTTGTATTTATCGGCTGCACCCATGAGCTTATTAAAATAGGAAGTGCAAGCAGGGCAGTTTTTTTAATTCCTTCGTTTCTAAAATTAAAGTTCGGTCTGAATTTATATTTCTTCCTGATTAGTGCAGGGATTTCTATAATAAGCTGAAACGACCAGCTTATCAGCATTGCAATACTGACTCCCGTAATCCCGAGTTTAGAGCCAAAAATGAGCAGGAAAATCACCATAAACCCATTTGAAACAAGACTGATTGCAGCAGGTACATTAAATTCACCCAAAGATTGAAGCAGTCCTGCCAAGGAATAAGCAAGAGCCGTAAAAATCATACTTGGAAAAAGTATAACAACAAGCTTTGAAGCCAGTTGTTTTGTTTCGTAGTCTAAGTCATTTCCAATGAAGTTAACAATCTGACCTGAAAAAATTATTCCAAATATGCAAAGAACACTTGTAATTATAAAAACTAACGTTATAAAGAGATTTGCATATCTCCCCGCTTCTTCAAGTTTGTTTTCCTCAAGATAGCCGTTATATACGGGAATAAATGCTGCCGAAACTGCAGCACCTAAGGTTATATCAAAAAACAAAAGCGGAATACGGCTTGCGGTCAAAAATGCCTGTGCCTCCGTGCCCGTACCGAAAAGGGACGCAAAAAGGATATCTCTGTACATTCCTGCAACTTTAGCAAGCAGAGTAGCAATTATCATAAATCCCGCTGTTTTCAAAACATTTTTTACGTTCAGCATTTTGTCTGCCTTTCCTAAATTTAATCTCTCTTTAAATAGACTCCTACAGAATATAATTATATAGATATTTACGTAAAAAGTCAATAAAAAAAGCATTTTAATCCCTCTCTTGCGGTGTGCATCAAAACAGAGTAAAAAATAATTAACATTCTGTTAACAAATTATTAACAAAGGTATTGTATAATATAATTGCTATTTATATGTAAATCAGCTAGTAATACTAAACAGACATATTTTTTAGAATACAATCTATACAAACGATGCTTTTACATAACAAATCGGGAGGCAAGTTATGAATAAGAAAAAATACTTTGTTTCGCTTATAATAACAGTTATGGCGCTGCTTTCTATATTTGCAGGACTCAATGCGGCACTCAGCGGCGGCTCCATTATGGATAATATTTCTCATCTTTTAGATAAAACTACCTCTGACAAAATGAATATACTTGTTCTAGGACTTGATAAAGAAGCAAAACGAGCTGATGTCATAATGGTGGTCGGTGTTGACTCCGAATATGATAAAATAACCGTTATGTCAATTCCGCGTGATACAAGAGTGGAAGTATCTCCGGGAAGATATGACAAAATCAATCACACTATGGGGTACACTAATCCCGAAGAAACAATTATAAACGCAGTTAAAAATCTGACAAATATGCCTATTCACTACTATTGTGAAGTGACTTTTGAAGGCTTCCGTGATTTTATCGACCTTTTGGGCGGTGTGGAATTTGACGTTCCCGTCGATATGCACTATGATGATCCCGCGCAAGACCTTTCTATCCACCTTGATAAAGGCCTACAGGTATTAAACGGAGCACAGGCAGAAGGTGTTGTGCGCTTTAGAAACACATATGCAAGAGCTGACCTCCAGAGAATAGAAGTGCAGCAGGATCTCCTAAGGGCTCTCTTTGAACAGAAGCTTACTGCAAAATATATCTTAAAAGCTCCTCGTTTAATCAAGGAAATGTATGAAAGTGTCAACACTAACCTATCCGTTGCGACTGCACTTAGATATGTAGGAATGCTAAAAAATCTTTCTGCCGAATCCCTAAGTACATGTACTCTGCCAAATACCCCGAGAACTATTGGCGGTGTTTCATATGTAGTCCCTGTTACAGAACAGGTAAAGCAAGTTGTTTTAACAGAGTTTGGTTATCCCCAAGAGGAAGCCAAGGCGTTAAAAGAAGCACAAAAAGAGGCAGCAAAAGGCGTCTTTAGCGGCCCGATTGATGAGTTGAACTGATTATGAGTAAAAATTTTCATTCAAAAAAAGATGTAAAAAATACAATGATGAGTCAGGGCCTCCACTTTAAAAAAAGTTTAGGCCAGAATTTTTTGACGGATGAATCGGTCTTAGCTGATATTGTGGGTGCAGCAAATATAGAAAGCGAAGACTATGTTCTGGAGATAGGTCCCGGAATGGGTGTCCTTACCTGCGAGCTTGCAAAAAGAGCACGCCACGTCGTTACTGTTGAGCTAGACAGAGATATTTTGCCCTTGCTTTCGGAAAATACTAAAGAATACAATAATGTAGATATAATAAATAAAGATATTTTAAAGGTTGATTTAAAAGAACTCCGTGATACATACTTTAATGGAAAATCCTTTAAAGTAATTGCAAATCTTCCTTATTATATAACAACACCGATTGTTATGAAGCTACTGGAAACTGATGTAGCAATCGAAACAATCGTGATTATGATTCAGAAAGAGGTTGCCGAAAGACTGACTGCCCTGCCTGGCACAAAGGAATTTGGTGCAATTTCTCTTTCCGTAAATTATTATGCAGACTCAGAAATTGTAAGACTAGTACCGCCTGAAGCATTTGTACCGGCTCCAAAGGTTTTTTCAGCTGTGCTTAAGCTTTCGGTGCTAGGCAAACCTAGAATAGAAATCAGCGACGAAAAATATCTTTTCAGGCTGATAAAAACATCCTTTTCAAAACGCCGCAAAACCTTTTTAAATGCAATTTCGGGTGAAAATGGACTTGGAATTTCAAAAGAGGAAGCTAAAGATGTGCTTTTAAAGCTGGGATTAAGCGAAAATTTACGGGCAGAAACACTATCTTTAGAACAATTTGCACAAATTGCCGAATTTTTCTTGAAAAAAATTTGTGAAAAAAAACATTGAGTTTTTATAAAAAAAGACTATCAATTTTATCCAACTTGAAGTATAATTAATCCAATAGTGATAATTTTCTGATTATATACATAAAATAATCAATGATTGATACGCTTTGCAGCGCAGAAAGTTATTGAAAGCATCATTAACTTTTACGTGAAATATACAAGCAAAGATAAAAGAAGAAAGACGAGAGGAGAATTAACCATGACTGAAAACAAAGCAGTACTCAGCTGGCTTGACGAGATGATCGCTCTTACAACTCCGGATGAAGTTATCTGGATTGACGGATCAGAAGAACAGCGCCAGAAACTTTATGATGAGTCCGTAGCAGAGGGAGAATTAATTAGATTAAACCAGGAAAAGCTTCCGGGTTGTTATCTTCATAGAACCGCTGAAAATGATGTTGCCCGTGTTGAAGACAGAACATTCATCTGTACAAGAACAAAAGAGGACGCAGGCCCGACAAACAACTGGGAAGACCCACAGGTTATGTACAAAAAGCTGTCTGATTTATTCAGAGGCAGCATGAAAGGCAGAACAATGTATGTTATTCCATATATGATGGGTGCATACGGCTCACCTTTCTCAAAAATCGGTATTGAGCTCACAGACTCAAGATACGTTGTTCTTAACATGATGATCATGACAAGAACAGGCAAAAAGGTTTTAGACGAATTAGGAAACAGTGACGATTTCGTACGTTGTCTCCATGCTAAGAAGGATATCGATGCAGAAAACAGATATATCTGTCATTTCCCTGAAGACAACACAATCTGGACAATCAACTCAGGTTACGGCGGAAACGTTTTATTAGGTAAAAAATGCTTCGCACTCAGAATTGCAAGCAATATGGGACATAAAGAAGGCTGGATGGCTGAGCATATGTTAATCTTGGGCCTTGAGAATCCACAGGGCGAAGTTAAATATATCGCTGCTGCATTCCCATCAGCTTGTGGTAAGACAAACCTTGCTATGCTTATCCCGCCGAAAGAATTAGAAGGCTATAAAGTATGGACAGTAGGCGATGACATCGCTTGGCTCAGAATAGGTAAAGACGGCAGACTTTGGGCTGTTAACCCTGAAGCAGGCTTCTTTGGTGTTGCTCCGGGTACTTCAACAAAAACTAACCCAAATGCACTCGCTACAACAATGAAGAACACAATCTTCACTAACGTATTATTAAATACAGAAGACAACACAGTATGGTGGGAAGGCTTAGACGGCGAACCTCCGAAGAAAGGTATCGACTGGAAAGGCAATCCGTGGACACCTGATTGTGGCGTAAAAGGCGCTCATCCGAACTCAAGATTCACAGCTCCCGCTGCACAGTGTCCTTGTATTTCTTCAGAATTCGAAGCACCGGAAGGCGTTCCGATTTCTGCAATCGTATTTGGTGGAAGACGTGCTAAGACTGCTCCGCTCGTATATGAAGCATTTGATTGGCAGCACGGTGTTTTTGTTGGTGCTACAATGGCATCAGAAACAACAGCAGCTGCAGCTGGTGCAGTAGGTGTTGTAAGACGTGACCCAATGGCTATGATTCCATTCTGCGGGTACAATATGGCTGATTACTTTGCTCATTGGCTTGAAATGGGTAAGAAAATTCCTAATGCTCCAAAAATTTTCCACGTTAACTGGTTCCGTCTTGATGATAACGGCAAGTTTATGTGGCCGGGATTTGGGGATAACTTAAGAGTTCTCAACTGGATTTTAGACAGATGTGAGGGAAAAGCAGGAGCTAAAGAAACAGCTATCGGTTATCTCCCGAACCCATCTGATATCAACGTAGAAGGTCTTGATATAGATGCTGCTACACTTGAAAGCCTTTTAAGTGTTGATAAAGAAGTTTGGAAAGCAGAAATCGAAAACCAAAAAGAATTTTTTGCAAAATTTGGTAATGACCTTCCTGAAGGCATTAAAGAAGAGCTCGAAAAACTCGAAGCAAGACTTGCTTAATTCTTTTAAGTCAGTTAGGCTTTTAGCCTGATGAATAATATTTTGTTAATCATTAAAACAAGGAGGACTTCTATTATGAAAAAGCTTTTAACTGCTCTCTTAGCGTTAATGGTTGTTGCTTCATCATTTGCAGCTTGCTCAAATGAAACTGCTCCTGAAGAAACAACACCTGCTGTAGAATCTACAGAAGAAGCTACTGAAGAAACAGCTGCTGAAGAGGAAGTTGCTGGAGAAGAAGCTACTGAAGAAGCTACTGAAGAAACAGTTGCTGAATAATTTTAAAGCAATAGAAAAAGGAGCTGTAGCAAAATGAAATTCATTTTGCTACAGCTCCTTTTAGGCTGGACGGAAAATAGTGCAGATTGAACAAACTGAGCGAAAGTAAGGCATATCCTTGCTTTCGGTTACCCGAAGGCGTACGACGGTACGTCGAGAGGCGAAGTTTGTTCAAAACACAAGGCAATAAAAAAATGAAGAAATTCGCATTTGCGAATTTCTTCATTAAGTTTTATCTTATTTTTCACTTATCGTTAGAGTATAAAAGGCTTTATTATGCGTTTTTCTTTGCCTTGTGCGGTGTGCACATTTTGCTACAGCCCCTCTTTTTATTCTTGCAATTATTTTACCTTAATACCATCAAGAACGCTCTGTTCTATTTCAATGGTATAGTTTCCTTTTAATGAATCAATATATTCATTGAATAAGTCAGTTGTTAATTCGTTTGTAATTGTAGATATGCTGCTTTCATATTCTGCACCATCTGTTAAAAGCTCATATCTTTTAAGAACATGCCAGCCATAAGAAGTTTCAACGAGTTCGCTCACTTCGCCTACTTCCAATGCAAGTGCCGCCTGTTCGAACTCTGCAACCATCTGACCGTTATTTGTGATTGTATAGCCGTCAGGTGAGGTTTCCATACCAGGATCTTCGCCGTATTCTTTAACTAAAGCATCAAAGTCCTCTCCATTTTTTGCTTTTTCTAAAACCTCATCAGCTGTTTCTTTTTGATTAACACGGTAATCTTCTACAGACATTCCTGCCTCAATCTGTTCTTGAGATGGTGAGCTTGAGATAAGAACATGCTTAACTCTTACATATTCATCAAAATATCTCTCATCTACATCTTCTTCAGATGGTGTTAATGCTTCTGTATTCTCTGTATAGTAGTTCTGTGCAAACATGCTTGCATATTCTGATTTTTCCAAAAGCGTTTTAAGCATATCATCGCTTAAGCCTGTCATGTCTTTTATCTCATCAATCTGCTCTCCGCCTGCGTCTACATAAGACTTTATTGATGACTTTGTTTCAGCACTCAGCTCGTTTCCCGCTTCCTTTGCCAGAAGTACGCCTATTTCTGTACGGATACATTCTTCCATAGCCTTGTTTTTAGCAACATCTGATGCTTTCTGTCCGTCTATTTCACCTTCCCAAAAGATTTTAGCCTCTTCCTTGGTTGAAATTCCCGCTTCAGTTAACATCTGTGCTTTAATATTTTCCAGATAATACATATACTCTGCTTTAGAAATAAGATTTCCGTCAACTGTTGCAATCTCCTTAACTACTTTAAGTCCGCTGCAACCTACGACAGATAAAATCATTAATAAAGACAGCGCTAAAACTATTAATTTTTTCATAAGTTTCACTATAAACACTCCTTATATTTCATTATATATATTCTACATTATACACTAATTTTTCTCTGTATGCAAGTGTTTAAATGCTTGTAATAAACTTTTAATACTTAAAAGAAGTGTTTTCTTTTCCTCAGCCGTTGCATTGAATGTAAAATATGGCTCTTTCCCTGCAGAAAACAGGATTCTCCCGTTATATTTTGCTATTAATAAAGACAGCACTTCAAAATCGACATCTCCCCTGAAATAGAATAATATTCTGTCGTTTTTGTATGATACTTCGCGAATGCCTGTATCCATACATAACGCTTTAATCAGGGCCGCATCCAAAAGGGAAACTACACTTTTTGGCATATCTCCGAATCTGTCAGTTATCTCATCACAAATATCAAAGTAATCTGTCTCCCCGCTAAGCGTTGTAATCTTCTTATACATATCAAGCCTTACGGTATGATTTTTAATATAGCTTGCAGGAATGTGTGCAGAGACAGGCAGGTCGATAACTGCAGGTTCTTCCTCTTTTACCTGATTTCCGGTTATTTCTCCAATGCTTTCCTCTAAAATACGGCAATACATTTCATATCCTACACTGTCCATATGTCCGTGCTGCTGGGCACCTAAGATATTTCCTGCACCCCTGATTTCTAAGTCTCTCATTGCAATTTTAAAGCCTGAACCAAACTCCGTAAATTCTTTTATTGCAGAGAGTCTTTTAACTGCTTCTTCTTTTAACATCTTGTCTTTTTTATAAAAGAGATAAGCAAATGCCCTCCTGTTAGACCTTCCTACACGGCCTCTTAACTGATATAACTGCGATAAGCCTAAGCGGTCTGCATCATCTATTATTATGGTGTTTACATTTGGTATGTCAAGACCTGTCTCGATGATAGTTGTGCAAACCAAAACATCAATCTCACCCTCAAGCATTTCCATCATAATTTCTTCAAGCTCGCCTTCACCCATCTGTCCGTGAGCATATCTCACCTTAGCATCGGGAAGGCTTTCAGCTATTTTCTTTGCTTTTGTCGAGATTCCACCAACTCTGTTATGAAGATAATATACCTGACCACCTCTTGAAAGCTCCTTTTTAATTGCATCAATCACTATGCCCTCGTTATACTCTGCAACTATTGTAGAAACAGGATGCCTGTCTTCAGGTGGCTCGGATAATGTGCTCATATCTTTAATATTTACCATAGACATATGAAGTGTTCTTGGAATCGGTGTTGCAGAAAGTGTTAAAACATCTACGTTGTTTTTGATTTCCTTTATTCGTTCTTTATGTTTTACACCAAATCGCTGTTCTTCATCCACTACCAAAAGCCCAAGGTCGTGAAATTCAACGTCACTTCCTAAAAGTCTGTGAGTGCCGATTACGATATCTATTTCTCCGCTTTTCAAGCCTTTTATTATTTTTTTCTGCTGGGCAGGTGTTTTAAACCGTGAAAGCAATTCTATTTTAATCGGATAATCTTTCATTCTGCTGACAAAAGTATTAAAGTGCTGCATTGTGAGTACCGTTGTAGGTGCAAGATATGCCACTTGTTTTGAGTCCATTACTGCTTTAAAAGCAGCACGCAGAGCGACTTCAGTTTTTCCATAGCCAACATCGCCACAAAGGAGTCTGTCCATTGGACGCTCGCTTTCCATATCCTTTTTGACTTCTTCAATGCTTTTTAGCTGGTCATCCGTTTCCTCATATGGAAATTTTGCTTCAAACTCGGTCTGCCATGAGGTATCGGCTGAAAAAGAATATCCCTTTTGATGACTTCTTGCTGCATATATTTTTATAAGCTCCTGGGCAAGCTCTTTTGTCGATTCCTTAACCCTGTTTTTTTGTCTTGCAAAGTCAGCACCACCCATTTTGTTTAAACGGAGTGTGCCTTCCTTTCCAATATATTTCTGCAAAAGCTCTAAATTATCACACGGCACATATAGAAAATCATCGCCACTATATTCTATTTTTAAATAATCCTTTAAAAATCCGTCAACTGTTAATGTGTCAAGACCAATATATCTTCCAATACCATGAACTTTGTGAACTATATAGTCGCCGGGCTTTAAATCGGTAAAGCTGTTTATTTTGCTTAATGAATCTGATTTTTTAAATCGTGTCTTTCTTTTTACACTTCTGCCAAAAAGCTCTTCATCACTTATTACGCAAAGCTTAATTTGCGGATAGTAAAATCCTTTTTTTAAAGAGCCTTCACAAACGTAAACTCTCCCTGATTCCAGATTATCCTCACTTCTTGAAATAATCAGTGCATTTATTCCTCTTTCTTTTAAGCTTTCTGTTATTCTTTCACTTTTCTCCTTGTTTTGAGCAGGGAGAATTACTGTATATTTATTATTTAACCATTCGGCCAGATCTTCGAAAAACAAATCGTTCATACCTGTATACGCACTATGAACACCTGTTGTAAAAGAAGCTGTTTTCTTTGGTTTGAAATCCTTTGGAGATTGCATCAGGGATGAAATGGCAATAAATTTTCGCTTCGTTAATTCTTTTATCGCTTCGTTATAGTCAAGGATATATCTTTCCTTCGGCTCTGATATAACCTCTTTTTCCATAAGAGCTTTGACGGTTTCATTAATATCCCACAAATATCCCTCTGCACGTTCTGAAATTGCTACGGGTTCATTAAAGAAAATTAAAGCATCATTATTAAAATATGATATTACGGAATTCATATCATTTGATACAGTCTTTTCGGTTGCGGCAGTAACCGTTATTTTTTCAATATTTTGTATAGATGTCTGCTCTATGGCATCAAACTCACGAATTGAATCAATAAAATCACCAAAAAATTCAAGCCTGTATGGATTATCCGCCTCAGGAGAAAATACATCGACAATTCCACCACGAATGCTAAACTGTCCTTTTCCCTCAACCATATCTTCATGAGTATAGCCAAGCTTTACCAAACGTTTTGATAAGTCAGAAATTTTAAGCTCATCATCAACTGATATTTCAAATATAGACTCTACATAAGTATCAAAATCAATGGTAAACTGCAAAAGAGCATCAACAGACAACACAAAAACTATATCGTTGTGTGCATGAATTAACTTCTTTAGCGCAGAAAGTCGCTCATTAATGTATTCATTACTCTTAGCTAAGGCTTCATAATATTCAATTTCTTTTGATGGGTAAAAAATAGCTTTCTCACCATAGAAAAATTCTAAGTCACTATATATTTTTTTTGCATCATACTCACTTCCACATATTATTATTCCGTTTTGAGCTAAATTTCTGCATAGCGACGTGACAAGATGTGCTTTAGTCCCCCCTGATAGTCCTGCTATCTGCATTGGAAAGTCACCTTGTCTAATACTATCCTCTATTAAATTATACTCATCAGATTTTTTTAAAAGCTTTGCAAAAAAATCCATTTCGGTTTATTTCCCCTATATATCAGATAAATTATTCTACACAAATATGTTCTTTCATAGAAGAAAATTTCTTTTCTCCAATCCCTTCCACATTCATTATATCCTCGATATTCTTAAAAGCAGATTCTTTCCTGTATTCTATGATTCTTTCTGCCATCTGCTCTCCAATACTTGGAATATCCATAAGGTCATATTTTGATGCGGTATTTATATTTATCAAGTATGCTTTATCCGCATTTTCGCTAAAAATATCATTTTCGTTTGTTTCTTCTATGCTATAGTCCTGTGCGACTGACCCATCTTTATCATAATAAAGGCGCCCGCCATTCATCACTACAATAACTTCAGGCTCTATAAATATAGAACAAAGCAAGATCGTGACTAAGACTGACAGAACTATTCCAAGAAAGTAGCCTGCTTTTTTAAGCCTATCATCCACTAAAAATCCCCCCATATTATTTTTAGTCTTCTTTTACAACTGTCAAGCAATCTCCTTCAATTCCGGAAATATTCGCTCCTTCTTCTTGTAGTTTTTTAATATGTTCAATATGTTCTGTCTTTATTATTTCTCCCGGCATAAAAAGAGGGATACACGGTGGAAAGGAAATTACGTCGCGCGCCGCAATCTTTCCAGTTGCATCACTAAGCTTAACTTTTTGTGTTTCCTTTTTCACAATATCTCTTGGAGTATTTATACAAACACTCTCAAAAGGCACCTGATAATCACATTTTTCTCTTTTATGCTTGGCATCAGGAAGTGAAGCTATATAATTAATTGCATCTAAAAGGCAAGAAAAGTCATATTTGCTGTTTCCCCATGAAACAATTAATAATACATAATTATGCTGCACCATCTCACAATATATTCCAAATTTTTCTTCAAGCTTTTTTGATACGAATATTCCGTCGAATCCCTTTTCAGAAAAATCAAGAATTATTTTAAAAGGGTCATCAAATGTCTTTATATATTTACTCTGTGGAATCTGTTTTAAAACTTTTTCAGTCAGTTTTTCTCCCTTAATCTTGCTGAAATCAAGTGCATTTTCCATAGCACACATCAAAACATATGATGGACTTGTCGTCTGAAACATATTTACTGCGCTTTGTAGTCTTTCCCTGTCTATCTTACATCTTCCAAGATTTAAAACAGCGGTCTGGTTTGGAGATGGAAGTGTCTTGTGAAGGCTTACAACACTAATGTCTGCACCTTGTTTTATAGCTCCTTTGGGAAACTTTTCTGAAAAAGGGAAGTGTGCACCATGCGCCTCATCGCATAAAAGAAGCGCACCATAATTATGAGCAATTTCCGAAATCTTTTTAACATCACTTACAATCCCATAATAAGTAGGAGAAGTTATAAACACACCTTTGCAATCCGGATTATCAAGAAAAGCTTTTTCTATTTTATCAGCGTCAGCACCACACGATAAGCCACAATCGTTTATCTTAGGAGCAACGTAAATTGGCTTAACTCCTGAAAATATCATGGCATTAATCACACTTTTATGGCATTCCCTGCTGACTATAACCTTGTCCCCATCTTTAAAACAGGCAAAAAACATAGCAAGAATTCCACAAGTCGCGCCATTAACAAGAAAAAAAGAGTGCTTGGCACCATAAATCTTTGCTGCTTCTTCTTCAGCAGTTTTTAAAAAAGTCTGAGGATTTTGCAAACAATCTGTGTCGGAAAGCTCTGTTGTGTCAAACTTCCAGATGTTCTTCTTTGCCGCTTTCCCCAAAAAACTATCTTTTAAATCAAAAATCCTACCCTTTTTATTTAAAAGTCCTGCGTTCTGGTTAGGTATTGTTTCCTTTGAAGCAAAAAGATACTTCCCACCTTTGTGTCCGGGCATATGAAAAGAAACCTTTTCTCTATTTAAATGTTCTTGAAGTTTTTCAATAATGCTCATTTTATGCATCTTCCATTCCATATGTTTTACAACACGCTTGGTCGCAGTATCTCAGCATGTCCCATATATAAAAAAATAAGCTCCTCTGAGCTTAAATTATTTACATACCTTGTTTGATGACGTTTCCCTTTACCGTTCTAATTCTCTGCAATCCCAATTCCTTATCATTCCAATTATCTCTATTCTAATTCTCTGCTATTCCAATTCTCTGCAGTCCCAATGCTTTGCTGTTCCAATTGTAATCCTAACTTACGTACTAGCCACAAAATCTTTCCCCTAAATAGAAAATCAGGCTCCCACACCCAAGTATGGGAGCCCGTAAACTACAAAATCTAAATTATGCTTCCGGTACTACAGGAAGAACTGTGTCAACTTTACCAAAGTTACCGACTATGAAAGCAATATCGTTTACACCAATAATTCCATCATCATTAATGTCAGAATTTTCTGTCTGACTACTAATTGCTTTTCCAAAATCACCAACAACTACTGGAACGTCATTTACACCGACAATACCATTTGCATCAGCATCTCCCTCATAAAGAGTATATACTGTTCCTGCCACTAAGGTTGAAATATCTACATTATTATGAGTATACTTTGTGTGAGCTGGTTTTGTAATCTTCAATGTATATGTTCCAACTGGAGCAGTGATTGAGAAAGCACCTGTTGTAGCATCAGCTGTAACAGGATCAACTGCGTTTTCACCTTCAGCATTTAATAAAGCAACTGTAGCACTTGTTATGTTACCAGCTTTTGTTACAGTACCTGTAACAGTAACATCATCATTTTCTTCCTCTTCCACTACAGAGATTGTACCTGCTTCAATGGGAGTAGCTAATTTTTCTCCACCAACAAAAACATAGTATACTGTTTCACCTGTGGGATCTTCTTTTGGAAGATAGCCGTCGCCATCGTCTCCGCCTTTGAATACGTAAACCCCATTTTCATCAGCTGTTGTCTGATCAATGTACTGAATGCTTGAAACACTGATCGGCTCACCTGTAACAGCAACCACTGTCATCATACTTCCAGCATAAGCAACATCGCTTCCTGATGTTATCCATTTGCCGTTGTCTTGTAACTCTGTTGTAGGTGTAGCAGCAAATGCTGAAACTGACATTGCAGCAAGCATCGCAAACACAACAACCACACTTAATAATTTTTTCATTTTTCTTTTCCCCTTTCTTTTTAAAAAGAATAATATTATTTTATTATAAACATTATTATAATACTAAATTAACTACTTGATTACTTAGCCACATCTATTTTTATATCACGAACAAGTTCAGAAATAATCATTAAAGCAGCAGGTAGAATACTCTTTTCTGCATCTCCCTCAGGATCCCACGGTCTGTCTTTGGGTGTTACGATTACTAATGCTCTTGCTTCATCCCAATGAACTGCTTTTCCAAGTGCTTCACTTACAAATCTTACAGGAACTATTGTTCTGTCTTCTTTTATAAACGGAGCAACATCCATTTCCCTTTCTTCTCCATTTACTGTGTATGTAGTCTTGCCAATATTCATTACAATTTCATTCTTATCAAGGATAATTGTAATTTCCTGTTCATCAGCCTTCCAGTTAACATTTGCTCCAAAGGCTTCTCCGACAAATCTTAATGGAATAAATGTTCTGTCTACTTCAATAAACGGAACTACATTCTTATTATTATCATCTATCCACTTTAGGAATCCATCATCTACTGCAGCATAATTTCCTATGTTTAAAATTAAGCTATCAACAAGCCTTGCTTCTCTTTTTTGCTCAAGCGTTGGCTCAGGTTTAACAGGAGCAAACACAATAGGCTTAATCTCTTTTCCTATACTTTCTGGTAAAACAAAAGAAAAGTTAATTGTTAAATCTTCTGAGGCATTGGCTAAAATTGCCTCCTTAGGATATACCACACTACCATAATCTAAAACTTCGAATGAAGGATCTTCTTTTTTTAAGAACTTCATCGAGAAATCATAAAGCTTAAATCCCTCTTCGCCCGCTGTAATATTTGCCTTTTCGTCTGTTAATTTTGATGGCATACTATAAACTGCCATCCTCAACCTACCATCCGTATTTGACACTGCATTATATGTGACAAGCTCAATAAACTTATGTGTACCTGCTTCTGTTTCAAATGGATAAAGCGTTGCCACTTTATCAAATTCTTCAGTTGGCTGTTTTGTTTCCTTATCCACAAACTGCAAAACAGTATTGTCAAAAGAGAAACCAAACTGTGCTCCTGCAAAAGTTGCATTATAAATTATCAGTGAAGCAGTTGCAAAACCATCGTTATCAGGTTCTGATAAAACAAACTTAACCTCAGGCATTTTCTCTTCTGCTACCTCTTCTGCCAAAACTATTTGACACATCGAAAGCATAAGCATCAAAGCTGCCATTATAATAGAAATTATTTTTTTACTTGTTGCCTTCATAAGTACCTCCAACTCTCTGTATTAGAATAAAATACAAACATCTTATTTCATAATACAATTCAGGTATTTTAATTTTATCACACTTTTTTTAAAAATGCTACTGTTTTTTTAAAATTTTTTCAAATTATTTCTTTTTGGTGCAATATTAATAATAATCGATATACATTTTTTGTAAATTTTGCATAAATCAGTATGTCACTTCAAAGTTTATTTGTTGTCTTTTCAGCCAAACCGAAAGGACGAGTCCTATTGCCATAAAGTTAGTAGCTACTGACGATCCGCCATAGCTTAGAAAGGGAAGTGGAATTCCCGTAACAGGCATTAATCCAATACACATAAAAACGTTCTCTATCATATGAAACATAAACATAGCAGCTATTCCAACGCAAAGGAACATTCCCGAATCGTTTCTTGCACGGAGCGCTATATAAAAACATCTAATAACGAGAATAACAAGCAAAAGAACAATAAAAACTGTTCCAATAAATCCAAACTCCTCGCCAATAACACCAAAAATAAAATCTGTATCCTTTTCCGGAAGAAGACCAAGCTGATTCTGCGGTCCTGAAAGATATCCTCTTCCCAAAAATTCACCTGAACCAATAGCCATTTTGGATTGGGAGACCTGATAACCATATCCTGAAGCATCCCTCTCGGGATTTAAAAAAACAAGGATTCTTTCCTTTTGATATGGCTGCATAAAGCCAAACCACGACACAGGAGCTAAGATACATGCTCCGCCTACGGCGGCTAATATATATTTAAAAGAAAGACCTCCTACAAAAAGCATCATAAAAAACATAAATGCAAAAACCATAGCTGTTCCCGTGTCATTTTGCAGAAAAACCAGTCCTGCAAGTACCGCAAAATGAAGAAATAACTTCAAAAGCACTGAAAACTTGTTGATGTTTTCCCTGACAGAAGCCAAATGCGAAGAAAATGTTATACAAAAAGCAAGCTTTACAATCTCTGAAGGCTGGATACCTATTGGACCAAACCTGATCCAACTGTTCGCACCTGTTTCTTCCTTTCCCTCACCAAAGAAAAGTACAAAAACAAGAACCAAAATACTTGCAATATAAATATATTTTGTAAATCGCGAATAAGTGCTGTAATCTATAGAAGATATTATAAGCATCATAACCACACCTAAAACAATAGCGGCAAATTGCACGATGACCTGTCTTGTAGCAGAATCGCTGTTTTTTGTAGCTGAATAAATTGCGATAAGACCGCATACTGCTAAAATGGCGACTGTTCCAATAAGGAAAAAGTCAAGTTTTTTTAAAAAGGCAAGTCTTTTCTTTATCTCTGTCATTTTTTTCTCCTCAAAGTAATAATATGACATAATTATACTACGTTTTTTTTAAAAGGTAAAGCTTTTTTCTTATATTATCTTTATGTCACAATACAAAAATCCCACAAAGAAAAATCTCTGCGGGATTTATTATAAACTAAAAAATTTTTTTACCAACCAAACCACGAGAAGAAATCTGACGGAAACTGATAGTTATAGCCATATTCCTGCTGTGGTGCAGCCGTCTGCTTTACTTCTTCGACCGGCTTTTCTTCCTGGAGAGTAACAGGGATATCTATTTTTGACCCATTTCTGTTAACAGTAAAAGTTATAACATCTCCCGGTTTATGCTTATCTCTTATTTCGTTTATTTCATCAACCGTTGTAACTTTTTCTCCCTCACATTTGATAATCACATCGCCTGCACGGATACCTGCACGTTCTGCAGCACCATATTCTGTCACCGTGACAACATAAACACCAACAGGCAGATTATTAGCCTTAGCAACAGCTTCTGTTACAGTTCTTCCTGTGAGTCCTACTAAAGGTCTTCCTGTTACATAGCCGTTTACAATAATTGTTTCAATAATTGGCTTTGCCTCGTTAATCGGTATTGCAAAACCAAGACCTTCAACATCATAGCCTGTTGATTTTGCTGTGTTAATTCCAATGACCTGACCGCGACTGTTTAAAAGTGCGCCGCCCGAGTTTCCGGGATTGATTGCAGCATCAGTCTGAATCATGGTCATCTGCTTGCCGTTTATAACCATAGTTCTGTTGATGGCGCTGATATATCCTACAGTAAGTGTTCCTGCAAGTTCTTCACGCAGAGGATTGCCTATTGCAATAGCAAGCTCTCCTACGCGTATTTCTGATGAGTCTCCAAGCTCCGCATACGGAAGTTTAGTATCACTTTCAACCTTTAGCACAGCTAAATCTGTTCTTGCATCTGCGCCAACAACCTTAGCTTCAAAAGTCTGTCCTGCAATAGTTGTTACTGTAATTTTTGCAGCACCATCAATCACGTGATTATTTGTGACAATATATCCGTCATCTCTTACTATAATACCTGAGCCTGAGCTCATAGCCTGTGAGCTTTGCATGTAGTTATTTGATCCGGACATACAGAGAATACTTACAACAGACGGCGATGCTTTTTCATAAACCTCAGGAATTCCTTTTTCGCTTTTCTGTGTGGAATTTACCATAGGCTTTGTGCTGTTTTCAAATTGGTTTGAAGGCGGAAGAATATATCCACCCATTGTATTTGCTTTAGGATAGAAAGCAAAAGCAAAAGCGCTTAAACATATTGCGCATGTAACAAGCGAGCTTATAACAGCGGCAAAAACCGGACTTTTTATAAATTTTCTTGTTTTCTTTTGTTTCGGCTTATATATAGAAATGGCCCTGTCGTTTGGAACTGCATTTCTTACTGTTTCTTCAAAATCATCGGAAAACCATTCTCTGTCACCTACAGTATATTTGCTTTCATAGACATTCAAATCTGAATCATCCAAAGCATTTTCAATCTTCTCATCTTGAATTTTATCATTAATCTCTGTCTCACCTTCGAATATGTTTTTTCTTTCTTCATTCATTACAAAATCCCCCTTTTTCCTTTTTGATGAAAGGATATAACAAATTCCCTTATACACTTATGATAATACAACTTTTTTACGTTGGTATGAACAATTTGTAAATTACATAATTAAATTCAAAATTTTTATTTCTTCATATTTTAAATAACATCTTGATTTTCTTTGCAGGGTTTGTTATAATAATAAGATAAAATACTGTATTTGTAAACTTTTTTATAGTTTAACGAAAAAATGAACAGGGGGATTTTAAATGAGCAACCTAAAAATCGTAGATGGTCTCACATTTGACGACGTACTATTAATTCCACAAAAATCAGACATTACACCGGACATGATTGACTTAAAAACGCATCTAACTAAG
The DNA here is from genome assembly GCA_045648985.1 of Clostridia bacterium. Taxonomy (GTDB): domain Bacteria; phylum Bacillota; class Clostridia; order UBA1381; family UBA9506; genus SIG437. Next base: position 98,246 of record JAZROZ010000028.1, read on the forward strand.
GATATAGAACTGAATATCCCTTTGATGAGTGCTGCGATGGATACAGTAACGGAATCTTCTCTAGCTATTGCTATGGCGCGTGAGGGCGGCATTGGAATAATTCATAAAAATATGACTATCGAAAGACAGGCATTAGAAGTTGATAAAGTAAAACGTTCTGAACATGGTGTCATTGTCGATCCTTTCTATTTGTCACCTGAGCATCTTTTGAGCGATGCAGAAGAATTAATGGGAAAATATAAAATATCAGGTGTACCTGTTTGTGAGGGCGGAAAAATTGTCGGAATTATAACAAACAGAGATCTTCGTTTTGAAGAAGACTATTCGCGTAAAATTTCTGAAGTTATGACAAAGGATAATCTTGTCACAGCTCCTGAAGGTACAACCTTAGATCAGGCTCAGGAAATTTTAAGAAGACATAAAATCGAAAAGCTTCCTATTGTAGATAAGGATGGTTACTTAAAAGGTCTTATTACTATTAAAGATATCGAAAAGAGCGTTAAATATCCGAATTCGGCTAAAGACTCAACAGGAAGACTTTTAGTTGGTGCTGCAATCGGGGTAACACAGGACGTGCTTGAAAGAACTCAGGCTTTAGTTGATGCTAAGGTTGACATTTTAGGTCTTGACTCCGCTCACGGTCACAGTGAAAATATCATAAAAACAGTTAAGCTCATAAAATCCCATTTCCCAAATATACCGCTCATTGCGGGTAATATCGCAACAGGCGCTGCTGCCGAAGAACTTATCAAAGCAGGTGCAGATGCTATTAAGGTTGGTATCGGTCCAGGTTCAATCTGTACGACACGTATCGTTGCAGGCATAGGTGTTCCGCAGATTACAGCAATCAGCGATGTAGCAGAAGTTGCTAAAAAATATGGAATTCCCGTTATAGCTGACGGCGGTATTAAATATTCAGGCGACTTAACAAAAGCTATTGCCGCAGGTGCAGACGTTATTATGATAGGAAGTCTCTTCGCAGGATGTGACGAAAGTCCCGGAGACGAAGAAATATATCAGGGCAGAAGATTTAAGGTTTATCGTGGTATGGGTTCAATTGCTGCTATGGAAGTTGGTTCAAAAGACCGTTATTTCCAGACAAATACCAAAAAGCTTGTTCCTGAAGGTGTAGAGGGTCGTGTTCCTTATAAAGGTGCTTTAGCTGATACAGTATATCAGCTTTTAGGAGGCCTTCGTTCAGGTATGGGTTACTGTGGAACTAAGACAATTCCTACTTTAAAAGAAAACGGAAAGTTTGTTAAAATTACAGGCGCAGGTCTTAAGGAAAGTCACCCGCATGATATTTATATCACTAAGGAATCTCCTAACTATACAGTGCAAATTTAATTATAACTATTAACATATAGGGCTGCAAAATACGGCTTTGAATATTATTGATTCACGTATTTTACAGTCCTTATGCTTAAATTTTAGAAGAAGGATTGGTGTACTTGGCAAAAAAAGAGTATGGTAATCAAAGTATTTCATCACTTAAAGGTGCAGACAGAGTAAGGCTTCGTCCCGGTGTTATCTTCGGGTCTGACGGAATTGACGGATGTCAGCACTCTTTCTTTGAAATCTTGTCAAACTCTATTGACGAAGCAAGAGAAGGCTTTGGTAAAGAAATAGAGATTACAAGATATATGGACAAATCAATAGAAGTACGTGACTATGGACGCGGTATTCCTCTTGACTGGAATGAAAAAGAAGAAAGATATAACTGGGAGCTCGTTTTCTGCGAGATGTATGCCGGAGGCAAATATGATAACAACTCAGGCGATAACTATAATTTCAGTCTTGGTCTTAACGGACTTGGCTCATGTGCAACACAGTACAGTTCATCATATATGGACGTTTGCGTTCATCGTGACGGCAAAAAATATACTTTGCATTTTGAAAAGGGTGAGCCTGTCGGACAAATGCAGGCAGAGCCTTTCCGTTACAAAAAAACAGGAACACAAATTAAATGGCGCCCCGATACTGAAGTTTTCACAGATATAAATATTCCGCTTGAGTATTTTCAGACAGTTTTGAAAAAACAGGCCGTTGTTAATGCCGGACTGACTCTTACTCTCTATAACCAGACTCCCGACGGCTGGGATATGTACGAATACTGCTATGAAGAGGGTATTGTTGATTACATTAAGGAAGTAAGTGACGGCAAAAACTTTACTGATGTAAAAACCTTTGAAACGGAACGAAAAGGCCGCGACAGTGCTGACAGGGATGAATATAAATTTAAGCTTCAGGCAGCATATTGCTTCAATAATGAAATAAATATGATAGAATACTATCATAACTCAAGCTTTTTAGAGTATGGTGGCTCTCCTGACAGAGCAGTTAAAAATGCTTTTGTTTATGCGATTGACCAATATCTTAAAAACAACGGAAAATATAACAAAAACGAGAGCAAAATAACCTTTGTTGACATAGCTGACAGTTTAATTATTGTTACAAATTCATTCTCTACAATAACGAGCTATGAAAATCAGACGAAAAAGGCGATAACAAATAAATTTATTCAGGATGCAATGACTGATATTTTCCGTCAGCAGCTTGAGGTTTATTTCATAGAAAATAAACAGGAAGCTGAAAAAATCGCAGCTCAGGTACTCATCAACAAACGAAGCCGTGAAAGTGCCGAACGTGCCAAAGTTACTACTAAAAAGAAACTCACAGGTGCAATCGACATTACAAACAGAATCAGTAAGCTTGTTGACTGCAGAACAAAGGATGTCAGCCGCAGAGAAATATATATAGTTGAGGGTGATTCAGCTTTAGGTTCTTGTAAGTTGAGCAGAAACGCTGAATTCCAGGCAATTATTCCTGTTCGTGGTAAAATTTTGAACTGTTTAAAAGCTGATTATGGTAAGATTTTCAAAAGCGAAATCATAACTGATTTAATAAAGGTTTTGGGCTGCGGCACAGAAATTTCTCATAAATCAGGAAAAGACATCAACTCATTTGATATAGATAATCTCCGTTGGTCAAAGGTTATCATCTGTACTGACGCCGACGTTGACGGATATCAGATAAGAACACTTATTCTCACTATGATTTTTGTACTGATGCCAAAGCTAATAGAAGAGGGGAAGATATTTATTGCAGAAACTCCTCTATTTGAGATAAACTGTGGAAAAGATACTTTCTTTGCATATGACGAAAGACAAAAACAGGATATTATAAAAGAGCTTGGAGATAAAAAATATACTATCCAGCGCTCTAAAGGTCTTGGTGAAAATGAGCCTGAAATGATGGCTCTTACCACAATGAACCCTGAGACACGTCGTTTAATAAAGGTAAATATTGAAGACAGAGAAAAGACTCTTCAGATGTTTGATGTTCTTTTAGGGGATAATCTTCAGGCAAGAAAAGACTTTATCGCAGAAAACGGTCATCTTTACCTTGATATGACGGATTTAAGCTAGCTTTTGGCAGATTGTAATAAAAATTTAATTATTAAAATTTACAAATTTTATTGACTATGAATATAAAAAAATATATAATATTTCTATGTGACTTATATTAAGGAGGAAAAATAATGGGCAAAAGCATTACAAAGTTAGTCCTTATTGTGCTTATTATCTGCTTAAGTGCATATGTAGCGTTATTTGGATATAACATTAACTTATTCGGCTATCACATTAGCTATCCCCACTCACTTGACGAAGAATATGGTATTCGTCAGGGCCTAGACCTTGTCGGAGGTTCTATTATAACGTACGAGGCGCAGACAGAGTCTGCTACAGACGACGAAATGGAATCTGTTAAGAACACTCTTCGTAAGCGTCTTGATGCACTGGGCTATAGTGAAGCAACAGTTTCAAGACAGGGTGACAAAAAGGTTCGTGTTGAAATTCCTTCAATTCAGGACCCGAAAGAAGCAGTTGAAACACTTGGACAAACTGCCGTTTTAACATTCCGCGATGCTGACGGAAACATCGTTTTGGAAGGAACTGATGTAAAATCAGCAGATGCAGCTTTCGGACAAATAAACGAAACATCAGCTGCTGTTCACTATGTTGCACTTAAGCTCAATGATTCAGGTGTTCAGAAATTTGCAGATGCAACATCTTTAGCTTCACAAAGAACTGACGGAACAAACTATATCTCAATTATGCTTGACGAAACAGAGATTTCAAGACCTTCTGTTGATTCAACTATTAACTCATCAGAATGTGTCATCTCAGGTGGTTTTACAAGCTCTGATGAAACACGTGAGCTTGCAACACTCATAAACTCTGGTAATCTTCCGTTCTCAATTGAAAATGTTGAGCTCAGAAGTGTTGGTCCATCACTTGGTGAAGAGGCTTTGAGAACAAGTCTTATTGCAGCAGCAATCGGTGTCATTCTGATTATGTTGTTTATGCTTGTTATGTATAGACTTCCGGGCCTCATGGCAGATATTGCTCTTTTATTCTATATTGCCATCGTTGCATACATTATGTCAGAATTCAGAATTAACTTAAGCTTACCTGGTATCGCAGGTTTAATTCTTTCAATCGGTATGGCAGTCGATGCTAACGTTATCATTTTTTCTCGTATGAAAGAAGAATTAGCACTTGGTAAAACGATTCGTGCATCGGTTGATTCAGGCTTTGACAGAGCATTTATTGCAATTATCGACTCTAACGTAACAACAATTATTGCAGCAGTAGTTCTTTATATCTTCGGAACAGGTCCTATTCAGGGCTTTGCAATTACATTAGGTGTTGGTACTGTAGTTAGTATGTTCACAGCAATCTTTGTTACAAAGTTTATGTTAAAACAGATGGTTTCTTTAAAAATCAAAAACCTTAAATTTTATGGTGTTAAGGTAGCAAAGGAGGAGCAAAATGCTTAAGATTGTACAGCGTTCAAAATTATACTTTGCTATTTCAGCTCTTTTAATCATAATTGGTATCGTGGGATACGTAATAAATGGCGGTTTTACATTGTCAACAGATTTTGCGGGCGGTCTTTCAATGTATGTTGATATGGGCAAAGAAGTAGACCTTGATGAAGTAGCCAAAATCGTTCAGGATAATACTCCAAACGATGTTCAGCCTACTGTACTTCGTTCAGACGGATATCAGGTTGTTATCAGAACAATTACTTTAGAAAAATCTGAAATCGATGCAGTTCAGGCAGCTCTTATGGAAAAATTTGAGATAACAGAAGAGGCATTTCTTCAAATAGATAATGTAAGTGCAACTGTTGGTAAGGAATTAACAGCTCAGGCTGTTAAGGCAACAGTAATTGCAGCAATTCTTATGCTTTTATATATCACTATAAGATTTGAATTTAAAACTGCAGTTTCTGCAATTATATGTCTTTTACATGACGTGGCTATTATGCTCAGCTTCTATGCGGTTTTCCAGATTCCTGTTGATACAAACTTAATTGCAGCTATTCTCACGATTATCGGTTATTCAATCAACAACACAATTGTTATATTTGACCGTATCAGAGAAAATTATGGAAGAGCAAAACGCGCTCCATTTGAAGATACCGTTAATAAGAGTATTAAACAAACACTCGGAAGATCAATCAATACAACTATTACAACTCTTCTTCCGGTATTAATGCTCTGCATACTTGGTGTAACATCAATTAAAACATTTGCAGTTACTCTTTTAGTAGGCTTAGTTGCAGGTACGTATTCATCAATATTCTTGGCAGGTTCAATTTGGGCTTGGCTTAAAGGAATTCAGGATGAGATGAAAAAGAAAAAAATCAGCAAAAGAGCATAAATAAATATAAGATAAGGCAAGCGAAAATTTCGCTTGCCTTTATTTTTTAATTATTATATTATTAATTTTTAAATTATTTTACCCTTTAGAACATCTTTAGAAGTCTCTTCGATTTTTACTTTTAATATTTTTCCTTCAAATGAAGCATCTCCCTTTGCAACTACCGTCAGATAATTTTCTGTCTTACCCTCATAATAGCCGTCTATTTCTGAGTAAGGTCTCTCGAAAAGAACGTCCATCTCCTTACCTATAAAGCTATTTTTATATTCCATTCTGCAGGCATTTATAAGCTCAATCAGCCTTTTGCTGCGTCCTTCTTTCAGCTGTGGACTTACCTGATTTGACATTTTAGCAGCTTTAGTTCCTTTTCTGATTGAATACTTAAAAATATGAGCATCAGCAAAATTCACTTTTTTCACAAACTCGAACGTTTTTATAAACTCCTCGTCTGTTTCACCCGGAAAGCCGGTCATTATATCTGTTGTTATTGCTGCTTGGGGCATAACTTTTCTTATACTGCATACTGCCTCATAATATTCATCTGCCGTATAGCGCCTGTTCATTCGCTCTAGAGTTTCATCGCATCCACTTTGCAGGGAAATATGAAAGTGACGACATACTTTTTCATTTTCTGCAAGTCTTTTAATAAATTCCTCTTTAAAGATAGTAGGCTCTAGTGACCCAAGTCTTATCCTTTTAAGTCCATCTATTTTTGAAAGCTCTTCTATCAAATCAAGTAATGTGACATCCTTTTTTTCTTTTCCATATGAAGCAAGATGAATTCCAACTAAAACAAGCTCAGAAAACCCTGCATTAACAAGTCTTTTTGCTTCATTTACAGAATTTTCCAACGACCTTGACCTGATATTTCCTCGTGCGTATGGAATAATACAGTATGAGCAATATCTGTTACATCCGTCCTGTACCTTTATAAATGCTCTTGTTTTGTTGTCAAAGCTATCTATTTTAAGCTCTTCAAAATCTTTTTGCTCATATATATCACCAACAAGATTTTTTCTTTGTCTGTCATTAAAGAAAGCCTTAACTTCATCATATATTCTGTTTCTGTCCTTTGTTCCGAAGACGATATCAACTTCAGGAATTTTTAATATGTCTTCACGGGCGGTCTGCGCATAGCATCCCATAACAACTAAGACACTATCAGGATTTAAGGTTTTAGCACGACGGATTATCTGGCGCGATTTTCTGTCACCTAATCCCGTTACGGTACATGTATTTACGATATATACATCTGCTATATCGGTAAAGGCAACGCAGGAAAAGCCGTTTTGCAAAAAACTTTCCAAAACGGCTTCAGTTTCATATTGATTAACTTTGCATCCTAAAGTGTATAATGCTACTTTATTATTAATCATTTTGTTATCTTTGTCTTTCCGCCCATATAAGGCACTAAGATTTCAGGAATGTCAACACTTCCGTCAGGATTCTGGAAGTTTTCCAGTATTGCTGCAACTGTTCTTCCAATAGCAACACCTGAACCATTTAATGTGTGCACAAACTGTGGCTTATCCTTAACATCTTTCTTATATTTGATTCCTGCACGGCGAGCCTGGAAATCTTCAAAGTTAGAGCATGAAGAAATTTCAACATATCTGTTGTAGCTCGGCATCCAAACCTCAATATCATACTTCATTGCAGCAGTAAAGCCTAAGTCACCAACGCAAATTTTAACAACTCTGTATGGAATTTTTAAAGCCTTTAAAACGTTTTCTGCATCATTTACGAGTAATTCAAGCTCTGCATATGAATTTTCAGGCTCAACAAATTTAACAAGCTCAACTTTATTGAACTGATGCTGACGAATCAATCCTCTAGTATCACGTCCTGCTGAACCTGCTTCAGCTCTGAAGCAAGCTGAATATGCAACGTGCTTGATAGGGAGGTCTTCAGCTGATAATATTTGCTCTCTGTACATATTTGTAACAGGAACTTCTGCAGTAGGAATTAAGAAATAATCATTATTTGTTACTTTAAAAGCATCTTCTTCAAACTTTGGAAGCTGACCTGTTCCTACCATACTGTTTCTGTGTACCATGAAAGGCGGGAATATTTCTGTATATCCATGCTCTTCTGTGTGCATATTTAAGAACATATTGATAATGGCACGCTCTAGGCGCGCCCCGTCGCCTTTATATACTGTAAATCTTGCACCTGTGATTTTAGCAGCAGTTTTAAAATCCAATATATCAAGGTTTTCACCAATATCCCAGTGAGCTTTTGGCTCATAATCAAATTTTGTCGGCTCTAAGTATTTTCTTACTTCGATGTTATCTTCATCAGTTTCACCATCAGGAACTGTAGGATTTGGAATATTTGGAATAGTATACATGATGGCATCAATTTTTTCATCATATTCACGAACTTTAGCATCTAAATCCTTTACTTCCTCTGAAAGTTTTTTCATTTCTTCAAAAATAGGAGCAACATCTTTTCCCTCTTTTTTATACTGTGGAATCTGTTTAGATACTGTATTTTGCTGATTTTTCAGCTGCTCCGTTTTATAAAGTAAATCACGACGTTCTTTATCAAGCTCTAAAAGCTCATCGATTCTGTCTTCAGCATTTCTTCTTTTTAAAGCATCTTTTACTGTTTGTGGTTCTTGTCTAATTAATCTGATATCAAGCATTTTTAAAACCCCTTTTTAATTTATCTTTTTTGTTTTTCTGTTATAGTTTTCTTTAGCATTATATATCGCTTGTCTCTCTTCATCAGAAAGGGCAAATACAGAATCGCCACTCTTTATTTCCTTAAGATATGTTGTAGTACCGTTTCTTGAATAAACGCCGTTTAAAACAAAACCATTATCTTTTTCATCTAAAATCGCTGCTGCAAAGCTTAAATTTGCATGATTTCCCTCAAATGCATCATACCTTAGTGTTCCTACTTTTTTTATACATGCATTGTCTTCATTTTCAAGTCTTTTAATTCTTTCGTTAACATCAAAAAAGTTTGATTCAATTTTCTGACACTTTTCGTAATAGTCTGTAACGGTACCTATTATGTTAGTCCCTCTGTTTTCTCGAAGAAACATCTTCATTTTCTTATTTGCCTTAGCCGAGTTAACTAAAGCAATTAATGTTATTAAAAAAATAAGTGCTAAAAACGCTAAGCCTGCTAATAAAATTGCCTCAAGCGGTATAAAATAACCTAATAATTCCATTTAATTTACCTCATCTTTTGTTTCACGTGAAACATTAATTATTTTTTAATATTTTCATCAATCTTTCAAAATCTTCATTATTATAGTATTCTATTTCTATTTTGCCTTTCCTTTTGCCTCTGTGGATAGAAACCTTAGTTTTAAGCTGATTTGAAAGCTTTTTTTCCAAAGTAGAGAAATATCTTTTCATTTCCTCTTCCATAGGATTTTTCTTTTTATATTTAGGTTCTTTTAATAAAGAAGCTATATAATTTTCAGTCTGTCTGACATTTAATCCGTTTTCAATAATTTTTTCTGCTGCAATCAGCTTTATTTCATCATTTTCAACTGATAAAATTGCCCTTACGTGTCCTACTGAAAGTTTGTCTTCCAAAACATATTTTTTTATTTCATCAGGCAGAGATAAAAGTCTTATGCTGTTTGCGACAGCCGAGCGGCTCTTTCCAACTTTTTTTGCTACCTCTTCCTGAGTCAAAGAGAATATTTCCATTAACTCTTTATAGCCTTTTGCTTCTTCAAACGGATTTAAATTTTCTCTCTGCAGGTTCTCAATTAAAGCAATTTCTAAAGTTTCCTTATCATCAAAATCTCTTATAATTGCTGGAATTGTCTTTTTTCCTGCAATTTTAGATGCTCTCCAACGTCTTTCACCTGCAATTATTCTATAAAACCCATTATCAAGTTTTTTAACAACGATTGGCGATATTACACCAAATTCTTCAATAGATTCAGCTAAAGTTGCAAGCCTTTCTTCATCAAAAACAGTTCTTGGTTGTTCTTTATTTGGCTCAATTTGAGATATTTTAAGCTCTGTTATGCCATTTTCATCAAGTACGTTATCAAGCACAGTATCTGTGTTATATAAGGCTCCCAAGCCCTTTCCAAGTGCCATATAAACATCCTTTCTATTTCTTTATAATTTCTTTTGCAAGTTTTGTATAACTAAAAGCTCCCTTTGATAATTTATCATATTTAATTATGGGTTGACCAAAGCTTGGCGCTTCTGAAAGGCGCACATTTCGCGGAATAACTGTTTTAAATACTTTATCAGGGAAGAAATTTTTAACTTCATTTGCTACCTGAGTGGAAAGATTTGTTCTTGAATCATACATAGTAAGCAGTATTCCCTCAAAATCAATTTCCTTATTTAATTCAGCTTTTATACTTTTTATTGTTTTTGTGAGCATTGTTAATCCTTCCAGAGCGTAATACTCACATTGAATCGGCACTATAACAGTATCACACGCTGAAAAAACATTAATTGTAAGAAGTCCTAAAGAGGGTGGACTGTCAATAATTATATAGTCATAGTTATCATTTATATTAAAAAGAGCTTCTTTTAAAAGATATTCTCTTTTTTCAATTTCAACTATTTCAATCTCAGCACCTGCCAAATCAACATTTGATGGCAGTATATCAAGATTTTTATAATCAGTTTTTATAATTGTATCGGAAATCTTCTTGTTTTTAATTAAAACATTATAAACTGAAAACTCCAAAGAATTTTTATCGAGTCCAAGCCCGCTTGTTGCGTTACCCTGAGGATCCATATCAACCAATAATGTTTTTTTATTTAAATTTCCAAGACAGGCACTCAAATTAATTGAGGTTGTAGTTTTTCCAACACCGCCTTTTTGATTGGCAATAGCTATTATTTTTCCCATACAATTAAATTCCTTCCATATATAAATAGAATTAATGCTATAATTATACCACATAAATAGCTTAAAAACAACATTTTATTTAAATTTTATTAAAAAATATCTTATTTATTTTTTAATAAAAAAAAGAGATGTTTCACGTGAAACATCTCTTTTAAAATTTTTTACTCATTGTATTTTGTTATTTTTAAAACTTTCATTTCAAATTCACCGTTTGGGGCATTTACTTTTACCTTTTCTCCCACTTTAGCTCCAATTAAAGCTTTTCCCATTTGAGATTCATCTGAAATTATATTTTTATTTGGATCAGCTTCTATTGAAGATAAAACAGTAAATTCTTCCTCTTCTTCAAAAAGCTCATCATATACTGTAACCTTTGTTCCGATTGATACTACGTCTGTTGATATTTCGTTTAAATCTATAACTTCTGTATTCTGTAGCAGTTTTTCAAGTTTTACTATTCTTACTTCAACTTCTGCCTGCTCTTTCTTTGCTTCATCGTATTCTGCATTTTCTGATAAATCACCAAAACCTCTGGCAACCTTAATTGTTTCAGCTATTTCTTTTCTTTTTTCGGTTTTTAAGTAATCAAGCTCATCCTCGATTTTCTTTAACCCCTCATACGTGAGAAATAAAATTTTGTCTCCCACTTTTTTCTCTTCCTTTCATAATAAATATAAAAAAATTATATTTATTCTTTCATATTTAAATTAATTATTTAA
>JAZROZ010000029.1:0-44522 GCA_045648985.1 Clostridia bacterium
AATTATCTTAAATCCCCTGTAACATTACACGTAATCTTTTGAATTGGTGAAAAATTAAAAAAGCAAGATGCCCCCCACCTTTAAGGGGGGGGACATCTTGCTAAGACAAGGGGACTAAGACAAGGGGACGGTTCTATCGTCATTTATAGGGTTCGGCGGTTTCAGACGAACCGATATTCTAGTACTGCGGAACATCCTAAAGGCTGTTCCCTACTCTTTTAAACTAAAGATATGTCAAATCTAACAACCGTAGTATCAGAAAAAACTGATATTACGGTTATTATTTTCCTTTAAAAAAGGGCATTTAAAGAATTAAAAATTTATATAAAGCTAAACACATCATATTGACAATAATGCTTTTTCTTGCTATAATAACTATTGCTACACAAGTTAATAATTATATTCCATTTTGGGGAAATACTATGTCTAAAAGTGTTTTCTCTTTTTGCTTATGCCCAAAATGGAATTAAGCTTGTGTAGCAACAATAAGAGAATCACTTTCGGGTGCGTCTCTTATTGTTGAGACGCACTTTTTTATTTTGTGACAAAGAGAAGGAGGCGAAATTTGTTAATTGTCTTGTGTGCCAACATGCAATAATTATGAAGGAGTTAATATTTATGAAAAAGGCAAAACAAATTTTGGCAATTCTGCTTGCTCTTACAATTATGATGACATCATCTATGGCAGTTTTTGCCTCAAAAAACATTACCGTTCTAATTGATGGTGAACAAATCGATTTTGACGTGCAACCAACTACTATTAATGACAGAACAATGGTACCTGTCAGAGCTATATTTGAATCTCTCGGTGCAACAGTTGACTGGGATGAAAATACAAAAACCGTAACTGCAAAACGTGAAGATAAAACAGTAAAGCTAACTATTGACAGTAAAACTATGTATGTTAATGACAAAACAAAAAAACTTGATTCTCCTGCTACAATATTTGGAACAAGAACTCTTGTACCAATCAGAGCAATAAGTGAAGCATTTGGTTGTCAGGTTGGCTGGGATAGCAAAAGTAGTTTAGTATCAATTATCGATAATGCATCCGAATTTACTATGATTTATGCAGCAAACAACAGAAGCCGTGCAGTACAAAACAACAGCGTTGAAGACTACTTAGATGTAGGCTGGTATCGTGATAAAGAATTAACAGATAATTTAACTGATACCCAAATATATAACAAACTTAAATCACGAGGAGAAGCAAGTGCATATTCCTGTGCTGAAACAGTTATACGAGAACTCGCTAAAAATCCTGATAGCGTTCGTGTGTTGGATAGGAAAATTGTTGACAGTGATAAATATCTTCGTTATATTGTTAAACTGGAAGTTTCAGCTATGAACTCAATGGGTGGATACGTAACAGATGATTACTATATTATGCTTCGTGTAAATCCTTCTTTAGATGGAACATTTACATATTATACAGGTAGTTTATTAGGATATGAATATCCATATACTGATTCGCAAAAACAAGCTTTTGAATGGGGAATTAAGCCTGCCGATTTTAAAATTACTGCACTACCAAAAAATGCAGAGGTTGTTTCAGTTAAACAAATTGTCGCTTTCCCCGAAAAATATGTAGGCAAATATGTAACTATTGAAGAGGATTTTAAAATTGGCATAAATTATATGAAGGATAAATATTTTTATTCTTACCCTCTTGATAACAAAGGATATTGAATGACTGAAGCTTCTATTGATATTTACTATAAATATGCTGAAAATCTTGAAGAATGTGCACTAAGCGAGGATGATCGTATTTTTAAAGTTACAGGTTATGTCAGAACCTTCTCAAATTCTACAGACGCATATATAGATGCAACCATAATAGATTTCAAATAATATAACCACAAAAAGCAAGATGTCCGCCACCTCTAAGGTGGGGACATCTTGCTTTTTTATAACAACATAATTATGTTTTAAAATATTCGTGGTATTAAACGAGCTCAATGATAGCCATTTCTGCACCGTCACCGCGTCTTGGACCGGCTTTTAACACTCTTGTGTATCCACCGTCACGTTCTGCATATTTCGGAGCTATTTCTTCAAACAGCTTATAAACCACATCCTTTTTTGTTACGAAGGACAATGCCTGTCTTCTTGAATGAAGAGTATTTGTCTTGCCCAATGTAATCATTTTATCTGCTAAGCATCTTACTTCCTTAGCACGTGCAAGAGTTGTTTCAATCTTACCGTTTTCTAAGAGTGAAGTTACAAGAGCTCTGAGCATTGCTTTTCTCTGGTCGGTAGGGCGACCCAATTTTCTTGTACCCGGCATCCTTTCTACCTCCTTTTTATTAGTCTTCTCTTACTGAGAAGGTTTGACCTAACGCATGCAGCTTACCGATAACCTCTTCTAAAGATTTTCTTCCAAGATTTCTAACCTTAACCATATCTTCTTCCGTTCTGTTGGTTAAGTCTTCAACCGTGTTAATACCTGCACGCTTTAAGCAGTTGTAGGAACGAACGGAAAGGTCTAATTCCTCTATAGTCATCTCTAAAACCTTTTCTTTCTTTCCTTCTTCTTTTTCTACCATAATCTCTGCGTTCTTTGCCTCTTCTGAAAGGTCAATAAACTGCATGAGGTGTTCATTAATAATTCTTGCTGCTAAACTTACTGCTTCATTAGGAGATATAGAACCGTTTGTCCATACTTCTAATGTGAGTTTATCGTAGTCTGTGATCTGACCTACACGAGTGTTTTCAACAGAATAGTTTACTCTGTGAACAGGAGTGTAGATTGAATCAACAGGGATAACTCCGATTATGTTCTGGTTAATCTGTTTATTTCTCTCAGCAGAAACATAACCTCTGCCCTTGCTGAAAGTGATTTCCATATAAAGTTTAGCATCTTTGTTTAGAGTTGCAATATGAAGCTCCGGATTGAAGATTTCAATGTCTGAATCGAGCTTAATATCTCCGGCTTTAATTTCGCCTTCGCCCTCAAATTCAACATATACAACCTTCGGTGTATCACAGTGAAGCTTAACTGCAATCTGTTTTATGTTAAGAATGATTTCTGTAACATCTTCTTTTACTCCGGGAATTGTTGAGAATTCGTGGAGAACACCGTCAATTTTAACAGATGTTGCTGCCGCACCGGGAAGAGATGATAAAAGCATTCTTCTAAGTGAATTGCCAAGCGTTGTGCCGTATCCGCGCTCTAAGGGTTCTGCTACGAACTTGCCGTAAGTTCCTTCCTGATTGAGCTCAACGCACTCAACATTAGGTTTTTCAATCATTTTAAAACCTCCCTCTCTAATATTATTATCGTTTTGCGCATAGCATCATTGCACAAATCTCATCCTTTGACGAGGGTAACCTGATTGCAAGTATCCTATAGATACTACTATACCGATTATTTTGAATATAACTCAACAATAAGGTGTTCCTCAACTTCAAAGTCTATATCGTCTCTCTGTGCTAAAGCAACAACCTTACCTGTTAATGTGTTCTTGTCCATATCCAACCACTTCGGAATAGCTCTTGAAGAGTTAACTTCAACGATTTCCTTTATTCTCTCAGAACCTTTGGACTTTTCTTTTAAAGAGATAACATCTCCAACCTTAATTCTGTATGAAGGGATATCAACTTTCTTTCCGTTTACGAGAATGTGACCATGGTTAACCATCTGTCTTGATTCTCTTCTTGTATTGGAAAGACCTAATCTGAATACTACATTATCAAGTCTTGACTCAAGAAGCTGAAGTAAGTTTTCACCAGTGATACCCGGCATCTTTGTTGCTAATTCATAATAGTGTCTGAACTGCTTTTCAAGCATACCATATATAAACTTAACTTTCTGTTTCTCAGTAAGCTGGCGACCATATTCGCTTTGCTTTTTTCTTGATGGATTAGGGTTTCTCTTTGAGGTTTTATTGATACCCATAACAGTAGGCGAAATACCTAAAGTTCTGCATCTTTTCAATATGGGCTGCATATTTTTAGCCATACGTTTTTCCTCCTATTTTCCAAAATTTCAATCAGACTCTTCTTCTTTTCGGCGGTCTGCAACCGTTATGAGGAATAGGTGTAACGTCCTTAATCATATTTACTTCAAGACCTGCAGCCTGAAGTGCTCTGATTGCAGCTTCACGACCTGCGCCAGGACCTTTAACATATACCTCAACTGTTTTGAGACCATGCTCTTTTGCTGCGTTAGCCGCTGTTTCAGCAGCCATCTGAGCAGCAAATGGAGTGCTCTTTCTTGAACCTCTGAAGCCAAGTGCGCCTGCTGATGAAGCGCTGATAGCATTACCTTCAAGGTCAGTAACTGTTATAATTGTATTATTAAAGCTGGAACGAATATGAACCGCACCGCGCTCAATATTTTTCTTGACTCTTCGGCGAGTACTTCTTCTCGCTACCTTAGCCATCTAAACTCCTCCTTTCGCATTATAAATGCAGAATGTAAGCTTAATTATTTCTTCTTATTGGCAATAGTCCTCTTCGGACCCTTTCTTGTTCTTGCGTTGGTCTTTGTTTTCTGACCTCTTACCGGCAGACCTTTTCTGTGTCTGATTCCTCTGTAGCAGCCGATTTCCATAAGTCTCTTAATATCAAGAGCAACATTACGTCTTAAATCACCTTCAACAACGAAATCTCTGTCGATAATTTCTCTTAATGTCTGAACTTCAGCCTCTGTTAAATCCTTAACTCTTGTATCGGGATTGATGTTAGCTTCAGCCAATATCTTTTTAGAGCTCGGAAGACCTATACCAAAAACGTAAGTAAGTCCTACCTCGACTCTTTTTTCCCTAGGTAAGTCAACACCTGCAATTCTTGCCATTTAACTTGCACCTCCTATACAGTTTATCATCGGACCTTAGCATCAAGCGCAGGCCCATGCGCCATTATTTATAATGTCAACCCGCAGGTCACAATTTCGTGCAGCCGCCCTGCGAGAGATTAACGATAAGTCGGGGCAGTGCTACAAAAAGCGCAATGCCCTTTTAGTATGATAATCAGCCCTGTCTCTGCTTGTGCTTAGGATTTTCGCAGATTATCATAACTTTGCCTTTACGTTTTATAATTTTACATTTTTCACAAATTGGTTTAACCGATGGTCTTACCTTCATATCCGGAATACCTCCTTTTGTGTTTAGACCCTGAATTTTATTTCAGGCTTTATGAATAATTAGATTATTTTGCACGCCATGTTATTCTACCCTTTGTTAAATCATAGGGTGATAACTCAACTGTAACTTTATCTCCCGGTAAAATCTTGATGAAATTCATTCTGAGTTTACCTGAGATATGTGCCAAAATCTGATGTCCGTTTTCTAGCTCTACCTGAAACATTGCATTTGGAAGTGCTTCCAAAACAGTACCTTCAAGCTCTAAAACTCCTTCTTTTGCCATATGGTTTCCTCCTGTTCGTTTTCAAGCTCTGCCAATATCCTTCTAAGATCAGTATTGGTAACTTTTAATCCGTTTAACAGCTTGCTCTCTATAGAGGGTGCCGTTATATTTGTTTTCTTAAGATGTTTAATCTTCTTTTTCTTCGGTTTCTGTACTCTACGCAGCTCGCCGTCAGCGACAAGTGCAAAGCTTTCATCTAAAACCTCTAAAACTATAAAAATCTTATCTTTGTCCCTGCCTGCCTTTGAATATACTATATCACCGGCACTAAGTTCCAAAATATTCATCACCTCAAAAACATTCAGCATATGGTAAGTAGTTCCGGACCGTTACTTGTTATGAGCACTGTATGCTCGTAGTGCGCCGAAAGTTTACCATCTGCGGTTACCACTGTCCAGCCATCGGACAGAGTGTCAACATCATAAGTTCCCATATTTACCATTGGCTCGATAGCTAATGTCATTCCGGGCAGAAGTCTTACTCCACGTCCTGCTTTGCCGAAGTTCGGCACTTCCGGATCTTCATGGAGATTAGCTCCTATTCCGTGACCTACAAGCTTCCTGACAACAGAAAAGCCGTTTTTCTCAACATACTGTTGTATAGCTGCTGAAATATCCTGTAATCTGTTGTCGCAGGTTGCCATCTGAAAGCCTTTGTAAAAGCTTTCCTTTGTGACATCTATGAGCCTTTGTGCCTCATCAGATATTTGTCCTACTGCAAACGTTTTAGCACTGTCGCCATGAAATCCCTGATACAGTACTCCAATGTCAATACTTACGATATCACCATCAGACAGCACTGTATTTTTAGATGGAATTCCGTGAACAACCTGATTATTAACAGATGTGCAAATATTTGCAGGGTATCCGTTATAGTTCTTAAATGAACACAAGGCATTATTACTTTTTATAAATTTCTTGGCAATAGTGTCAAGTTCGTACGTGGTAATTCCCGGTTTAATATGTTCCTCTAAAGCAAGGAACGTTTCAGCTAAGATTTTACCTGCCGTACGCATTTTGTCAATTTCTAAGTGAGATTTTATTTTAATCATAACTTCTTAATTTTTAGCAGCGGCTACAGCCAAAGCAGTTGTGGTCTTAACATCATTCTCACCTGAAATACTCTTAAGCTTTCCTTGTTTATCATAAAACTCAATGAGTGGCTCTGTCTGTTTATGATAAACGGACAGTCTGTTTTCGATAACTTCCTTTTTGTCATCGTCTCTGATTACAAGGTTGTCACCGCAAACAGAGCATATGCCCTCTTGCTCGGGTGCATTAAACTTAATATGATAAGCCGCGCCGCACTTTAAGCATACTCTGCGTCCTGATAATCTTTCAACGATTATCTCGTCTGCAAGTTCGATATTAATAACCTTATCAACACCGATTCCCTTTAGTTCCATAATCTCAGCCTGAGCAATGGTACGGGGGAAACCGTCTAAGATATAACCGTTCTTGCAATCGTCTGCTTTGAGTCTTTCTTCTACAAGGCTCACAACTGTTTCATCCGGGACAAGCTCACCCTTGTCGATATAACCTTTAGCTATTACTCCAACAGGTGTACCGTCCTTTACAGCTGCTCTTATTATATTACCGGTTGAAATCGCAGGAATTGAAAGCTCACGAGCGAGTTCTGCCGCCTGAGTTCCTTTACCTGCTCCCGGTGGTCCTAATAATACAAGTTTCATAAAATATTACCCCTGATTATTCCAAAAATCCTTTATAGTGTCTCATTAACATCTGTGCTTCAATCTGCTTAACAGTTTCAAGTGCAACACCAACCATGATGAGCAAGCTTGTTCCGCCGATTGAAATTCCTGACATATTCGGCAAGAATCCTAAAAGAATCGGGAATACTGCGATTACAGCTAAGAATATTGCACCAAAGAGTGTAATCTTTGATAAAATCTTAGTGATAAAATCAGATGTTGGTTTGCCAGGTCTGATACCTGGAACGAAACCACCGTTTCCTTTGATATTGTTTGATATTTCGATTGGATTGAACTGTATTGATGTATAAAAATACGTAAAGAACAGTATCAAAAGGAAATATACTACAATATAGAAAGGATGTGTTTCTGAGAACAATCTCAGGATAATAGCCCATACACCGCTTGTTGGTGCATTCTGGCCATGAATAAACATTGATATTGTCTGCGGGAAAGACATAATCGATACTGCAAAGATGATTGGCATAACGCCTGCCATTGCAACTTTAATCGGAATATGTGTACTCTGTCCGCCATACATTTTTCTTCCAACAACACGTTTTGCGTATTGTACAGGAATTCTTCTTTCAGCTTCATTCATCAATACAACAAAGCCAATTGCAAGTACTGCAACTACAGCGATAACAATAATTGAGATTACTCCCTGTATTGAAACACCTGACTCTGTTACAACCTGAGCACGAAGTGACTGAATCATAACAGGCATTCTTGATACGATACCGATAAAGATAAGAAGTGAAATACCATTTCCTATGCCTTTTTCAGTAATCTGTTCGCCAAGCCACATTAAGAAAGCTGTACCTGCTGTAAGTGAAACGATGATAGTAATCGCACTTAAAGTACCTGGATTTGAAAGGCCACTTCTTAATCCAAAGTAAAGACCTATAGCCTGAAGTAAGCCTAAGATAACAGTTGCATATCTTGTATATGAACCGATTTTCCTTCTGCCTTCTTCGCCCTCTTTTGAAAGTCTTTCTAAAGCCGGAATAGCGACTGTCAAAAGCTGAATGATAATTGATGCGTTAATATACGGTGAAATACCCATAGCAAATATTGAAGCACGCTCTAAGGCACCACCTGAGAAGTTATTGAGTAATCCCTGCATACCGCCAGAAAAGCCGCCCATAAAGCTTTCTACAGCTTCAGCAGTTAAACCCGGTACCGGGATATATGAGCCTAATCTAAATATTACAAGCATTAAAATTGTATAAAGTAATTTTTTTCTCAAATCCGGTATTTTCCACGCGTTTCTGAGTGTTTGCAACATTTAGATCACCTCCGTTTTTGCACCTTGAGCAGCTAATTTCTCCTGTGCACCCTTTGTAAATCTTGCAGCTTTTACTGTAAGATCTTTCACAGTGAGTTCGCCTCTACCAAGTACAACAATACCGTCATTTATCTTTTTAATGATTCCAGCTTCCTTAAGCGTTTCTGCAGTAACAACAGCACCGTTTTCGAAACCGTTTAAGTCTGAAACATTGATCTCTGTATAAACTTTAGCAAAAATATTTGTAAATCCTCTTTTTGGCAAACGTCTGTACAACGGCATCTGACCGCCTTCAAAACCCGGTCTTACTCCGCCGCCGGAACGTGCATTTTGACCCTTATGACCCTTGCCGGCAGTTTTTCCGTTGCCCGAACCATGTCCACGACCTACTCTGAACGCTTTTTTTGTTGAGCCTTCTGCGGGTCTAAGTTCGTTAAGTTTCATATCCTGCACCTCCTTTAGTTAATTATATTTCTTCAACCTCTAACAGATAATCTACTTTGGTAATCATTCCCCTTATCTGTGGGGTGTCGTTATGCTCTACTACATCTCTTATTTTCTTTAAGCCAAGAGCATGTACTGTAGCAATATGATCTTTCTTTCTGCCTATGGTACTCTTTTTGAGTGTAACCTTAAGCTTAGCCATGATCCTATTCCTCCTATCCTAGTATTTCTTCAACAGTTTTACCTCTTAATTGTGCAACTTCAGCTGCATCTTTTAAAGAAGCTAAACCCTGAATTGTGGCATTAACCACGTTTCTGGAGTTGTTGGAACGCAAAGATTTTGTTCTGATATCTCTGATTCCTGCAAGTTCCAATACCGCTCTGGCAGGACCGCCAGCGATAACACCGGTACCGGGAGCAGCAGGCTTTAAGAGAACACGACCTGCACCATAAACGCCTATAACCTCATGAGGAATTGTTGTGTCAACCATATTAACCTTTACGAGATTTTTCTTAGCGTCTTCGATTCCCTTTCTGATTGCGTCAGGAATTTCAGCAGCTTTACCGGTTCCGCATCCAACATAGCCGTTTTCGTTACCAACAACAACTAAAGCTGAAAAACGGAATGTTCTACCGCCCTTAACAACCTTTGCAACACGGCTGATGTTTACAACTCTTTCTTTTATATCAAGTGTACTTGCATCTATTAATTGAGCCATAATTAAAACCTCCTTCTCTTAAAATTCCAATCCGCCTTCACGTGCGCCTTCAGCAAGCTCAGCTACACGACCATGATAAATGTATCCACCTCTGTCGAAAACGACTTCTTTAATACCTTTTTCAATCGCGCGTTTTGCAACTAACATGCCAACGGCTTTAGCAGCTTCTTTGTTTCCGCCGTATGATCCTTTGAGATCTGCATCAAGTGTTGATGCGCATACGAGTGTAACTCCGTTTACGTCATCTATAATTTGTGCGTAAATGTTTGAAAGGCTTCTGAAAACACAGAGTCTTGGACGACTCGGAGTTCCGCTTATAAGCTTACGAACTCTTTTGTGTCTTCTGAGTCTTGCAACATTTTTGCTAGGCTTATTAATCAAGTCCTTCACTCCTTCATAAAATGTTTTGGGAAGCCATGGTTTGTGCCATAACTTCTAACATCTGTTTTTGAGTAATCTAAGCGGCTTTATTATTTCTTACCGCCTGTTTTACCTTCTTTTCTTCTGATGTGCTCATAAGAGTATTTAATACCCTTGCCCTTATATGGCTCTGGCAATCTCTTTTCTCTTACTTTAGCAGCAAATTCACCAACAATCTGCTTATCTGTACCTTTAATAATGATTGTGTTGGGGTTTGGAACTTCTACAGTTACACCTTCAGGTGGAGTCATATCTACCTGATGAGAATAACCTAAGTTCATTGACAATGTTTTGCCCTGAAGTTGTGCTCTGTAACCTACACCGTTAACTTCAAGAGTTTTTTCATAGCCGTCTGTTACACCAACAATCATATTGTTTAAAAGTGTTCTTGTCAGACCGTGGAGAGCTTTGTGCTCTTTTATCTCAGAAGGTCTTTTTACATTTATTTCCGAACCGTCCCTGTCGATAATCATGTCGGGATGTAATTGTTTAGTAAGTGTGCCTTTCGGTCCTTTAACAGTTGCGAAATTGTTATCATCAATTTTAACGTCAACTCCAGCCGGTACCGCAATCGGCATTCTACCTATTCTGGACACTTTCTTGCACCTCCTATTAGTTTCGTATTACCAAACGAACGCGAGCACTTCGCCGCCAACGTTTTCTTTTCTTGCTTTTTTGTCACTCATTATACCTTTAGATGTTGATATAATAGCAACACCGAGTCCTTTTAATACCTTCGGAAGCTCGTCTTTGTTTTTGTATATTCTCAAGCCAGGTTTTGAAACCCTCTTTATACCGGAGATAACTCTCTGTTTACCGGCATATTTTAAAGCTATACGAATAATTCCTTGTTTTCCATCATCAATTATCTGATAATTCTTTATATATCCTTCCTCCAACAAGATTTCAGCTATTGCCTTCTTCATGTTAGAAGCAGGAACATCCACTGAATCATGTCTTGCGGAGTTAGCGTTTCTGATTCTTGTAAGCATATCCGCGATTGGATCAGTAACTTGCATGAATGGTACCTCCTTCCAAAATTAAATGGGTTTTACCAGCTAGCCTTTTTAACACCCGGAATCTGACCTTTATAGGCAAGCTCTCTAAAGCATATACGGCATATTCCAAACTTTCTTAAGTAAGCATGCGGTCTTCCGCAAATCTTACATCTGTTATAATGTCTGGTGCTAAACTTAGGCGTCTTTTGCTGTTTTAATATCATAGCTTTCTTTGCCATAAATTTTTTCCTCCTTAATTGCTCGAACTAAACGGTGCACCGAGCAAACTCAAAAGCTCTCTTGCTTCTTCGTCAGTTTTTGCCGTAGTTACGATAATAATATCCATACCTCTGATTTTGTCAATCTTATCGTAGTTGATTTCGGGGAAAATAAGCTGTTCTTTAATACCTAAAGAGTAGTTTCCTCTTCCGTCAAAAGAATCAGGGTTAATACCTCTGAAGTCTCTTACACGTGGAAGAGCAACGTTGTATAATCTGTCTAAGAAATCATACATCTTATCTCTTCTTAAGGTTACTTTACAACCTATGTTCATACCCTCTCTGATTTTAAATGCCGCAACCGACTTCTTTGCCTTTGTGATAATCGGCTTCTGGCCTGTGATTGTCATTAAGTCCTGTGTAGCACCGTCTAAAACCTTAGCATTATCCTTTGCTTCACCTAAACCGATGTTAATAACAATCTTTTCTATTTTAGGAATCTGCATCACGCTTTTGTATCCGAATTTTTCCATTAAAGCGGGAGCTACTTCCTTAGCATATTTTTCTTGCATTCTAGACATCAGCCTTGTCTACCTCCTTCTTGCAAAAATTAGTCGTTAAACACTTCATTACATTTTTTACAATATCTTACTGTCTTGCCGTCTTCCAAAATCTTTCTTGCAATTCTCGTAGGTTTATTGCATTTGCCGCAAATGTTCATAATATTTGATGCATCAATTGCAGTTTCCTGCTTGATGATGCCTCCCGGCTGGCCGGCCTGACGGGGCTTTTGATGTTTTGTTGCAACTGCAACGCCCTCAACTATGGCCTTACCTTCTTTTGGAAAAACGCTCAAAACTTTACCTTTTTTACCCTTATCCTTACCGGCAATAACTAAAACATTGTCACCGGATTTAATGTGCATTTTAGCCATTTTTGGCACCTCCTTATTAGAGTTATAAAATCTGTAAGTCCCGTCTTATTACAGTACTTCCGGCGCAAGTGAAAGAATCTTCATATATTCTTTTTCTCTCAATTCTCTTGCAACTGGTCCAAAGATACGGGTGCCTCTTGGATTTTTGTCATCTCTGATGATAACTGCTGCGTTCTCATCGAATTTGATATATGTGCCGTCTACACGTCTAACGCCGCTAACCGATCTAACGATAACAGCTTTAACTACGTCACCTTTTTTAACAACACCGCCGGGTGTTGCTTTTTTAACAGACGCTACTACTACATCACCGATTGCTGCGTATCTTCTTTTAGATCCACCTAAAACTCTGATACACATAAGTTCCTTAGCGCCAGTGTTATCTGCAACCTTCAAAAGCGTTTGCTGTTGAATCATTTAGGTTACCTCCATTCTATCGCTTTAATTATTGAGCTTTTTCGATAATATCAACCAATCTCCATCTCTTGTCTTTGGAAAGCGGTCTTGTTTCCATTACCAAAACTTTATCGCCTACACCACAGATGTTGTTTTCATCATGGGCTTTGAGCTTGTATGTCCTTTTCACGATTTTGCCGTAAAGAGGATGCTTCACATTATATTCGATAGCAACGACTATGGTTTTGTCCATTTTGTTGCTGACAACCTTACCGGTTCTCTGCTTTCTAAAGTTTCTCTCCATAATTTCACTCCTTTCAGCCTTTAAGCATCAGCTTAGTTTTCGCTAAGCTTTCTTTCTGCCATAACCGTATTTATTCTTGCGATTGTCTTTTTAACCTCAACTATTCTCATTGGATTTTCCAACTGATTTGTTGCGTTTTGAAACCTGAGGTTGAAAAGCTCTTTTTTAAGGTCGGCAAGGCTGCTTTCGAGTTCTGCCATTGAATAATCTCTTATTTCATTAACCTTCATATGCTTAAGCCTCCGTTTCTTCGGCGTCCTTTGCAACGAATTTGCACTTTATCGGAAGCTTGTGACTTGCAAGACGCATAGCTTCACGTGCTGTTTCTTCTGGTACGCCATCAATTTCAAACATTACTCTGCCCGGCTTAACAACGGCTACCCAGTATTCTGGTGAACCTTTACCGCTACCCATACGGGTTTCAGCCGGTTTTTCTGTTACAGGCTTATCAGGGAATATTTTAATCCAAACCTGACCGCCTCTTTTAATATAACGGGTCATCGCGATTCTGGCTGCTTCAATCTGATTGCTCTTAATCCAACCTGATTCTAAAGCCTGAAGACCATAGCTTCCGTAAGTAACTGTGTTACCACGAGTAGCTTTACCTGTCATTCTGCCACGCATTACCCTTCTGTATTTAACTCTTTTAGGTAATAACATTCTTATTTACCTCCCTCAGTCTTTTGATTCTTTTTGCTTTCGGGAAGGACTTCACCTTTATAAATCCAAACCTTAACACCTATTTTACCATAGGTTGTATTAGCTTCCCAGAAACCATAATCAATATCAGCTCTTAAAGTCTGGAGCGGAATTGTTCCTTCATGATATCTTTCTGTTCTTGCAATTTCAGCACCGCCTAAACGACCTGAACAAGAAGTTTTGATACCTTTAGCACCAAGCTTCATAGCTCTGCCCATAACAGATTTCATTGCTTTTCTGAAAGATATTCTTCTCTCAAGCTGAGCAGCAATGTTTTCTGCAACAAGCTGTGCATCCATGTCTGGAAGTTTAACTTCTTCAATGTTTAAAGCTACATTCTTACCAGTCATGTTTTCTAACTGTGCTTTGAGTTTCTCGATTTCACTACCTGCTCTGCCGATTACGATACCCGGTTTAGCTGTGAAGATAGTAACTCTTACTCTCTTAGCTGTACGCTCGATTTCTACTTTAGAAACGCCTGCGTGGAACAATGTCTTCTTTAAGAACTTTCTTATTTTATAATCTTCTACTAAGAAATCGCCATAATCTGCATCGCTTGCAAACCATCTTGAATCCCAGTCTTTAATTACACCTACTCTTAATCCATGTGGATTTACTTTCTGACCCAAGCTGCTTACCTCCTTTACAATTATTCTTTCTCTTTCAATACTATTGTAATATGACTCGTACGTTTTCTGATTCTGAACGCTCTACCCTGTGCTCTTGGTCTGATACGTTTAAGTGTCGGACCCTGATTTGCATAAATTTCAGCAATATAGAGATTGTTTACGTCCATGTTGTTATTGTTTTCTGCATTTGCGATTGCAGATTCTAACAATTTAATCAAGATTTCGCTTGCTGCTTTTGGAGTATTCTTTAAGATACCCAAAGCTGCGCCAACCGGTTTGTTTCTGATTAAATCTATAACAATTTTAACTTTTCTTGACGAAATACGAGCATAACTAAGTTTCGCCCTAGCTTCCACTGCTCATTCCTCCTTTTAGCAAATCCGATACCGGAAAATTAATTTCCGTTCGATATTAATTATTTTACTGATGTTTTACTTCCTGCATGCCCTTTAAATGTTCTGGTAGGAGAAAATTCGCCTAATTTATGTCCTACCATGTCCTCTGATATAAATACCGGAACATGTTTTCTTCCGTCATGCACAGCTATTGTATGACCTACCATTTCTGGAAAAATGGTAGAACTTCTCGACCAAGTTTTTAAAACCTTCTTTTCGCCTGCTTCGTTCATTTTAATGACTCTCTGCATCAAGCGCTCTTCAACGTAAGGCCCTTTCTTTACCGATCTGCCCATACTGTTACCTCCTTTGACAATTTTCAGCAGGGTTTCCTGCTGCGCAGCTTACGCCGCATTATTTTTCGTTACGTCTTTTAACAATGAACTTGTCGTTAAGATTCTTTTTCTTTCTTGTCTTAAGACCAAGAGCGGGTTTACCCCAAGGTGTTACAGGACCCGGACGACCGATAGGTGATCTACCTTCACCACCACCGTGTGGATGGTCGCATGGGTTCATAACAGAACCTCTAACAGTCGGTCTTATACCCATGTGACGTTTTCTACCGGCTTTACCGATAGAAATGTTTTCATGGTCAAGGTTACCAAGCTGACCGATTGTTGCCATACAGTTCATTCTGATATATCTAACTTCGCCGGAGGGAAGTCTTACCTGTGAATACTTATCTTCTTTAGCCATGAGCTGAGCTGAGCCGCCTGCTGCACGAACGAGCTGACCGCCTCTGCCTGCCATAAGCTCAATGTTGTGGATAAGTGTACCAACCGGAATATTCTTAATCTGCATTGCATTACCGGGTTTGATATCAGCGCCATCAGGATTTGTTTCTAAAACTGTTCCTTCTGTTACGCCGAGTGGAGCTAAGAAATATCTCTTTTCTCCATCTTCATACTGAACTAAAGCGATGTTAGCTGTTCTGTTCGGATCGTACTCGATACCGATTACAGTAGCACTGCCAACTTTATCTCTTTTAAAATCTATTACTCTGTATTTTCTCTTATTTCCGCCGCCTCTGTGTCTTACAGTAATTCTGCCGTATGAGTTTCTGCCGGCTTTCTGATTCATAGGTTCAAGCAAAGATCTTTCAGGCTCATGCTTTGTGATCTCGTCAAACGCTGACACTGTCATAAATCTTCTGGCGGGAGAAGTAGGATTGTACTTTTTAATTGCCATCCTTTTCACTCCTTACAAATTATTTGTTCTTGCGTTTTTTACGCCATACCGTCAAAGAATTCGATTGTTTTACTGCCTTCTGCAAGCTTAACAACTGCTTTTTTCCAAGCAGGTCTTCTGCCTTCATTACGGCCCATTCTCTTGATTTTTCCGATCATGTTGATTGTTGTAACTTTTTCAACATCAACACCAAAAATCTCTTCAACAGCTTTCTTTATTTCAATTTTGTTAGCGCTCTTAGCAACAACGAAGGTGTACTTCCTGTCTGCGATCTGCGCCATGCTCTGCTCTGAAATTATCGGTCTGATAATAATATCATGTGCACATGTCATTACGCATACACCTCCTCTAATTTTTCAACAGCACCCTTTGTCATGATGAGTTTGTCATATTTTAACATTTCATAAACGTTTAACTCACCAACGAAAGTTGTGCTTGCGCCTTCGATGTTCTTAACTGAACGATAAACGTTTTCGTCTTTTTCTGCAAGAACAACTAAAGCCTTTGTTTCAACTTTTAAGTCTTTAAGCATCTGAGCTGCTTTCTTTGTCTTGATTTCTTCAAAAGCGATAGTATCAAGTAACAATAAATTGTTATCTGCTACCTTTGAAGAAAGTGCTGACTTCATAGCAAGAGCCTTAATCTTTCTGTTAACGCTCTTTTTATAAGTTCTCGGCTTCGGTGCGAAAACTACGCCGCCGCCTGTCCACTGTGGTGCTCTTGTTGAACCCTGTCTTGCACGACCTGTTCCTTTTTGTCTCCAAGGTTTGATTCCGCCTCCGCGAACCTCAGCACGTGTGAGAGCACTCTGTGTTCCTTGTCTTTTATTTGCAAGATGACTTACAACTACTGTATGAATCGCTGACATACTCGGTTTGATACCGAAAATCGCGTCATTTAACTCGTAATTTCCAAGTTCTTTGCCTTCCATATTAAATAAAACCACGTTAGGCATTTAACTTCCTCCTTTCGCTTCTGTTATGCTTTAGCCTTAACAGAATTCTTAATTATAACTAATCCGCCCTTAGGACCTGGTATAGCGCCCTTTATGGCAATAATGTTCTTTTCTGCGTCAACTTTGATAATATCAAGGTTCTGGATTGTAACTTTCTCAACACCTAAGTGTCCAGCAAGCTTCTTGCCCTTCATAACTCTTGATGGGCTTGAGCAAGCACCCATAGAACCAGGGCCTCTGTGATAGCCTGAACCGTGAGTCATAGGACCTCTGTGAGTTCCCCATCTCTTTATTGTGCCGGCATATCCTTTACCTTTGCTGATGCCTGTTACGTCAACTGTTTCACCCTCAGCGAAAACATCAACCTTGATTTCGTCTCCTACGTTTAATTCAGCTGCATTTTCAAGCTTGAATTCGCGGAGATATTTCATATAGCCTGTTCCGGCTTTTTTGAAGTGTCCCTGCATCGGCTTTGTTGTGTGCTTTTCTTTTTTATCGCCGAAGCCAACCTGAACAGCTTCATAACCGTCGTTATCGACAGTCTTTTTCTGAATTACTCTGCAAGGACCTGCTTCGACTACTGTAACGGGGATTAACGCACCGTTTTCGTCAAAAAGCTGAGTCATACCGAGCTTCTTGCCTAAAATTGCTTTCTTCATAAAGCACCTCCATTAAATTGTCTGGTATTTCTACCTGGTTATTGGTTCGCTTTAAACGAACATGACCGCCTGAACTGTAAAAAGCTCACTGGCAGTGCCTTTGACAAGCCTTTATAAAAGCTTGCGAATTAGTATTTCATCTCTATATCAACACCGGCAGGCAACTCTATTCGCATAAGCGCGTCCACCGTTTTTGATGTAGGCAACAAAATATCAATTAATCTTTTGTGTGTTCTCAGTTCAAACTGTTCTCTGGAATCCTTGTACTTGTGAACAGCACGTAAAATTGTGATAACTTCTTTCTGAGTCGGGAGCGGAATAGGACCTGATACTTTTGCTCCTGTTCTCTTCGCTGTTTCAACGATTTTTTCTGCTGACTGATCTAAAAGTACATGATCATAAGCCTTAAGTCTGATTCTGATTTTCTGGCTAGCTTGTGCCATTTTCTTTCCTCCTTGCTAATTTTGATTGTCTGTGATTTTACCCGTTTGGGTGATGGAAACGACAAGCAAATTCTTTACACGTTGCCGGGTGTTTCTTTCATATCCATAAATAAAACCCAAAAACCGCACTACGATTCTGGGCTCGCGCATAAAGAATGCTTTACACAAACAAAAAATAGCATAGTTACACCAAGGCATATACTTTCTTTCCTTTATTTGCGTATGACTGTCGCCCGGTTTCTTGAATCGGACATTCTCCATGGAAAAACCCGCATTTTTGCGGCAACCTCCCACTTCCTCGTATGCCATGTCACAGCCTTTTTATTTTACCTTATTTCCACTTTAATTGCAAGTTTTTTTACAAAAAAATCTGAAATAATATTTAACAAACTTTTAGGTTTATTTGCGCATTTATTTATGCATATTTACTATATATTGTTTTATCAACACAAGATGCTGTTCTTCTTTGATTATATATACCGATATATAGTATTATATAAACTTATTCTCAATAATTTCAACTAATTCTGCAATTACACCCTCGTTGTTTGTTGTTTTAATTGTATATGCTGCACATTCTTTAGCGTAAGGCGATGCATTTTCAACAGCAAAAGAATTAGGCATAGCAAGCAGCATTTCTGAATCGTTGTCATTATCGCCTATTACTATTGTTTTATTTTTATCGGTCTTTAGAATCTCTGAAAGCTTTTTTACTGCATTTCCTTTGTTTGCTGTTTTTTCTAAAACCTCATAATACGTCGGATAACTTCTTACAAGCTTATACTTTTCATTAAATGGAGTATTCTCCAAATCTTTTTGAATATCATCTGCTCCTTCTTTCTCTTCTGCTATGAGCAGCTTAATCCAGTTCTCTTCTATTTGTTTGTAGTTTTTTCTCACCACTTCAAACTTTTCATCGGTCATATGTTTTGTAGTAAACTCATTTTCCTTTATAAAGTATATTGCATTTTCGCACACCACTTCAACGCCACACCCCGGAAATTTAGTTGTCACATATTCAATTACTTCCCTTGATTCATGCCCTACGCAGTTTGTGTATAAATACTTCATCGCCGAATAATCAAAGATTCCTGCCCCGTTCTGACATACAACAGGTGCGTTGGGTTTCAGTGCATCAATATATAAATGCGCACCCTGAGGAGTTCTTCCTGTTGCCAATGTGAAAAGACCTCCCTCTGATTTAAAGTAATCTATTGCATCAAGGTTTGCTTGTGGTATTTTAAAATTATCATCGATTAAAGTTCCATCTATATCAGAACAAATCAAGAAACCTTCAAATTTTCCCATTAATTAATTTCCCCTTTTATAATTACTCCTCCAATATAATAACTCAAAGATATTTTAAAGTCAACCTCTGTAACAGTACATTAAAAAATTTTTAAAAAAACTATTGACAAAATGTAATTTATATAGTAGAATAATTAGGTGTTATGGCGGCATGGCTCAGTTGGCTAGAGCAAACGGTTCATACCCGTTAGGTCGTTGGTTCAAGTCCAACTGCCGCTACCAGAAAAGCGTACTGAATTTTCAGTACGCTTTTTTCATCGCAAAAATTAAATTATTAAAACTACCGCAGCCTTTTTACTTTTTTCTTGCAATTTTTTTCTTATTGTGCTATACTAAATCTGCAACACAACTTAATATTTGGACATACTATAAGAGAAGTATTTTTATTTTGGTAAAAATGCATTCTCTATTTTGGCTTTCTCTTATAGTTTGTCAAAGTTGTGTTGCAGCAGTTGGAGTTATGCATTTTTCGTGCGTAGCGCTAGCTGCGCACTTTTTTATTTTAAGGAGCAATGAAAATATGAGCAAACCAGAAAATAAGATTATCAGAATAAAAATAGACAAGCACTTGCCGTGCACTCCCGATATTGAGATTCAGGATTTAGATACCGAGGTAATACTTGCTTCCGTAAAACCCGGTTCAGTTGCTGAAATAGAAACGGACAGAGATATTATGATCAGATTTATCGAAGTTTATAGTACATTGTTTGTTACCATTATATCTCCAAATGGAACTTGTAATTACAGAGCAAGATGGGGTGATGGTACCTATCGTTCAGTAATTGTGGCATGCGATGAGGTAGATGAAATATTGTAATTAAACATACGTCTCTAATATGAAGAAAGCCTGTGCTAAATAGCACAGGCTTTCTTTATCGCAAATATTAAATTATACGACTATAATTAGTTGATCTTAGATACAACACCTGAACCAACTGTTCTACCGCCTTCACGAATAGCGAAACGGAGTCCTTCTTCGATAGCGATAGGAGTGATGAGTTCAACGT
Source organism: Clostridia bacterium (assembly GCA_045648985.1). Taxonomy (GTDB): domain Bacteria; phylum Bacillota; class Clostridia; order UBA1381; family UBA9506; genus SIG437. The sequence goes on from JAZROZ010000029.1 coordinate 20,086, forward strand.
CCATAGAGATGTTGTCACCAGGCATACACATTTCTGTGCCAGCTGGGAGGCTGATAACACCTGTAACGTCTGTTGTTCTGAAATAGAACTGAGGTCTGTAGTTGTTGAAGAATGGAGTATGTCTACCACCTTCATCCTTTGTTAATACGTAAACCTCACCTGAGAATTTTGTGTGTGGGTTGATTGAACCCGGCTTAGCTAAAACCTGTCCTCTTTCGATTTCGTTCTTCTGAACACCACGAAGGAGTGCACCGATATTGTCACCAGCTTCAGCACTGTCAAGAAGCTTTCTGAACATTTCGATACCAGTTACAACGATCTTTCTTGTTTCTTCAACAAGACCGATTAATTCAACTTCATCGTTTAAGTTAAGTGTACCTCTTTCAACTCTACCTGTAGCAACAGTACCACGACCTGTGATTGAGAATACGTCCTCGACAGGCATAAGGAACGGAAGGTCTGTTTTTCTTTCAGGTGTTGGGATGTAAGCGTCAACAGCATCCATGAGCTTTAAGATTGACTCATAAGCTGGTAATGACGGATCATCGCCTGCTTCTAAAGCCTGGAGCGCTGAACCAACGATGATTGGTGTGTCATCGCCCGGGAATTCATATTCGTTAAGAAGTTCTCTAACTTCCATTTCAACGAGTTCTAAGAGTTCAGGATCGTCAACCTGGTCAGCTTTGTTCATGTAAACAACGATGTAAGGAACACCAACCTGTCTAGCAAGAAGGATGTGCTCTCTTGTCTGAGGCATTGGACCATCAGCTGCAGATACAACTAAGATTGCACCGTCCATCTGAGCAGCACCAGTGATCATGTTCTTAACGTAGTCAGCGTGTCCTGGGCAGTCAACGTGAGCGTAGTGACGTGTGTCTGTTTCATACTCAACGTGAGCTGTAGAGATTGTAATACCTCTTTCTCTTTCTTCAGGAGCACCGTCGATCTGATCGTATGCTTTGAATTCTGCTTTACCGCTTAATCCTAATGTTTTTGTAATAGCTGCTGTTAATGTTGTCTTACCATGGTCAACGTGTCCGATGGTACCAATATTAACGTGGGGTTTGTTTCTTTCAAATTTAGCCTTTGCCATTTTTGTTTCCTCCTACTATTTTTAATTTTATATTTTTTAAATTTTGAAAAAACTATTCTTTTGTTCTGCTTGAAATAATTTGTTCCTGAATGCTCTTCGGAACTTCTTCATAGTGACTTGGCTGCATTGTGTACTGGCCACGACCCTGTGTTCTTGAACGAAGTTCTGTAGCATAACCGAACATTTCTGAAAGCGGAACGAATGCTGAAATTGCCTGTGCGCCTGCACGAGCTTCCATACCCTGAATCTGTCCACGTCTTGAGTTTAAATCGCCCATAACGTCGCCCATGTATTCTTCAGGTACGATTACGTCAACCTGCATGATGGGTTCTTTTAATACAGCATCACCTTTTCTGCAGGCATCTTTAAATGCCATTGAACCGGCAATCTTAAATGCCATTTCAGATGAGTCAACTTCGTGGTATGAACCATCATAAAGAGTAACTCTAACGTCAACAACGTTATATCCAGCCAAGACACCTGACTGCATAGCACCCTGGACACCTGCGTCAACAGCAGGGATGTATTCTTTAGGAATAGCACCGCCGACAACTTTATTAACGAACTCATATCCGCTACCTGGCTCTAAAGGTTCAACAGTCATGAGAACGTGACCGTAGTGACCTTTACCACCAGACTGACGAGCATATTTCTGTTCAACGTCAACTGTCTTTCTTATTGTTTCTTTATATGAAACCTGAGGCTTACCAACGTTAGCTTCAACCTTGAACTCACGAAGTAATCTGTCAACAATAACCTCTAAGTGAAGCTCGCCCATACCTGCGATAATTGTCTGACCTGTTTCTTCGTCAGTATATGTCTGGAATGTCGGGTCTTCTTCTGCAAGTTTTGCAAGACCGATACCCATTTTTTCCTGACCTTCTTTTGTCTTAGGCTCAATAGCAACACGGATAACAGGATCCGGGAATTCCATTGATTCTAAGATAATCGGATGATTAGGATCACAGAGAGTATCACCTGTTGTTGTGTTCTTAAGACCAACAGCAGCAGCAATATCACCTGAGTAAACCTTATCAATATCTTTTCTGTCATTTGCGTGCATCTGAAGGATACGACCGATACGTTCTTTGTTATCTTTTGTTGAGTTTAAGATATGTGAACCTGCATCGAGTGTACCAGAATATACTCTGAAGAATGCAAGCTTACCAACGAACGGGTCTGTCATGATCTTAAATGCTAAAGCTGCAAATGGAGCATCATCTGATGATGGGCTTTCTACTTCTTCACCATCTTCGTTAACACCCTTAATAGCAGGGATGTCAAGCGGTGATGGCATATACTCTACAACAGCATCCAAAAGCTTCTGAACACCCTTGTTTCTGTAAGAAGTACCGCAGAGAACAGGTACCATATCGTTTGCAATAGTTGCTTTTCTGATAGCACCTTTGATTTCTGCTTCTGTGAGCTCTTCACCTTCTAAATACTTCATCATAAGATCTTCATCTGTTTCAGCAACAGCTTCCATTAAAGCCATTCTGTATTCTTCTGCCTTGTCCTTCATATCTTCAGGAATTTCTTCCTCTCTAATATCTTTTCCAAGGTCATCATAGTAAACGTATGCCACATTCTTTATAAGATCAATTAATCCTTTAAATGAGTCCTCGCTACCAATAGGAAGCTGAATCGGAACTGCATTACATTTTAATCTGTCTTTCATCATTGAGACAACGTTATAGAAGTCAGCACCCATAATATCCATCTTATTTACATAAGCCATACGGGGAACTTTATAGTTGTCAGCCTGACGCCAAACTGTTTCTGATTGTGGTTCAACACCACCCTTAGCACAGAATACTGTTACGCTACCGTCAAGTACACGGAGTGAACGTTCAACTTCAACAGTGAAGTCAACGTGACCGGGAGTGTCGATTATATTAATTCTATGGCCGTTCCACTGAGCTGTTGTAGCAGCAGAAGTAATTGTGATACCTCTTTCCTGTTCCTGTTCCATCCAGTCCATTGTTGCAGAACCTTCATGAGTTTCACCGATTTTGTGAACTCTACCTGTATAGAAAAGAATTCTTTCAGTAGTAGTGGTTTTACCTGCGTCAATGTGCGCCATAATACCAATATTTCTTGTTTTTTGGAGACTAAATTCTCTAGCCACAATCTTCCTCCTTTCTTCAAATCTTTATCAAATAAAATGTTATTTACTTTATTATAAATCCTACCATCTGTAGTGTGCGAAAGCTTTGTTAGCTTCAGCCATTTTGTGCATTTCTTCTCTCTTCTTAACAGAAGCACCTACGCCACTTGCTGCGTCCATGATTTCAGCAGCTAAACGTTCTTTCATTGTTTTTTCGCTTCTCTGACGGCTGTAGATTGTGAGCCATCTTAATCCGAGAGTCTGACGTCTTTCAGGTCTAACTTCCATTGGAACCTGATATGTTGCACCACCGACACGTCTTGCTTTAACCTCTAAAACGGGCATAATGTTGTCTAAAGCCTGATTGAAAGCTTCAATTGGGTCAGAACCAGTTTTTTCACGGATGATATCAAATGCTCCGTAAACTATTTTCTGTGCTGTACCCTTCTTGCCATCGAGCATAACATTATTTACAAGTCTTGTTACAACAACACTGTTGTATATCGGGTCTGCCAATACTTCTCTTTTTGCAATAAAACCTCTTCTTGGCACTATCCTTCCCTCCTTCATCATTATTTGTTGGATACCAAAAAGGTATTTAGTCGCTATAGCGACGATGCATCTTTAGTGCACCACTTGGGGCAAGCCCCTTAATGAAATCACAGGTACTCGATTTAAAATCGTATGTGCGCAGTACTTTATCGGTCGGATTATATCCAAATATATAAAAGACAAAATTGTCACTTATTTCAATAAAATGTACCAGCACGTAAATGTGATTTTGCTAAGAAATTATTTTGTCTTAGGTCTCTTAGCACCATATTTTGATCTTGACTGGTTTCTGTTAGCAACACCTGCAGTATCAAGTGAACCACGGATGATATGATATCTAACACCAGGAAGATCCTTAACTCTTCCGCCTCTGATTAACACAACACTGTGTTCCTGGAGGTTATGACCAATGCCCGGAATGTAAGCAGAAACTTCGATTCCGTTTGTAAGTCTTACTCTGGCAAGCTTTCTTAAAGCTGAGTTAGGCTTTTTAGGAGTCATTGTTTTTACAGAAGTACAAACGCCTCTTTTTTGCGGTGAGTTAATGTCGGTAGCCTTCTTTTTCAAAGTATTAAGTCCCTTTAAAAGAGCAGGAGCTGTAGATTTCTTAACAGCAGTTTTTCTACCTTTTCTTACTAACTGGTTAAATGTTGGCATTTAATTATTCTCTCCTTTCTTCAGAATTTTATATTAAAAAATATAAGCAAATTTTGTATGTCGTACTTATTTCAGTATGACAGCGCAGGCAGCACCAACATCAATGCCGCATGCTTTTCCGAGCTCCTGTTTTGTTTCATAGAATTTTACAGGAACGTTTTTTTGATTGCAAAGCTCCAAAAAAGGTTCTTTCACGTGACAGTCAGTATCTTCTGCAACTATCGCATAGCATGCCTTTCCATCTGCTACTGCCTCAGTTGACTGTTTAATACCGACGCACTTTTTCGAACTTTTTATGTCACTGTCCATTTAGTTTCACTCTCCGATAAAATATATAAGCATGTAACTGCAAGGCCTGTCATCTTCCTTTTTTCGAAAGATGACACACCTTACCGAATTATTTTACCATAACAGATGCATTATGTCAATAATTTTTTATTCTACCGTTGTTTCATCTGAAATCTCGCTGTCAGGAATAACGTTTGAGCCTATATAGTCACTATTGTCTAAAACGAATGAGCTAAGTAAGCCCTCTTCCTTTTCTGTAGCTTTAGCCGCAGGTACGATTTCTGTATTTCTGTACTTTGTCATACCCGTTCCGGCAGGAACTAACTTACCAATAATAACGTTTTCTTTAAGACCAACGAGTGGGTCAATCTTACCTTTTGTTGCAGCTTCTGTAAGAACTCTTGTTGTTTCCTGGAATGAAGCGGCAGAAAGGAATGAATCCGTTGTAAGTGAAGATTTTGTGATACCCAGGATAATTCTTGTGCAAGTTGCAGGATTTTTACCCTGACTTACTAATTCTTCATTTACACTTTCAAATTCCACAAGGTCAACAAGTGAGCCTGTTAGGAAGTTACTGTCACCTGCATCTTCTATTCTTACACGTCTTAACATCTGTCTTACGATTACTTCAATATGTCTGTCGTTGATGTCAACACCCTGTAATCTGTAAACTCTCTGAACCTCCTGAATCAAGTAAAGCTGAACAGCTGTTACGTCCTTGATTCTTAAGATATCATGAGGATTGATGCTACCTTCTGTTAACTCGTCACCCTTTTCTACGATATCTCCTTCAGAAACTTTAAGTCTTGAGCCGTAAGGAATGAGATATGTTCTTGCATCGCCGTTTTCATCATCTTTGATAACAAGTTCACGTTTTTTCTTGCTCTCCACTATGCTAACTTTACCGCTGATTTCTGCGATAATTGCAAGTCCCTTCGGCTTACGTGCTTCAAACAATTCTTCAACACGGGGAAGACCCTGTGTGATATCGTCACCGGCAACACCGCCGGTATGGAACGTTCTCATTGTGAGCTGTGTACCAGGTTCACCGATTGACTGAGCAGCAATAATACCAACTGCTTCTCCAACAGGAACAGGATCGCCTGATGCAAGGTTTGAACCATAACATTTTGAACAGATACCAACCTTTGCCTGACAAGTGAGAACTGAGCGGATAACTGCTCTTTCTACACCTGCATCTACAATCTTTCTTGCCAAATCTTCAGTAATGAGCTGATTTCTCTCTGCTAAAACTTCACCTGTTTTTGGATGAACGATAGGCTCTGCTGCATATCTGCCGTTTAATCTGTCAAAGAGACCTTCGATTAATTCACGGCCATCTTTGATGTCAAATACTTCGATACCCCTTGTAGTACCACAGTCATCCTCACGGATGATAACCTCCTGGCTGACATCAACAAGTCTTCTTGTGAGATATCCTGAGTCTGCAGTTCTGAGCGCAGTATCTGCAAGACCTTTACGCGCACCGTGTGATGAAATGAAATATTCAAGCACGTTAAGACCTTCACGGAAGTTAGCTCTGATTGGGATTTCGATAACTTTACCTGATGTGTCATTCATAAGACCACGCATACCTGCAAGCTGTCTGATCTGGTTCTTGCTACCACGGGCTCCTGAATGAGCCATCATGTAAATAGGATTGAATTTATCAAGGTTAGACATTAAGGCGTCTGTAACCTTATCATTTGTTTCAGTCCATGTCTGAATTACTAAGTTATATCTTTCTTCGTCTGAGATAAGACCACGCATATAGTCCTTTGTAATCTTATCAACTGCAGCTTCAGCTTCTTTTAAGTATCCTTTCTTCTCTTCAGGTACTTTCATATCATCAACACCAACAGTGATAGCACCACGTGTTGAGAATTTAAAGCCGAGAGCTTTGATGTTATCAAGCACTTCTGCAGTTTCAGTAAGGCCGTGAGCACGGATACATTTATCAACAATTTTACCTAATTCTTTCTTTGTTGTTAAGAAATCAATCTCAAGCTTGAAGATATTTTCAGGATTAGTTCTGTCAACAAATCCCAAATCTTGCGGAACTTTCTCGTTGAATATAAGTCGACCTACAGTTGCGTCAATCATTTTTTCAACGATTTCGCCATCAATTTCTTTTCTGATTCTTACTTTAATAGGAGCATGGAGGCCCACAATCTTGTTTTCGTATGCTAAGATTGCTTCGTTCGGGCTTGCAAATGATTTACCTGCACCAATCTCATTTTCATTATCTATTGTAAGATAGTAAGCACCCAATACCATATCCTGAGTAGGAACTGTTACAGGACGTCCGTCCTGTGGTTTTAAGAGGTTGTTAGCAGAAAGCATCAAGAATCTTGCTTCTGCCTGAGCCTCAGGTGAAAGCGGAACGTGAACAGCCATCTGGTCACCGTCGAAGTCAGCATTATATGCTGTACATACGAGCGGATGAAGCTTTAAGGCACGTCCTTCAACCAAAATCGGCTCAAACGCCTGAATACCAAGTCTGTGAAGTGTAGGTGCACGGTTTAAAAGCACCGGATGTTCTTTAATTACATCCTCTAAAACATCCCAGACCTCAGGCTTAACTCTTTCTACCATACGTTTAGCACTCTTTATATTATGTGCCAAGCCGTCATTTACAAGTTTTTTCATTACAAAAGGCTTAAAGAGCTCGATTGCCATTTCTTTTGGCAGACCGCACTGATATATCTTAAGCTCAGGACCTACAACGATAACCGAACGTCCTGAATAGTCAACACGTTTACCTAATAGGTTCTGTCTGAATCTACCCTGCTTACCCTTTAACATATCAGAAAGTGATTTTAATGCTCTGTTTCCTGGACCTGTAACAGGACGACCACGTCTGCCGTTGTCAATTAATGCGTCAACAGCTTCCTGAAGCATTCTCTTTTCATTTCTTACAATAATTTCAGGTGCACCGAGATCTAAAAGTCTCTTTAAGCGGTTATTTCTGTTTATTACTCTTCTGTATAAATCATTTAAATCTGATGTTGCAAAACGTCCACCGTCAAGCTGTACCATAGGACGAAGGTCCGGCGGAATAACCGGAATAGCATCGAGTATCATCCATTCAGGTTTATTTCCTGAAAGTCTGAATGCTTCAACAACTTCAAGTCTTTTTAAGAGTCTTATTTTCTTCTGACCTGTAGCGCCCTCTAAATCTAGCTTTAATTCCTTAGAAAGTTCTTCTAGGTCAATTTCCTGCAGAAGCTCTTTAATCGCTTCTGCACCCATACCTACTCTGAATCTGTCGCCGTATTTTTCTGTGAATTCACGGTATTCCTTTTCAGAAAGGATTTGTTTTTTCATAAGCTCTGTTCTCGCACCCGGATCAATTACAACATAGGATGCAAAATACAAAACATTTTCAAGCATACGTGGAGTCATATCTAAAAGAAGTCCCATTCTTGTCGGTATTCCTTTAAAATACCAGATATGAGAAACAGGGGCTGCAAGCTCAATGTGACCCATCCTTTCACGTCTTACTCTCGCACGTGTAACTTCAACACCGCAACGATCGCAGACAATTCCTTTATGTCTTATTCTTTTATATTTTCCACAATGACACTCCCAGTCCTTTGTAGGTCCGAATATACGTTCACAAAACAGTCCGTCACGTTCGGGCTTTAAAGTTCTGTAGTTTATTGTCTCTGGCTTTTTTACTTCACCGCAAGACCAGCTTCTGATCATATCCGATGATGCAAGGCCTATTTTTATCGCTTCAAATGTACTCTCTGACAACAGTACCATCTCCATTCCGATTTTGATAATTTCAGGTGTTAATAATGAATCTGCTTAAATGACATTATAACAGATCCAGGTCATCGACAAAATCTGTACCTTCTTCATCATCGATTTCATCTTCGAATTCATCATCGTCTGTCTCGTCAATAATCTCTTCTGAGTCGATTTCATCTTCAATTTCATCGTCAATTTCGTCGATTTCATCTTCGCCTTCTTCGAAATCATCGTCGGCGCCCATATCTATATCAATAAATGCGGCGTCGTCCTTAATATACATACCTGCGTTTGTCGGCTCTTCATCATAAGAATCCTTAAGCTCGATTTCTTCCATGTTTTCATCAAGAACTCTCATATCAAGACACAAGCTCTGGAGCTCTTTCATAAGAACCTTAAACGATTCCGGAACACCCGGTTTTGAAACGCTTTCGCCTTTAACGATTGATTCATAAGTCTTAACACGTCCTACAATATCGTCAGACTTAACAGTGAGAATTTCCTGAAGTGTATAAGCTGCGCCGTAAGCTTCGAGCGCCCAAACTTCCATTTCACCGAATCTTTGTCCGCCGAACTGAGCTTTACCACCAAGCGGCTGCTGAGTAACGAGTGAGTACGGACCTGTTGAACGAGCGTGAATCTTGTCATCAACAAGATGGGCAAGCTTTAATATATACATTATACCAACAGTAACACGGTTATCAAACGGCTCACCTGTTCTTCCATCATAGAGAACAGTTTTACCATCACGGTCAACCCCCGCCTGTTCCAATGTATTCATAATGTCAACCTCGCTCGCACCGTCAAATACCGGTGTTGCAATCTTCCATCCAAGCTCACGTGCTGCTCTTCCCAAGTGAACCTCTAAAACCTGACCGATGTTCATACGTGAGGGAACGCCAAGCGGGTTTAATACGATTTCAAGCGGTGTACCATCAGGTAAGAATGGCATATCCTCTTCAGGAAGAATACGTGAGATAACACCCTTGTTACCGTGACGTCCTGCCATTTTGTCACCAACAGAAATCTTTCTCTTCTGTGCTATATAGCATCTTACTAACTGATTAACTCCAGGTGGAAGTTCATCACCTTTTTCACGGTCAAATACGATAACATCAACGATGATACCTGCTTCACCATGCGGAACTTTAAGTGATGTATCTCTTACTTCACGCGCTTTTTCACCAAAGATTGCACGAAGGAGTCTTTCCTCTGCAGTGAGCTCAGTTTCACCCTTAGGTGTTACTTTACCAACTAAGATATCACCTGAGCGAACTTCAGCACCAATTCTTATGATACCTCTTTCGTCAAGGTCTTTTAGAGCATCCTCACCAACGTTTGGAATATCACGTGTGATTTCTTCTGCACCGAGTTTTGTATCTCTTGCTTCGCACTCATATTCTTCAATATGGATAGAAGTTAAGATATCATCTCTTACAAGCTTTTCGTTTACGAGCATAGCATCCTCGTAGTTATAACCTTCCCAGGTCATAAAGCCGATTAAAAGGTTTCTTCCGAGTGCTATTTCACCCTTATCAGTTGAAGGACCGTCTGCGATGATGTCGCCTTTTTTAACTTCCTCGCCCTGAGCTACGATAGGCTTCTGATTTATACATGTTCCCTGGTTGGAACGTGTGAACTTAATGAGTTTATAAGTATCAATAGTGCCTGTCTTTTTCTGTTTAATTACGATTTCGTCAGCACTTACCTTCTGAACTACACCGTCAGCTTTTGCTAAAACAACAACACCTGAGTCTTTAGCCGCTTTATATTCCATACCTGTTCCGATAATCGGAGAGTCTGTTCTCAGAAGCGGAACTGCCTGACGCTGCATGTTAGAACCCATGAGCGCACGGTTAGCGTCATCATTTTCCAAGAACGGAATCATCGCTGTAGCAACAGATACAACCTGCTTCGGCGAAACGTCCATATAGTCAATCTTGCTTGGAGCAACTTCTAGGAACTGATCCTTAAAGCGAGCTGTAATTTTCTTTTCAATGAATCTGCCTTCTTCGTCAACCGGCTCAGATGCCTGAGCTACAACAAATTCGTCTTCGACATCTGCTGTCATATATACAATCTCATCTGTAACTTTACCTGTTTCTTTATCTATCTTTCTGTATGGAGCTTCAATGAAACCATATTCGTTGATTCTTGCATACGTACTAAGTGATGAAATAAGACCGATGTTCGGACCTTCAGGTGTTTCAATCGGACACATTCTTGAATAGTGAGAATAGTGAACGTCACGAACCTCAAAGCCTGCTCTGTCACGTGATAAACCACCGGGACCGAGAGCTGAAAGTCTTCTCTTATGTGTAAGCTCTGAAAGCGGATTAAGCTGATCCATGAACTGTGAAAGCTGTGATGAACCGAAGAACTCTTTGATTGTTGCAACAACAGGACGGATGTTAATTAAAGCCTGCGGTGTAACAATATCTAGATCCTGAATGGTCATTCTTTCTCTTACAACACGTTCCATTCTTGATAAACCGATTCTGAACTGATTCTGCAGAAGCTCACCAACACAGCGGAGTCTTCTGTTACCTAAATGGTCGATATCGTCAGTTGTTCCCACACCATATAAAAGACCAATCTGGTAGTTGATTGATGAGAAGATGTCCTCTTTTGTAATATGTCTTGGAACAAGCTCTTCTTCTCTTGCTTTGATTGCTTCCTTAATTTCTTCTTCAGTTTCATACTGCTCTAAAATTTCAGAAAGAACACCATAGTTAACTTTTTCTTTTATACCTAAATCAGTTACATCAAAATCTACAAATCTTGCTAAATCTACTGTGTTGTTAGAGAATACTACGATGTTTTTACCATTAACATCAATGATAACACGGTTTACACCTGCAGCTTCTATCTCTTCTGCCTTCTCTCGTGAGATATACTCGCCTGCCTCGAGCATTACCTCGCCTGTCTGCGGGTCAGCTATAGCTTCTACTGCATTATAGCCTGTGATTCTCTGCGAAATTGCAAGCTTCTTATTATATTTATATCTGCCGACTTTGTTTAAGTCATAACGTTTAGCATCGAACAAAAGACCCATTAAAAGTGACTCTGCACTTTCAACTGTAGGCGGTTCGCCCGGTCTTAACTTCTTGTAAATTTCCATCAGAGCAACGTCACGGCTCTGGATAGCTGCACTCTTTTCAAGTGTAATTAAAAGAGGCTCGGTTTCACCAAACATCTTTATAATCTCATCATCAGTCTGAATTCCGAGTGCCTTTAAAAGTATTGTAATAGGGAGCTTTCTAGTTCTGTCAATGCGAACTGAAAGCACATCATTTACATCGTTTTCATATTCAAGCCAAGCGCCTCTGTATGGAATTACAGTAGAAGAGAACAGCTCTTTACCTGTCTTATCATGTGTCATTGCATAATAAATACCAGGTGAACGAACGAGCTGACTTACAATAACTCTTTCAGCGCCATTGATTATAAAGGTGCCCTGGTCTGTCATGAGCGGGAAATCACCCATGAAAATATCCTGTTCTTTAACTTCTCCGGTTTCCTTATTAATAAGGCGCACTTTTGCTTTAATCGGAGAAGCATAGTTTGCATCTCTTTCCTTACATTCTTCTACAGGATACTTTACCTTGTCCTCGAGTTTATAATCAATAAACTCTAAAATCAGGTTGCCCGTATAATCAGTTATAGGAGAAATATCTCTGAAAACTTCCTTGAGACCTTCCTCTAAAAACCATTTGTACGAGTCTTTCTGTACCTCAATAAGGTTTGGCATGTCTAAGACTTCGTCTATCTTAGCATAACTCATTCTTACATTTTTTCCTAATTGAATAGGATGTACCATAGACCTCATCACCTCATCTGTTTATTTATATCAAGCATATTTTTAGCAAAACCAAGTGGGCATTATCACTAAAAAATCCTTGAGAAATGCCGTATTAATCGTCATTTCGACTAATTTTTCAGAGCATAAGAACCCAATTTTGAATATATAATGCAATTTACTATATTAACACAACCAAGTAAAGATGTCAAGAGAAATTTTATTTATTTTTTTAATGTTTTATGCTTTTTTATTTGCTATAAAGTAGCATTTCTTCTTTTTCGTTACTAACTCATTGACACAAATTTAAATTTATGATATGTTATAAGGACTGAAATAAAGATTTTTTCATATATAAAGGAGACAACAGTTATGAAATTTGCATTTTCTACATTAGGCTGTCCTGACTTTTCATGGACGGATATCTATTCCATGGCAAAAGACTTGGGTTTTGACGGAATAGAGGTGCGTGGTCTTGGCGATGATATCTTCGCCGTTAAAGCAAAGCCGTTTACTGACGCACAGCTTCCGAAAACAATAGAGCTTTTAAAGAAAATGAATCTGGAAATATCGTGTCTTTCTTCAGGCTGCCCTTTAAAGAATGCAGAGAATGAAAAAGATAATATAAAGGAAATAATGCGCTACGCAGATTTGGCACAAAAGCTCGGTACAAAATATATCCGCGTTTTAGCAGACTCAGATCCCGGTGTGACAGGCGAGGTAGATGATAATTACATAATTGACGTTTTAAAGAAACTATCAGACGCTATATGCGAAATGAAAGATGTTACATTGTTAGTTGAAACAAATGGTGTTTATGCAGATACTTTACGTCTTAAAAAAGTTTTAGATGCAGTTAACCGTGAGAATATTCAGGCGCTCTGGGATATGCACCATCCATACCGCGAATTTAATGAAGCTCCAAAAACAACTGTGGAAAATTTGGGAAGCTATATTAAATACACACACATCAAAGACTCCGTAGTAGAAAACGGCGAAACAAAATATCGCCTGATGGGTGAAGGCGACCTTCCTGCAGACGAAATGATTAAGGCTTTAAAAGAAATCGGATATACAGGCTATGTTTCGTTAGAATGGGTAAAAAGATGGGCAACTAATCTTTGTGATGCAGGCATTGTTTTTCCACACTTTGCACATTTTTCAAAAAAATATAAATCACACCTTCAGTCAAACATCCGTAAAACAGGTGAGTTTGTATGGAAAAAGGATTGCCTGATTGACTATACGTTCAGCGATGTATTAGATAAAATGGTTGAAGAATTCCCAAATCAGTATGCTTTCAGATATACAACACTTGATTATACAAGAACATACAAAGAATTCAGAGACGACGTTGACACGTTTGCCCGCAGCCTTATTGCTATGGGTGTAAAAAAAGGAGACCACGTTGCTATATGGGCAACCAATGTACCACAATGGTATATCACATTCTGGGCAACTGTTAAAATCGGTGCAGTTTTGGTAACTGTAAACACAGCATATAAAATCCATGAGGCAGAGTATCTTCTCCGTCAGTCAGATACTCATACACTTGTTATGGTCGACGGATATAAAGATTCAGACTATTGTGCAATCATAAAAGAGCTTTGCCCTGAGCTGAGTGGTGCTAAACCTGGTACACTTAATTCTGAAAAGCTTCCGTTCCTTAAAAATATCATAACTGTAGATTGCGAAATGGACGGTTGCTACAAATGGGATGATGCTGTGGCACTTTATGAAAATGTTTCGATAGAAGAAGTTTATAAAATGGCAAAAGCAGTTGATAAGCATGACGTGTGCAATATGCAATATACATCAGGAACAACAGGCTTTCCTAAAGGCGTTATGCTCACACATTATAATGTTGTAAATAATGGTAAATCAATCGGTGACAGAATGGATTTATCAACGGCAGACAGAATGATGATTCAGGTGCCCATGTTCCATTGCTTTGGTATGGTTCTTGCAATGACGGCATCAATGACTCACGGTGTTACAATGTCACCGCTTCCCTATTTCCGTGTTAAACAGGCATTAGACTGCATAACAAAAGAAAAAATTACATGCTTTCATGGTGTTCCTACAATGTTTATAGCACTTTTAGAGTCAGAAGACTTTGACAAGGCAGACTTTTCATATATGAGAACAGGAATTATGGCAGGAAGCCCGTGTCCTGTTAAAGTGATGGAAGACGTTGTAAATAAAATGAATATGACAGAAATCACCATAGTTTATGGTCAGACTGAAGCATCCCCTGGATGTACACAGAGCAGTATCGAAGATTCTTTAGAGCTCCGTGTTAATACAGTAGGTAAGGCTTTCTATGGCGTTGAATGTAAAATTGTTGACCCCGAAACAGGGGAGGACCTTCCTGATAATGTTGACGGCGAGTTCGTTGCACGTGGCTATAACGTAATGAAAGGCTATTATAAAATGCCTGAAGCTACTGCTGCCGCTATTGACGAAGACGGATGGCTCCACACAGGTGATTTAGCACGCAGAACTCCTGAGGGTTATTATAAAATTACAGGCCGTATTAAAGATATGATTATTCGTGGCGGCGAAAACATTTATCCTAAGGAAATTGAAGAATTTATCTATACTCATCCGAAAGTATCAGACGTTCAGGTTATCGGTGTTCCTGACAAGCAATATGGCGAAGAAATTATGGCTTGTGTCATCTTAAAGGAAAATGAAACCTTAACAGAAGAAGAATTAAAAGACTATATCAAGTCACATATGGCAAAGCACAAAACTCCAAGATATATTTCATTTGTTGACAGCTTCCCAATGAATGCAGCGGGAAAAATTCTCAAATACAAAATGCGTGAAAATGCCGTTGAGCAATTAAAGCTCCACGATGCAAATAAAATAGTAACTGCATAATAAAATAAAACGGTTTTAGAAAGGCAATACGGATTATGAATGTTATAAATAAGATAACAAATGCATATGACGGACTGAGTAAAAGTCATAAAGCCATAGCAAGATATGTCCTTGAGAACTTTGATAAAGCCGCATATTTAAATGTGGAACAGCTAAGTCAGAAAACAGGTGTCAGCGAAGCTACTGTTGTACGTTTTTCTGCAGAGCTCGGCTATCCTAAATATCAGCTTTTTCAGAAAGCCGTGCTTGATTATGCAAAATCAAAGCTCACAAACGTTCAACGTATGGAATCGGCTTATGGAAGACTCTCGGGCACCGATATTTTTGAAAAAGTTTTAAATGCCGATATGGATAAAATCCGCACAACACTTTCATCACATAATGCAGAAGTGTTTAACACAGCACTTGATATTATTTCAAAGGCACGAAGAATATACATAATCGGTCTTCGTTCATCTGCTGCACTTGCTTCGTTTATGGGATATTACTTTAATCTCATTTTTGAAGATGTCCACGTTATTACATCAAGTGTAGGAGACGTTTTTGACGATATTCATAACATCACAAAAGATGACGTTTTAATAGGCATCAGTTTTCCGCGCTATTCAAAAAGAACAATCAACTCACTATACTATGCCAAGAAGATGGAAGCTTCGGTCATCGGCATTACAGACGGTGAGCTTTCACCGATTTCTGCTATTGCCGACTTCACACTCACTGCAAGCAGTGATATGGAATCGTTTGTCGATTCTCTGGTCGCACCTTTAAGCCTTGTTAATGCGATGATTGTGGCACTCGGTGCAAGAAAGAAAGACGAGCTGGCACAAACCTTTGAAAAGCTTGAACATCTCTGGCGGGAATACGAGGTATATGATAATGCTGATGATAAATAAAAAAACTGCAGTTTCACTTTTTGTTATTTTAACTGTGCTTTTTTCAATCTTTACCATACCTGCAAAAGCACAGATGCCCGAAAAAGTAAAAATAGGCCTTTTCTATGGCTCAGGCGCTAAGGATTCATACGCAATTTCTTCTGAGTCAGGGCTTCGTGCTTTTTTGGCAAACGATGAAGACTCGATAAAATTTTTCTCCAGCGAAGCTTTAACAGAAGCCACCGTCAAAAAAAACAATTACTATTCAACAGAATGTACAGATGTTTTTACAGACTTCGGCTCTGCACAACTCAAAGCAGATGAACTTTGTTCAAATGGCTTCGATGCATACGTTTCTGTCTGTGGCTCAAACTATACTGTAAGAATCGGCACGTTTGCCACACTTGATGAAGCAAAGGCTGCATCAGGGCAGTATGGTACATACCCGATAGAAATCACAAAAACAGGTGTTCTTGTTTTAAAGGGCGATAAAATAGTATTTGCTTTTGACGATTCAAACAAACATTTAGAGCTTACATCACGTTCGGGGAATATTAAAATAAATTCCGTCGCCTACCGCGGAGCTATGCGATTTGTTCGCGCAAGCGGTAACGATATGGCAGCAATCAATGTTCTGCCTTTAGAGGAATACCTTTATAGTGTGCTTCCAAAAGAAGTCAGTGCCAGCTGGAATGAAGAAGCTTTAAAGGCTCAGGCAGTTGTTGCAAG
The DNA here is from genome assembly GCA_045648985.1 of Clostridia bacterium. Classification (GTDB taxonomy): domain Bacteria; phylum Bacillota; class Clostridia; order UBA1381; family UBA9506; genus SIG437. The sequence goes on from JAZROZ010000029.1 coordinate 36,825, forward strand.
AACGTTTACAATAACAAACATCAATAAATTTAAAGATTATGGCTTTAATCTTGATAATACAACAGCCTCTCAGGTTTATGGCGGAGTCGGTGTTGAAGACGAACGAACAACAAAGGCAGTAGATGCAACCTGCGGTGAAATCGTAAAATATGACGGAAAACCTGCAAGTGTTTTCTATTATTCATCAAGCGGCGGCAAAACATCTAATTCAGAAGATGTATGGACTGCAGCACTTCCGTATTTAAGAAGCGTAGAAGATACTTACGAAAATCCTGCCGAAGCATCCTATGCAAACTGGAGTGTGACATTTACAAAAGAACAGATTAAAGAAACACTCCTTGCAAAAGGAATTGATATAGGTGATATTTTGGATATAGTTGCAGTTTATTCCGATTCGGAACGAGCAGTTAACCTCACCTTTGTCGGTACAAGGGGTGCTAAGGAATATCTTAAGGATAATATACGTGCATCACTTTCTTTAAAAAGTACAAACTTTAAACTCATTAAAGGCGATACGCCATCAAATTTAAACGTAATTGACAGTTCTCTAAAATGCAGTTCTGTCGATTTTGGCAAGGATGTATCAGTTATTTCGGCAAACGGCACTGCTACTCTTTCTAAATCACCCTCACTTTTAAGTGCTTCGGGAGTTTCAACTCCAAAAGTAAGCACCAAACCGGCTGATAGCTATACATTTACCGGTGGTGGCTGGGGACACGGTGTAGGTATGAGCCAATGGGGAGCAAAAGGAATGGCAGACAATGGATTTTCATATAAAGAGATTATAACTCACTATTTTAGCGGAGTGCAGGTGGAAACATATTGAACGTAAAAGATTTTGATTACTATCTCCCCGAGGAATTAATTGCACAGACACCACTTAAAGAAAGACCGTCATCAAGGCTTCTTTCTCTTGATAAAACCACGGGTGATATAAAACACGGACATTTTAAGGATATCCTTTCAGAACTAAAAAAAGGCGACTGCCTTGTTCTAAATGACACAAAAGTGCTTCCTGCACGCCTTTACGGAAAACGGGAAGATACGAAAGCACCGATAGAATTTCTGCTATTATCGCAAAAAGCAGAAGATATTTGGGAAATAATCGTAAGACCGGGCAAAAAATGCCGTCCGGGACATAAAATCGAATTTGCAGACGGAAAGTTAAAGGCTGAGATTTTAGAAGTTGTGAACGAGGGAAACAGGCTTGTTAAGTTTTCATATGATGGAATTTTCAACGAGATTCTGTCAGAGCTTGGCGAAATGCCTCTGCCTCCTTATATCACAGAAAGACTCGAAAACCCAAACCGCTACCAGACAGTTTATGCTCGCGCTGAGGGCTCAGCTGCAGCACCTACTGCAGGACTTCACTTTGATGAGTCGTTGCTCAGCGAAATAAAGTCGCTTGGTGTAAACCTTGCATTTGTGACACTTCATGTAGGTCTTGGCACATTCAGACCTGTCAAGGTCGATGTTATCGAAGAACACAAGATGCATTCTGAGTTTTACACAGTTGACAAAAAAACTGCTGACACTATAAACGAAACAAAGAAAAATGGCGGTAGAGTTATTTGTGTCGGAACTACAAGCTGCCGCGTTGTTGAAACTTTAGCAAATGACAAAGGACAGATAAACGAAGGTAGTGGTTGGACAGATATTTTTATATATCCGGGATATAAATTCAAGGCTTTAGATGCACTTATCACAAACTTCCACCTTCCACAGTCGACACTTATTATGCTCGTCAGTGCTTTAGCAGGAAGAGAAAATGTTTTAAATGCCTATAAATCCGCCGTAGAAGAAAAATACAGATTTTTTAGCTTCGGTGATGCAATGTTTATAAAATAAGATAGCGGAGTTGTAGCAAAATGAAATTCATTTTGCTACAGCTCCTTTCTAAATGCTATGATTTAAATTTTTATATGAAAAGTGTGGAAAAACTTTTTTTTGTATGATATAATAAAACTGTATAGCAATTTGTCCATTTTTCAAGCATTATAACACTATAAAAGGAGAGAAATAAAATGAATAATATTTTTTCTTTTGCTTGTGGATATGTCAAAGATTGGTGCGATGCAAAAAAATACACGGCTGATACAAGACCAAAAAAATATGCAGGAAAGATTTGCCTCAGCTTACAAGATGGAAATGATTATATATATAATCATATTAGAGATGGCAAACCTTTTATGGCTGCACGATATGGAGCAAACGAACTTTCCATCGTCAAATGGACTGTTGCTCAAAAATTAGGAATAACTAAAAATTTTAGCGAACAACTTATGCATCTCATTTGTAATAATGCAGGATTTTTCCCAAAGGAACAGGAGATGGTTTTTAAGTTTGGGGAATTAATGATTGAAAAAAGCAAAAATCTGGATTTACTTGGACTTTTTTATTGGGGAATGGAAGAATGGATTGTTAAGAACTTTGCATCACAGGCGGCCTTAGTGCGAGCAAGGGGATTAGAACCCTGGTATGTTGAAACCCCTTGGTCAAGAGCTTTAGAAGGAAAAAAAGTTCTTGTTATTCACCCATTTGAAGATACGATATTAAAACAATATGAAAAGAGAGAATTTCTTTTTCCTGACAAACCTATACTTCCACAGTTTGAACTTAAAACACTCAAAGCTGTGCAGACCATAGCAGGTGAAAAAGACAACCGTTTTAAAGATTGGTTTGAGGCTCTTCAATATATGTATGAATCAGCATTAAAAATTGATTTTGATATTGCAATTATTGGCTGTGGTGCCTATGGTTTTCCACTTGCCGCAATGCTTAAAGAAGCAGGTAAGTCTGCAATCCATTTAGGTGCTGCAACACAGTATCTGTTTGGTATAATATCAAAAAGAGCTGAAAGCAATCCGATTATTTCTTCGCACTTTAATGATTATTGGGTAAGACCATCTGACAGTGAAAAGCCTAAGAAAGCAGACTCTATTGAAGGTGGTTGTTATTGGTAATGCAGGCTCCTATACCTGTGCATAGCAGACTACCTAAAAAGAAATAATATAGTCAACTGCTTTGACTGAATGGTTGTAGAATGAAATAGTTATTTGAACATGAAAGGATGATATTATTGTACAAGCTCTTAACTACAGAAGGTCGGGCAAGACGTGGAGAATTTCATACAGTTCACGGCACAATCCAGACTCCTGTGTTTATGAATGTAGGCACTGCCGCTACCATAAAAGGCGGTGTTTCATCTATTGATTTAAAGGAAATTGGTTGTCAGGTGGAGCTTTCAAATACTTATCATCTGCACTTAAGACCGGGCGATGACGTTATCTATGATATGGGCGGTCTACACAAGTTTATGAACTGGGACAGACCAATTTTAACAGATAGTGGCGGCTTTCAGGTTTTTTCTCTGGCGCAGATACGTAAAATCAAAGAAGAAGGCGTTACCTTTGCTTCTCATATAGACGGACATAAGATTTTTATGGGACCTGAAGAGAGTATGCAGATTCAGTCAAACTTAGCATCTACTATCGCTATGGCTTTTGACGAATGTATGCCTGCACGTTCCGACAAGGAATATGCAAAAAAGAGCACAGCACGTACAGAACGATGGCTTGCACGCTGCAAAGAAAAAATGCACTCACTTAATAAAGATGAGCGAACAATAAATAAAAATCAAATGCTTTTTGGTATAAATCAGGGTGCACTCTTTTCTGATATTAGAATTGAGAATATGAAAAATATAGCAAAACTTGACCTTGACGGATATGCCGTAGGTGGCTTAGCAGTTGGCGAAACGCACGAAGAAATGTATCAAATTTTAGATGATGTTCTCCCCTATTCACCTGAGAATAAGCCGAGGTATTTAATGGGTGTCGGTACACCTTCAAATATTATTGAGGGAATTTGGCGCGGAATTGACTTTTTTGATTGCGTAATGCCAAGCCGAAACGCACGCCACGGACATTTGTTTACGTGGAATGGTATCATTAACATTATGAATAAAAAATATGAACGGGATATGCTTCCTATCGAGCAGAATTGCGATTGTCCCACGTGTAGAAACTACTCAAAATCCTATATCCGCCACCTGATGAAAGCAGGTGAAATGCTTGGCATGAGACTATGCGTATTGCATAATCTGTATTTTTATAATAAACTGACAGAGGAAATAAGAAAAGCATTAGACGAAAACAGATTTACAAAATTCAGAGAAGAATTTTCTGAAAAGCTTGCAAAAAGAATATAATATTAAAGGAGTTGTAAATTTTACAACTCCTTTTTTTACATCCCGATTATAAGCCCTGCGGATTCTTTACCATAAAGTTCCACGCATCACGACACATTGTCTCAAGGCCAAACTCTGCCTGCCAGCCTAAAACTTCTTTTGCTTTTTTCGGGTCAGCAAAACATTTGGCAACGTCACCAGGACGTCTGTCGGTGATTACATATGCTACGTCAACGTTATTTACTTCCGAGAATGCTTTTACCATCTCTAAAACGCTGTATCCGTTACCTGTTCCTAAGTTATATGCATCGACACCTGTTGAACTCAAAACCTTGTCTAAAGCCTTTAAGTGTCCGCGTGCAAGGTCAACTACGTGAATATAATCTCTTACACCTGTTCCGTCTTTTGTGTTATAGTCGTTACCGAAGACAGAAAGTTTTTCGAGCTTACCTGCTGCAACCTGAGCAATATACGGCATTAAGTTGTTCGGTATGCCGTTAGGGTCTTCGCCAATAAGTCCGCTTTCGTGTGCACCGATAGGATTAAAATAGCGAAGAAGCGCTATGCTCCACTCACCGTCAGATACAAAAACATCACGCAAAATGTTTTCTATCATAAGTTTAGTTGCACCATACGGGTTTGTTGTTGAAAGTGGGAAATCTTCTCTTATCGGCACAGATGCAGGGTCACCGTAAACAGTTGCAGAAGAACTGAATACAATCTTTTTAACACCGTGCTTTTTCATTACTTCGCAAAGAATAAGTGTTCCTGTTATATTATTATGATAGTACCAAAGCGGTTTTGCAACAGACTCGCCTACTGCTTTTAAGCCTGCAAAATGGATTACTGCATCTATTTTATTTTCGCAGAAAACCTTGTCTAAAGCCACTTCATCTAAAAGGTCAACCTCATAAAATTTGAAATCTTTGCCTGTAATTTGTTTTATTCTCTTGAGTGATTCAGGTTTTGAATTTAAAAAGTTGTCAACAATAACTATCTCGTGACCACTCTCTAGTAGCTCAACTGAAGTATGCGAGCCGATATAACCCGCTCCACCTGTAACTAAAATTGCCATATTTGCCTCCTCGATAAATACTTCTTATCTATTTTACATTATATTCAACTATTTTGCAATAATTAATTCTTTATTTTGTTGTCGCAGCCTCAACAAGCTTAGTAGCACCATAACGTTCTCTTAATGCGTTTTTCTGAATTTTACCTGTTGCGTTTCTTGGAATTTCTGCAAGAATAATCTTTTTAGGTCTTTTATATCTTGGAAGCCCCATACAATATTCATGCATCTCTTCTTCTGTTGCAGTCATCCCCTCTTTAAGCTGAATGATAGCAGCCGTTATCTCGCCCAATCTCTCATCAGGAAGACCGATAACACCAACGTCCGATACCTTATCATTAGCACGGATAAAATCTTCAATCTGTACAGGATAAATATTTTCACCGCCGGTGATGATAACGTCTTTCTTTCTGTCAACAAGATAGATAAATCCGTCTTCATCCTGCTTTGCCATATCGCCTGTATAAAGCCAGCCGTCTAAAGTGAGTACTTCTCGTGTCGCCTGAGGATTTTTATAATAGCATTTCATAACGCCATCACCCTTTAAGCAAAGCTCTCCAACTTCACCCTGCTTTGCTTCATTTCCCTCATCGGTGACAATCTTTATCTCCCAGTTATATCCCGGAATACCGATTGCTCCAACCTTATGTATATTTTCTACACCAAGATGAACAGCACCCGGTCCTATTGATTCGCTTAAGCCATAGTTTGTGTCGTATTCATGGTTCGGGAAAACCTCTTTCCAGCGTTTGATAAGCGATGGAGGAACAGGCTGCGCGCCTATATGCATAAGTCTCCATTGAGATAGCTGATAGTCAGAAAGCTTAATTGTGCCACGTTCTATCGCATCTAAAATATCCTGCGCCCACGGAACTAAAAGCCACACAATAGTAGCTTTTTCTTCCGATACAGTCTGCATTATCCACTCAGGCTTGATTCCGCGAAGAATTACGGCCTTAGAACCTGACAAAAGAGAGCCAAACCAATGCATCTTTGCACCCGTATGATAAAGTGGCGGAATACATAAGAATACGTCTTCTCTTGATTGCGAGTGATGTTTTTGCTCAACCACACAGGATGCAACAAGTGCTCTGTGTCTGTGAAGAATCGCTTTTGGAAATCCTGTAGTGCCTGATGAGAAATAAATAGCACCATCATCTTCGTCAGAAATATCAACTTTTGGAGCAACTGATGAACAGTAAGTAATCATTTCTTCGTAGCTGTCTGCAAATTTCGGTTTATTCTCACCTACAAAGAAATAATGGTTTATCTTCAGTTTTGGTAAAATATTTTCTATGCGCTCAGTGAATTCAGGTCCAAAAACTAAAATTGAAACATCGGCTAAATCTGCACAATATTCTATTTCCTCTGCTGAAAAACGGAAATTCATAGGAACGGCAATTGCACCTGCTTTTAAAATACCGAAATATATCGGAAGCCAGTCAATGCAGTTCATCATAAGTATAGCAACCTTATCTCCCTTTTTTATACCACGTGTTAAAAGAAGATTTGCAAAACGGTTTGCAGCTATGTCAAACTCTTTCCAGGTTAACTCTCTTCTATATTCTTCCGCCGCAGAGCCTTCAATTAAATTATACTCTCTCCATGTGACATCTCCTGTACGCTGCTTTTCAGGATTGACCTCAACTAAGCTTACATCATCAGGATAAAGACGTGCATTTTTTTCTAAAAATTCTGTAATAGGCATAAATTAACATTCCTTTCAAAAGGTATAATGTTTTAAAATCTCTTAAAAATTATTCATTAAAAATAATAAAAAACCGTCCTCTATAACATAGAGGACGGATGCATCCGTGTTACCACCTCAGTTTACAGATACCTCACGGCAATCTGCCTCATGGAGTACTAAAAATACTCCCGCACAATAACGGGTGCTACCGACAAAGGATACTTGGTTTCCCCTTTGCAGCTCCAGGACTGTATTCAGACTGGTTCAGGACTCCGACTCACACCAACCGTCGTCTCTCTTAGCTCCATCCGCAGCTTACTTGCTTCCGTTCACAGCTTTTACATTATTTTAACATACGGAAATATTTTTGTCAATATTTTTGTCGAAAATGGCAACTGCTAAATCCCTTTATTATATAAAAAAGCGTACTGAAAATTTCAGTACGCTTTTTTCTGGTGCGGATGACAAGATTTATACGTACATTTTCCGCATAATAATGCCAATAACAACTCTGCACTGTTGCCATTATGTTGGCAAACTTCTTATGTTGCCAAAAATCAGCCTATTTTTGAATTGTAAAACTCTGTAGGTTTTCCTATAGATAAACCTTCATTTTTAAGCATACTATCAATTTTTATGATGTTTTCCTTCATGTAGTCAGCAGTAGCAGAAAAATATGTGTTCATAGTAACTCTTATATCAGTATGTCCCATTATCTCCTGAAGGACTTTAGGCGGCATACCTGCC
>JAZROZ010000030.1:0-16083 GCA_045648985.1 Clostridia bacterium
GAAATCACAGATTTCTGTTGGGGACCCGAGAACCTTGTTATGCTAAGCATAATAATACTGACGTATATTTGCAGAATTTTCTGCAGTATTATGCTAAATTTTCCTTTTTGAACCGCAATCAGTTCGCCTATCCGATGACTAGTAAAATTTGTATATGTATTGTTTGCGCTCTTTGATTTCATCTATTCTTTTTATATATTCTATAACGTCCTTAAAATTAAAAATTCTTTCAATTCGCCCCGGCTTTACAAGCTTTGTCACGCCGCCAACTCCAAGTGATACAACCGTGCTTATTTCTTCCATCATCACGATGTTATATATTCCGCTGTGACCGCATTTAGCATATCCCGTGTTTTCCATATCACCTAAAATATTTTTCTGTCTGTAGAGATAGTATGGCGCATATCCTGCGTCTGTAAGTGTTATGCGCGAATAATCTATCATTTTTGCAACATCAGAAGGCTCGGCAGACTTTGTGTCACAACCGAAAATCTTTATATCTGCCGCACGTTTTATGCTCATTGTATGCACAGTAATATTTTCAGGAGAAAGCTTTAAAACCTCGTCTACTGTGTGCTTAAACTCATCAAAAGATTCTCCCGGAAGTCCCGCTATAATATCGGTATTGATGCAGTCAAAGTCAAATTCTCTTACCATATTATACGCATCTATAAACTGCTCTTTTGTGTGATTTCTTCCAATAATTTTAAGTGTTTTATCATTAATACTCTGTGGATTTACACTTATTCTGTTTACTCCGTGTTTTTTCAAAACAGAGAGCTTATCTTCTGTTATGGTATCAGGTCTTCCTGCTTCTATAGTAAATTCTCTCACATTTGACAAATCAAAGCTTTGTTTTAGCTTTTCAATCAAATCATCAAGCTGAGCTGCTGCTAAAGTCGTCGGAGTTCCGCCACCGAAATATACACTTTCAATCTTAAGTCTCAAATCTTTTACAATTTTTTTAGTCGCATCTATTTCGGAATATAAAGCTTCTAAATACGGCTCAACGTACTTTCCCATTTTCTCTGTGCTCATTGATGCAAATGAACAGTAGATGCACTTTGACGGACAAAACGGAATGTCAAGATATAGTCCTATGGAATTTTTGTCAAGCGAATTGATGACAGGCTGTTCGCTATCTGCCACCAAAAACATCAAATCGAGTTTTTTATCCGATATTTGATATTCATTTTTAAGCCATTTTCTTATTTCATCGTCTCCAAAGCCTTCTTCTCTCATTCTTAAGACGTGTTTTACGGGACGCACGCCGTAATTTATTCCCCAAGGTTTTTCACATTCCATATTTTCACCCATTTAAAAAAACATATTGTTTTCTATCTCAAATCCGATAGTTGAATCGTCCCCGTGACCTGCATAAACATTCGTATTTTCAGGCAACGTAAAAAGCTTAGTCCTGATAGAAGCTAAAAGCTCTGTCATATTACCTGTCGGGAAATCTGTTCTTCCGATACTCATTCTAAACAGAGTATCTCCCGCAAACAGATGCTCGCCGCAAATAAGACATATCCCTCCTGATGTATGACCGGGCGTTTCAATCACCTTAAAATCAAGCTCACCTGATTTTATTTTGTCGCCCTCGCACAAAAGCTCGTCAATATTTGCCAGCTTTATAGAGCGTCCTGAATATCCTGAAAGGTTTACGGACGTGTTTAAATAATTGCTCTTTTCCTTTTCAGAAACCAAAAGCTTTGCCTTTGTTTTCTCCTTGATTTCATAAACTGCACCTATGTGGTCAAAGTGACAATGAGTTAAAACAATATATTTAACCTTATAGCCCTTTTCATCTATTCTTTTTAAAATTCTATCTGCCTCATCACCGGGGTCAATCACAATAAGTTCGTCTTTGTCACCTGTAAGATAACAGTTTTCTTCCAAATTTCCAACTACAAGTTTTTCTACAATCATATCTTCCATCCTCTATTTATGATGTTCACCGCTTGCACCCGGTTTGTTTCTTGAAACATCAAAAACTCCATCAATGTTTAAAAGCTTTTTAGTTATTAACTCTAAGCTGTCTATTGAATTAATCTCAAGTGATACAGAAATATAGGCAAACTGGTCTTTTGTTATTTTTGTATTAATCGACCTTAAAAGTATCTTAAGCTCGTATAAGACACTTGTAATATCCATAACTAAGCCACGTCTGTCATAACAAGAGATTAAAAGGTCTGTAACATATGCCGTTTTTGTTGAATGGGCATCTTCCCAATAAACCTCAATAAGCCTTTGGGCATCTCTTTCTTTGTCTATATTGCTGCACGTAGCTCTGTGAACCGAAACACCTCTGCCCTTTGTTATGTAGCCCACTATATCGTCACCGGGAACAGGGCTGCAGCAACGTGATAATCTTATAAGACAGTTGTCTAAACCTTTTACGATTATACCGCTTCCGTCTTTTGATTTTTTCTTTTCAGGTGCAGGGACTACAGGAACAACATCATTTTTATGCGATATTCTGTATTCTTCCCTGAGCCTTGCAATAATTTTATTTACAGCCAGTGCCCCATAGCCTACAGCTGCATATAAATCATCCTCTGAATTAAAGGAATATCTCTTTAAAAGTATGCTCACCCATTCAGGCTTAAAGAGGTCGCTATATGAAAAATTAGCTCTCTTTAGCTCTCGTTCAATCATATCCTTGCCGCGCAAAATGTTTTCGTCACGGCGCTCACGTTTAAACCAGCCGTTTATTTTGCTTCGTGCCTGAGAAGTTTTACAAATCTTCAGCCAGTCGCGGCTCGGTCCGTGAACAGAAGACGACGTCATAACCTCGACAATATCACCATTTTGGAGTATATAGTCAAGTGTTGCAATTTTGCCGTTTATCTTTGCTCCCGACATTTTATAACCTATCGCGCTGTGAATTGAAAAAGCAAAGTCAATAGGAGTTGAGCCTGCAGGCAGATTGATTACATCTCCTTTAGGTGTAAATACAAATACCTCGTCTGCAAACAAATCAATTTTTAAGGTTCGCATAAAATCATCAGAATCCACAACACTATTTTGGATTTCAAGTATTTTGCTTATCCATTCAAGCTTATCATCAACATCAGATACACCGCTTACACCCTCTTTATATTTCCAGTGGGCAGCGATACCGTGTTCTGCAATCTGGTGCATTTCCCATGTTCTAATCTGTATTTCAAAAGGAGTACCGTTTGGTCCCATAACTGTTGTATGGAGCGACTGATACATATTAGGCTTTGGCATCGCTATATAATCTTTAAATCTGCCGGGGATAGGTAAATAAAGCTCGTGCACGAGTCCAAGCACCGCATAGCAGTCCTTAACGCTATCTACAATTGCTCTCACTGCAAAAAGGTCATATATTTCGTCAATACTCTTGTTCTGAGCGAACATTTTTCTGAAAATACTGTAAAAATGCTTGGCTCTTCCCGTCATATGTGCCCTGATGCCTAATTCTTCAAGCTTTCCGCTTATATTTTTTATAATATCCTCAATATATTCTTCACGTTCTTTACGTTTTTGCTTTATTGATTCAGTAATTTCTTTATATGCAATCGGGTCAATATAGCGGAGCGCAATATCCTCAAGCTCCCACTTGATTTTCGACATACCGAGTCTGTGAGCGAGCGCTGCATAAACCTCTAATGTTTCTCTTGCTTTTTCCCTTTGCTTTTCTTCGGACATATATTTAAGTGTTCGCATATTATGAAGTCTGTCAGCAAGCTTTATTAATATAACTCTGACATCCTTTGCCATAGCAAGAAACATTTTTCTTAAGTTCTCGACCTGTTGTTCTTCCTGTGTTGTATATTGGATTTTTCCAAGTTTAGTGACACCATCTACAATCATAGCGACACCATCACCGAATTCAGCCGCTATATCTCCTGTGGTCATAGAAGTATCTTCAACAACATCATGAAGAAGCGCACCTACCAAAGTATCACAATCAAGCTCCATTTCCGCCAAAATCTGCGCAACAGACAAAGGGTGAATCAAATAAGGCTCACCCGTGTTTCTTACCTGTCCTTCATGAGCGCTGCGTGCTATGTCAAATGCACGTGCGAGGCGCTCCTCGTTACATTCAGGGTTATATGCTAAAACTGTCTGTTTTAGTTTTTCAAACATTTCAAAAACTACGTTTTCCAATTTCAAGTCCCCTTGCAAAATCTCAAATCACGAAGATGCAGCTGTGCCTGTTTTTCTCCGCGATACACATTTATATCAAGATTATATACTATATCTATTTTATCGCCTTGCTTTATGATATCTGCCCTATCTCCCATTCCAAAGCCTATTACATCAATATACATATCATTTTTTACAAGTGTCATCTTAAGATGCTTTCCATCACTTAGCGTACGCAGACTCATCACGATAAGCTCAGGTGTATAAAACACAGGGCTTGGGTTTCCCATACCGTAAGGCTGCAGGATGGCAAGTTTTTCAGCCGTATTTAAGTTTAGATACTGAACAGGAAGCTCAGCATCAATCTGCATCAGCGGAATGAAGTCCTCCTCTTTAAGAAGCTCTTTTGCATATCGGTTAATCTCTTTTCTAAACTCAGAGATTTTTTCTTTTTCTATTCCCAGACCTGCCGCAAGCTCATGTCCGCCGAATTTTACAAGTTTATCGGAGCAATTCTTTAGCGCTTCAAACAGATTAAAGCCTTTTATACTTCTGCCCGAGCCTTTTCCCCTGCCATGCTCATCCGTGCTTATAAGTATGCAGGGCTTGTTGTATTTTTCGGATATCTTAGATGCTACAATACCGATTATGCCATGATGCCACCCATCGTGAGAGAGAACAAGAACATAATCATTTTCTATGTCTTTGTTATCTTTTATTATTTCTATTGCTTCACAGAAAATATCATTTTCTATCCTTTGTCTTTCTCTGTTTTCTTCCTCAAGCAGCGCCGCATATTTCTGAGCTTCTGTTTCATCGCTTGAAAGGAGCAACGAAACGGCACTTTGAGGGTCGCCCATTCTTCCTGCTGCGTTAATTCTCGGAGCAAGGCCAAAGCCTACTATGCTCGTTGTTATCTGGTTTGTTTTAATATCAGCAGTTTTAAGCAACGCCCTGATTCCGTAATTTGTGGAATAGTTAATATGCTTAAGTCCGTTTTTTACGATAATTCTGTTTTCGTCCTCAAGCGGCATAACATCTGCTACTGTTCCCAGTGCCACTAAATCAATATATTCTTCAATCAGCTCTTTCATGTGAAATTTAAGCTTTAAGGTGATTGCCTGAATGAGCTTAAACACAACACCCACACCTGCAAGCTTTTTAAAAGGATAATTGCAGCCTGGTTGCTTTGGGTTTATTACAAACTCGGCTTTCGGAAGATTATCTTTACATTCGTGATGGTCAGTTACAATAACTTCCATTCCCTTATTTTTAGCATATTCTATTTCATCTACCGCGGTGATACCGCAATCCACTGTAATCAAAAGCTTCGTATTTGCTTTTGCTATGGAGTCTATCGCCAAAGTATTTATTCCATAGCCCTCTTCCAGTCTGTCAGGTATATAATAATCAACATCTGCACCGTGCGATTTCAAAAATTTAACCAAAACAACTGTAGACGTAATTCCGTCAACGTCATAATCGCCGTAAACCGTTATTTTCTCTTTGTTTTCTATAGCCTTTATGATTCTTTGCGAGGCACCCTCTGCGCCTTTTAACAAAAACGGGTCATAAAGCTCGCCTATATCAGCATTTATAAATCGTTTTATGTCGGCTACACCACGAAGAGCAAGCAAGGTAATAACAATGGGAGGTAAACTTAATTCTCTTGCGAGATTAATTACATCTTCCGATTTATAATTCTTTTCGCGTATTATCCATCTCTTAGATTGCATTAAGTCTCCCCCTTTCTGTTTAATTTATACTGCTTAGCTTATTCAACCTCGTATATCTGACCGAAAATTACAGGAATTCCATCTACTTCAAGTTCATCTGCTACAGGAGTTTCCTTTTTGTTTTGAAGTACTGCAAGCATATCATCAAGCCATTCAAAGTCAAATTCCAGCTTTGACTTATAAACATTTGGTTCGGCCTCCATGTCAAGTGCTTCATCACTATCTAAAATCGACAAGCAATATTCTTTTTTGCCGTCTGCTCTTCTTGAATATAAATATGCTGTCTTTTCGCCCGTTTCATCTGATTGCTGTCTTATAATTCCCAAGCTCCCGCAAGCAGATAAAATAATCATAACGGCTACCAAGCCTATTAACATTATTTTTTTCAAATTTGTTTTCATCTCAAAACACCCTTTCTGCATCCTCTGAATTTCGATATAATTAACCTTTATAATTTTATCATACTTTTAAACAATTTGCAAGAAAAATAGGTTAACCGAAAGAGAATAATCCGAACTCCGATTTTTAGTTGACACGCAAAAGCAAATATGGTATAATTTTTAATGCGTATACTTCATCATAGGTATAAAGGGAGCGAGAGTATGGCAAAACAAAATTTTGAAAACTCAATAGGAGAGCTTGAAACTATTGTAGCACGTCTTGAAGATGGAAACATTGAGCTTGACACAGCGCTGGAGCTTTTTGAAAAAGGAATTAATCTTTCAAAAGAGCTTCATGATGTTTTGAACAAAGCTGAGCAACAAGTGACCAAGCTCACAGCAGAAACAGAGCCCAAAGAAGAAGCTTTTGACGGCACTTTGGAATAAATTTCTTTTCTGCAGGGAGGTAGAATGGATTTTTTAGTTGAATTTGAGAAGAAAATCAATATAACAGAACAATACTTAAGCAAATATTTTACAGAAAACGACAATCATCAGAAGTCAATCTACGATGCGATGAAGTATAGCTTGATGTCGGGTGGAAAAAGAATCCGTCCCGTGCTTGCCCTTAGCTGCTGCGAACTCTTTGGCGGCGGCGAAGAGGTTATGCCGTTTGCATGTGCTTTGGAGATGATTCATACGTATTCACTCATCCACGATGATTTGCCATGTATGGATAATGATGACCTTCGTCGCGGCAAGCCCACAAACCACGTTGTTTATGGCGAGGCTTTAGCTCTCTTAGCAGGTGACGGACTTTTGACAAGAGCATTTGAAGTGGCACTTTCTAATTCTGAGCTGCTACCGAACATCACAGTGGATGCTTTGAAAATCATCGCCTCGGCCGCAGGCACTGAGGGAATGATTGGCGGACAAGTTATTGATATGGAATCAGAGGAAAAAGAAATTGACTCTGTGACTCTTATGACAATGCATCTTCACAAGACAGGAGCTCTCATTATGGCAGCCGCTAAGCTTGGAGCTTTAGTCGGCGGAGCATCAAAAGAAGATATGCTTAATATGGAGTCATTTTCAAGATATATCGGTATTGCTTTCCAGATTAAAGACGATATTTTAGATGTTGAGGGCAGCGTCGAGATGCTTGGCAAGCCAATCGGAAGTGACAGCACCAATCACAAAACGACATTTGTTACTCTCTACGGGATGGAGCAAGCTAAAAAAATGCTTCTTGATTATACAAATAATGCAATCGAAGTAATTTCAGAATATGGCGAAAAGGCAGATTTCTTAAAAGAATTTGCTTCTTTCCTTTTAAGCAGAGATAAGTAAATGTATATTTAGCCGAAACAATATAACACGAATTCACCTAAAACGGTGGAATTTCGGCATCTTTCGGCTAGTCATCGGAGGAATTATTTTGAACTTTTTTCCAGAATTGTTTGCAAACAAAGTTTTAATGACGGCTGTCTGCGGTTGGTTCGTAGCACAGTTTTTAAAGGTCATATTCACTTTAATAAGGAGTAAGCGTCTTGATTTAAGCAGATTTGTAGGCTCAGGCGGGATGCCTAGTTCACACACATCATTTGTTATCGCACTGACTACTTCTGTCGGCTTTTCAGAGGGCGTAAGTTCTGCTTTGTTTGCAGTAAGTGCGGTCTTATCATTCGTTGTTATGTACGATGCATCAGGCGTAAGACGAGCAACAGGCACACAGGCAAAGGTTATAAATAAGCTTGTTGATTCATACGAAGAATCAGAATCTATTGAGATTTTTGACGGAAAATTAAAAGAGCTCATCGGCCACTCACCTGTCGAGGTTTTTGCAGGAGCCATTTTGGGACTTTTAATCGGCATCATGTCATACACTTATTTTTAAACCAAAAATTAATTTTTTACGTTGGTCATTTACTTTTTTAATATTTATGATAAAATAAATATTGGTGGTGCAGTATCCTAGTCAGATCTGTTCATTCCCAGGACGGGCCTAAAAATCCGTAGAAGGGCACATCGATGAAGTTTCTGGTGCTTGCTTTCGACGCCCAGTCGGGGGTTGGTGCTGGGAGTTAAGGTTTAGGGGCAACTTGCAATGGCATGCGTGATTTGACCCCTCTACCGTGGAGACCTGCTATTGTGTCTTAATGTGCTTTGTGATTTGCGGCATTAGCTTGCGGCACAAACGCAAAGAGATACGAAGCAGGATTAAACCTGTTTTGCGGTGCGAAAGCGGTGCTTGCCGCCCAGTGCTGTGAACAGCGTAGCCTGCCTTGAGTGATTATGAAGGATAGCGGATCAGGCGTTTTGACCTTCGGCCAAAGGTAAAACGTTATCGCCGCGTGAAATCATCGTTGCAAAAGAGGCTAAGAATGAATTTGACTGTTTGGGAAAACCTCTAGGCTGTTCCAAAACGGAAACACTTTAGGGATTGAAGTGCGGACTTAAGTGGCGATTCGGTTCTGATATGGGAAACCTGTCAGGACGCATATTAAATGGAAACTGCTGTTTTGGCGACAATTCAGTTGTGCGTCGGGAAATCCTACCGAACCTAAACCGCAAAATTAACCTATCGTTGTTACCACCACCCTTACGGGTTAAATTTTTTAAAATTCGAAAGGAATGGTGAGTCAGACTTGTCTGATGACATTACGAAGCAAAAGAAAACATCCAAAATTAAAATAGGCGGTAATTCCGCATTAAAGACCAGCTATAAATGGGTTGTAACAATTATCATATGGACTTTCGTTATTTCTGCTTTAATGCAGACAATACAGGCAGGTCTTATGACAAAGGTTAACCTCGTTATAGCTTTTATTATTCTTTTTTCTTTTGTGCTGGTTGGTATCATTTTTGATATTGTGGGCGTTGCATCAACTTCTGCATCAGAAGTTCCCTTTCATGCTCTTTCTTCACGAAAGGTACGCGGCGCAAAAGAAGCCGTCCGCTTAATTCGCAGTGCAGATAAAGTAAGCAACTTCTGTAACGACGTAATCGGTGATATAGCAGGTATCGTATCGGGAAGTGCATCTTCTGCAATCGTTGTTATGCTTGCAAAAGACGGTGGCGATACTTTCGCCCTAAGTGTAATTTTAGCGGCACTCGTTGCAGCACTGACAGTCGGCGGAAAGGCAATTGGCAAATCATTTGCTATTTCTAAAAGCAATTCTATCATCTTCACGGTAGGAAAGTTTATCAGTTTTATAAAACCCTACAAAAAACAATAAAAACTAAGGCGGCGACTTTATGGATACAACGGCAGAAACAATGCTTTTAGGTGTGTTTGGATGTCCGATAGGACACACTCTTTCACCAAAGCTACATAGCATTATAGCAAAGCAAACAAATAAAGATATCGCATATCTTGCCTTTTTAGCACCGGAGGAAGAATTTGAAGACAAGGTAAAAGCGTTAAAAATACTCGGTGCACGTGGATTTAATATCACAATTCCTCATAAAGTCAGGGTTATGGATTATTTAGATGTAATAGATGAAACTGCCGAAATTATAGGGGCTGTCAATACCGCCGTTAACAAAAATGGTATTTGGCACGGATATAATACAGACGGAATTGGTTTTTTAAAATCTCTTAAACTGAATAATGTAACCGTAAGCGGTAAAAATATATTAATGCTCGGTGCAGGTGGCAGCAGTCGCTCTGTTGCTTTTAATTTAGCAGATGTCGGTGCAAAAACAATTACAATTGTGTCAAGAACTAAAGAAAAAGCTAAAAATATCGGTGATTTAATTGAAAAACATACACCGTGTAAATTTTACGATGCTTTATCTGATAATCTTGCATATGACATCATAATTAACACAACACCGCTTGGAATGAAACCGTATGAAAACGAAAATCCGTTCACAAATTACGAAGCAGTATCACAAAACACTGTATGCTGCGATTTAATCTATTCCCCTTGGGAAACGCTTTTCTTAAAAGAAGCAAAAAAACGCGGAGCAAAAATCATTAACGGTCTCCCAATGCTCACTTTTCAGGGCATTTATGCTTATGAGCATTTCTTTGGCAAAAAATATGACGATGCTTTTTTTCAGAAAATCTATAATATATTTTCACAAGAATTCAGGAAGTGAAGAAAATGATAAAGCTACTACCCTTGACTCTTGATAGCAGGGATATAGTAAAACCTTATTTTAAAAACATTACAAACTCTATGTATAATTTCACAACTGCACTAATCTGGAATGGCGAGAAATATGCAAAGTACAGTGAAACAGAGGGTTGTCTTTCTATTTTTTATGAATTCCCGAAAACGCCCGTTTTCGCATCATACCCCATCGGCAGCGGCAACAAAAAGGAAGCCGTCATAGCAGTATGTGAATATCTTAAATCGAAAGGTGTAACTCCTGTGATGCGTAACCTTTCAGCTGATATGAAAGAAGAGCTTTCCGCACTTTTTCCTGATAAGTTTAATTTTGTACCTGACAGAAACTCGTTTGACTACGTTTATGAAACAAAAAGACTGATTGACTTGGGCGGAAAGGATTTGCACACCAAACGTAATCACTACAATTACTTCGTAAAAAACAATAACTATGAATATGCAGAAATGACGCCCTCAGACGTTCTGTCCTGCAAAGAGCTTTTTGATAAATGGATGGAAAAAAAAGAGCAGACAAAATGGATTTTGTCTTCCCGCGCGGCAACCTTTATGGCTTTGGATAATTTAAAAGCTCTTGGCTTAACGGGTGGTATGATTAAAATAGATGGAGAAATATGTGCCTTTTCCGTAGGCGAGAAAGTATCAGATGATATGGCGCTGATTCATTTAGAAGTAGCATCACCCGATGTTCGCGGTGCATTTAATGCTATTAATCGTGAATTCTGTGCTAATGCATGGAAAGACTGCACCTATGTAAATCGCGAAGAGGATATGGGCCTATCAGGCTTAAGAAAAGCAAAAGAAGCATATCGTCCTGCTTTTTTACTTGAAAAATTCCACGCAATTATGAAACACAGTATTTTTTAAGAGGTATTTATGCACAAAATTGCAAAACTAACCGATAAAGAGAACATAAAAGAGCTTTGGGCTTATGCTTTTAATGAGCAGGAGCCTTTTTTGTCCGGATACTTTGATGGTTTCTGGAAATATGAAAATGCCGTTATGATAGAAAAGGAAAATGAGCTTGTCGGTGCAGCTCAAATGATTCCATATACTGTTTTTCTGCGTGATAATTTCGTTAAAGCTTCATATATCGTCGGGGTATCTGTCTTTCAAAAGTTCAGGGGACAGAAATACTCCACTTCACTTATGGCAGGCGGCTTAAAAGAGCAAAAAAAACGTGGCGAGACAATAAGCTTATTAATACCTTTCAATTATGCCTTTTATGAAAAGCTTGGATATGGACTTTGCTATGATTTAAGCCTGTATGAAACAAAAGCAGAAAATCTCCCCAAAACAAAAGCTATCCACAGTATCAAAAAAATGAGTCGTAAAGACTTTTTAAAGCTTAATTCAGCTTATGAAACGTTTTGCAAAAACAAGCACGGATATAACATAAGAACAAAAGAGGACTGGGAATATATATTCTTTGAACATAAATTATACGGCGGCAATATATATGCCGCTACCACAGAAGATAGAATTTCAGGATATATTTCATATATAAAAACAAAAAATGAAATATACGTCCGTGAATTCATATATAATGACATCGACTCTTTATATAGTCTTCTTTCCTTTATGAAAGAGCATTTTAAGGACGCAAAAAATATTAAAATCAGAACGGCAAATGATAACATTTTAACTTCGGTATTAAAAGAATCAAATATCGTACACAAGGTGCTACCTACTGCTATGGCGCGATTAGTAGATATAGAGTCAGTTCTTTTTAAAGCAGACATTAATGATATAAAAATCAAGGTTTATGATGACTTAATCCCCCAAAACTGCGGCGTTTATGAAAAACAAGGGCAAGCTGTTATAAAAACAGATACTAAAGAATTTGATGCAGCTTTAGATATAGGCGCTCTTACGCAGTTAGTTATGGGTTATTTCACGGCATCTGAGCTATACTTTTTAGGAAAAATTGATGCTAAAGAAGAAATAATTAAGAAGTTAGATAAAATATTTCCAAAAACAAACAACTATATAAATCACATAATGGAAGCATAAATTAATCGTCTATCCCCACAGAAAGAGGTAATATTATGAATGCAATCGTTATAGGCGGAGGGTTAGCGGGCTGCGAAGCCGCTTGGCAGCTTGCCAGAAATAAAATACACACTACTTTATATGAAATGAAGCCTGATAAAAAAACTCCTGCACATAAATCAGACTATTTTGCAGAGCTTGTTTGCTCTAATTCTCTGCGTGCAGAGGGTACTGCAAATGGTGCAGGGCTTTTAAAAATGGAAATGGCTTGTCTTTCATCACTTGTTATGGAAGCGGCTAAAGAAACTAAAGTCCCCGCAGGCGGAGCACTCGCCGTTGACAGAACAGAATTTGCAAAATACATAACAGAAAAAATCACGTCAAATCCATATATCGCAGTAAAAAATGAAGAAATTACAAAAATTCCCGAAGCTGACTGCGTTATAGTTGCAACAGGACCGCTTACATCAGATGCACTCTCAGAAGATATCAAGTCATTTTTCGGAAGCGACAGTCTTTCTTTTTACGATGCCGCCGCACCGATTATTACACTTGATTCTATCGATATGGACATCGTTTACAGAAAAGCACGATATGACAAAGGAACTGCAGATTACCTTAACTGTCCGATGACAAAAGAAGAATACCTTGCCTTTTACAATGCTTTAATCACGGCAGAAGCGGCAGAGGTAAAGGATTTCGAAGACGAAAAGGTTTTCGAGGGTTGTATGCCTGTTGAGGTTATGGCAAAGCGTGGCGAGGATACTTTGCGCTTTGGACCTTTAAAGCCTGTAGGACTTGAGCATCCCGAAACAGGCGAAGAGTTTTATGCCGTTGTTCAGCTTCGTCAGGACAACAAAGAGGGAACTTTGTATAACCTGGTAGGCTTCCAGACGCACCTTAAATTCGGTGAACAGAAAAGAGTCTTTTCTTTGATTCCGGGACTAAAAAACGCACACATTGTCCGCTATGGAGTTATGCACAGAAATACATATATCCACTCTCCCTCTCTTTTAAAAAACACATATGAAACGATTAAACGTCCCGGTCTTTTCTTCGCAGGACAGATGACAGGTGTTGAGGGGTATGTCGAGTCTGCATCGTCCGGAATTGTTGCAGGAATAAACGCAGCAAGATATATTTTGAAAAAAGAGCAGATTGACTTTACAACAAAAACTGCCACAGGCGCTTTATCCAATTATATTTCAACGTTTAGCGGAAAAAACTTTCAGCCGATGAATATCAACTTTGGAATAATTGACTCCCTTGATGAGCGCATAAAAAGCAAAAAAGAACGATATGAAAAAATATCAGAACGTGCTATTGATACATTGAAAGGAATTATCACAAAATATGAACTTTGATAGATTTAATCCGATGCAAAAAGAAGCAATACTCACAACTGACGGCCCAATACTCATTCTGGCAGGAGCAGGAAGCGGAAAAACAACAGTTGTAGTAAATAAGATTGCATACATATTGGAACAGAAACTGGCTAACCCCTATGAAATACTTGCCATAACGTTTACAAACAAAGCGGCAAACGAAATGAAATCACGTATTGAAAGCATCTTAGGCGAGGGTGCAGATGGTATGTGGATTAATACTTTCCACTCTGCCTGCATGAAAATTTTAAGACGTAATATCGAAAATTTAGGCTATAACAAAGACTTTGTCATTTACGATACTGCTGACCAGAAAACATTAATTAAAAGATGCTTAAAAGAGCTTGATATTGACGAAAAGAATCTTCCGTATAAAAGCGTCCTTTCTGAAATATCTTCTGCTAAGGATAATCTGTTAGATGCCGCTGCCTATACTGCTGCAAATGAGCACGATTACAGAAAATCCTTAATTGCCAGAGCCTATACACTATATCAAAAGAGACTTTTTGAAGCAAGCGCGCTTGACTTTGATGATATTGTTATGCTCACAGTAAAATTATTTTCAGAATTTCCCGATATTTTGGAATACTACCAGAAAAAGTTTAAATATATATTCGTTGACGAGTATCAGGACACAAATAATGCGCAGTATCTTTTATCTACATCTCTTGCCGCTATCCACGAAAATATTTGCGTTGTCGGCGATGACGACCAGAGTATTTATAAGTTCAGGGGCGCTAATATAAATAATATCTTAGATTTTGAACGTGAATTCCCTCAAACACGTGTTATAAAGCTTGAACAGAACTATCGCTCAACACAAAATATCCTAAATGCCGCAAACTCTGTTATATCAAATAACTTCGGCAGAAAAGGCAAAACCTTATGGACGGAAAATGCTGAGGGCGACAAGGTTGACCTTTATAAAGCTGAAAATGAATATGACGAAGCATATTACATAGCAGACTCTATAAACAGAGCCGTAAGAGACGGCGCTAAATATTCAGATTTTGCGATTCTTTACAGAACAAACGCACAGTCGCGTGTTATAGAAACAACACTTTCAGGCTCCTCTGTTCCATACAGAGTTTTAGCGGGTCTTCGTTTCTACGACAGAAAAGAAGTAAAGGATGCCCTTTCATATATCAGGCTTATTTTCAATCCCGATGATAATATCAGTCTTATTCGTGTAGTAAATGAGCCTGCAAGGAAAATAGGGACTGCCACTTTAGAAAAGGTAGCCGCGTTTGCTGACCAAAGAGGCGAGAGTATGTATAAAACCATGCAGCACTCCGCTTTTATCCCTGAGCTTTCAAAGGTTGCAGACAAGCTCACAGCTTTTACAAATATGATTGACGAAACAAGAGAAAAAAGCTCGTCAATGCTTCCGTCGGAAATTATTGAAACAATCCTTTTAAAAAGCGGATATATTGATATGCTGATGCAGGAAAATTCTGTTGAAAATCAGACAAGACTTGAAAACCTTGAAGAATTTAAAACTTCAGCACTGGAATATGAAAAGGATGCCCAAGACCCGACACTTGCAGAATTTTTGGAAAACACCGCACTGATTGCAGACATCGACAACTATGACGAATCGCAGGACAGTGTCGTTTTAATGACTCTGCACAGTTCAAAGGGACTAGAGTTCCCTTACGTCTATATGTGCGGTATGGAAGACGGACTTTTCCCAAGCAGCCGCTCAATGCTTGACTCTTCCGAAATAGAAGAAGAACGCAGGCTTTGCTATGTCGGAATTACAAGAGCAAAAAAACATCTTTCACTTTCATTTGCAACTCAAAGACGTCTGTTTAATGAGTCGCAATATGCCAGAGAGTCTCGCTTTATAAAAGAAATTCCGGGCGAATACTTAAATCTTCTCTATAAAGAGGAAGAGCAAGGCAGTATGAGCACTCACAGTACCCTCTCACATAGTCGTTCTCATAAAGATATGATTGCAGATATTATGAATAAAAAGGCGTTTGACGTGCGTTCAAACCCCGTAAACATAGACTTCAAACCCGGTGACGTAGTCAGTCACAGAAAATTTGGTCGCGGTATGGTGCTTTCTATAACTCCGTCAGGAGATGACGTAAGAATAGAAATTGCATTTGACGACGTAGGAACAAAATCACTTATGGGTGCATTTGCCAAGCTGAAAAAAGAATAGATAAAATAAAAAGGGATGTTAAAAAATGGGGCTGTAGCAAAATGTGCACACCACACAAGGCAAAGAAAAACGCATAATAAAGCCTTTTATACTATAACGATAACTGAAAAATAAGATAAAACTTAAGGAAGAAATTCGCGAATGCGAATTTCTTCTGTTTTTTATTGC
>JAZROZ010000031.1:0-9187 GCA_045648985.1 Clostridia bacterium
GGCAAAAGCAATATGTTTTCGGGCATAGCTTACTGTGCTGATTGCGGACAGAAACTTTACTACTGCACAAGCAAATATTTTGAAAGCAGACAAGACCATTTTGTATGCTCAACATCACGAAAAGGCAAGGAAAACTGTTCAACGCATTTTATTCGTGCAACCATTCTTGAACAAGGTGTATTAGCACATCTCAAATATGTAGTCGGAACTGTTGCAAGTTATGAAAATCAATTCCGCAAAGTGTTGGGTGCTAAACAAAAAGCAGAGGTAAAAAAGGAACTTTCTGCAAAGAAAAAACTGCTCTCAAAAAGTGAAAGCAGAATTAAAGAATTAGACCTATTATTTCAGCGTATTTACGAGGATAACGTCAGCAAGAAAATCTCGGACGAAAGATTTGAAATACTATCTGCAAATTATGAAAATGAACAGGCAGAATTAAAGCAAATTATCGAAAAATTATCTGCTGAAATATCTGAAACAGAAGAACAATCCGACAATGTTGAAAGATTTATTTCAAAGGTACATAAATATTTTGATTTACAGGAATTAACTCCGTCAGCATTAAACGATATGGTAAAGCGTGTTTATGTTCACGCACCACAAGTTGTTGACAAAAAAAGAACACAGGAAATTGACATTGTTTATGATTTGGTCGGCATACTGCCACTATCACTATTTAACAACGAAGAAACGGCATAGAAAACCTATGCCGTTTCAACGAAAACAATATTACTGTTTTATTAAGGACACCCTAAGAGGTCCTTTTTATAACTATTTTATCTTTCTGCATTCAGTGTAAAAACGTTTGTCACAAGCCTCGCCCATTGAGAAAGTCTTTCTCGGCAGAGCACCGTCTAAAATAACTGATTTATATAAATCCGTCTTTTCCATAGCATCAAATATTATACCGAAGTTTTTATTGTCTTCACACAATTTCAAAACAACATCTTCCCCGTGAATATAATCAATCTCACCGCTATTTTTCTCAAAATATCCATCCATAAATTTCTGTACGGTTGCGACGGTTAAATATTCCTTAGGATTTTTCACAATAACCTTACTGCGCTTCCCGTCATAGATAAATTCAAATGTCTGACCATCTGCTTTTTCATCTATTGCCACGTCATACTCTTTTTTAAAGGCGTCCATAAAGGCTTTCCCGTCTGCATCAAAAACTACTCTGTGAATCGCCTCAAATTCAAGTGATTTATCGTGAAGATTTACAAGCTCACAAAGGGCGTATCTTGCGGGTGAGTTTTTAGCCTTTTCTTCGCCAATCTCAGTTTTCAGATTTTCATAATATGCTTTAGCGGTAGCGAGTGAGTGATTTCCGTCACCCATTGCATAGATAAGCGGAGATTCCTTTTCTACGCCATACTTTTTGTTAAAAGCATCAATATCATCAAGCGCTAAAAGCTTTTTGCTAAGCTCATCGCTTGCTTCTTCTGACATTTTAAAGCCAGCAATATGACCTGAATTTTGCATCAAATCAAAATCATAAACCTTTTCAAAGGTATCTTTTATTCTACTGTTTGACTCGATAATGTCACAATCTTCATCATCAATAAGCATCATAATATGCGGAAGCTCAATAAGTGCATCCTTTCTAACTTTCAGTCTTGGCGGAATTCTTGAAATAACAGTGCCCTCTGTTGCACGGATTTTCGTTTGTGACTCTTTAGAATAATCATAATCCTCAAGGTCAACAGCACCTATGATACCAAGTCTTTTCACACCATTTGCAAGTGTTCTTTCAACATAAATATATGAATTTTTGTATTCTGTGAAAATATCATCTTTTATGTATTTTTCCATAACAGAATTTACATTTTTTATTCTGTCATCAATGTCTGAATCGTTTAAATATATTTCAGGAACAGTGATTTTAAGTGTCGATTCGCTTTCTCCGACAAATTCGCAAGCAGCCTCCCAATATTCAGGCTCCGACGTATATTGGTCGCACGCAACAACACTCCACTTTTTCATTTTTTCACTATCTTTTGAAAATTTCGGCAAAAGAATATCCGCTCTTTTAAACGTCATCATTATCATTCCTTTTTAAAAATATAAAGTATTATTTTTTAAAATTTTCTCCATACCATTTTATCTATGATTTTAGTATATGACTGAATTATTTTAACTACTTTTGTTGAAACATTTTCCTCCACATAATCGGGAACAGGAAAGCCTTGTTCACCTTCATCATTCATTGTCACAGCCACATCAACTGACCACAAAAGTGATTTCTCATCAATTCCCGCTAAAATAAAACATCCTTTGTCAAGTGCTTCAGGGCGTTCCGTTGAAGTTCTGATACATACAGCAGGAAACGGAGAGCCTATGCTTGTATAAAAAGAGCTTTCTTCGGGAAGAGTTCCGCTGTCTGATACAACACAATAAGCATTCATTTGAAGATTATTGTAATCATGAAAACCTAAAGGCTCATGACATTTAACTCTGCTATCAAGCTTAAAACCGCTTTTTTCGAGTCTGATTCTGCTTCGGGGATGACATGAATATAAAATGGGCATATCATATTTTTCAGCCATTTTGTTTATAGCATTAAAAAGGCTTTCAAAGTTTTTATCAGTATCAATATTTTCTTCTCGGTGTGCAGAGAGCAAAATATACTTTTTAGACTCAAGCCCAAGCTTTTCTAAAATATTACTGGATTTGATTTTATCAAGATTTGCAGACAGAACCTCTGCCATAGGTGAACCCGTAACATATACACGCTCTTTAGGTAATCCGCATTCGTGCAAATAACGTCGTGCATGCTCAGAGTAAGCTAAATTCACATCTGAGATAATATCCACAATTCTCCTGTTAGTTTCTTCAGGCAGGCATTCATCTTTACATCTGTTGCCTGCTTCCATGTGAAAAATCGGTATATGCAAGCGCTTTGCCGCAATGGCTGAAAGGCATGAATTGGTATCGCCTAATATCAAAAGGGCATCCGGTTTGACTTGTGACATAAGCTTATATGAACAGTTTATGACGTTTCCAACAGTTGCTCCAAGGTCATCACCTACAACATCCATATACACATCTGGGGCATCTAAAGACAAATCATCAAAGAACACGCCGTTTAAATTATAATCATAATTTTGTCCGGTATGGGCGAGCAGGCAGTCAAAATGCTTACGACATTTTTTTATAACCTCTGCCAATCTTATTATCTCAGGACGTGTTCCTACTATGATTAAAAGTCTAAGTTTGCCGTTATCTTTGAATTTCACATCTGTATAATCAAGTTTTATACTCATTATTCTACCACCTCAAAAAAAGTATCGGGTTTTTGTTGGTCAAAACATTCATTTGCCCACATAACTGTAACTAAATCTTCAGTGTCGGAAAGGTTAATAATGTTGTGTGTATATCCGGGTAACATATGTACTGCTTCAATTTTTTCACCTGACACCTCAAAATCTAAAATATCATCTGTCCCTATTTTTCGTTGTCTGATAAGAGCTTTTCCGCTTACAACAATAAAAAATTCCCATTTTGTATTGTGCCAATGCTCACCTTTGGTAATGCCCGGCTTTGAAACATTGACAGAAAATTGTCCGCAATTTACGGTGCGGATAAGTTCAGTAAAGCTACCCCTTTCATCAATATTCATTTTAAGGGGAAAGGAAACCTTATTCTCTGGAAGATATGAAAGATATGTACTATACAGCTTTTTAGCAAAGCTTTCTTTTGGTATTTCAGGCATCAGAAGCGTTTTCGGTTGCATGGCAAAAGCTTTTAAAAGGTCGTGAATTTCCCCTAAAGTTACGCTATGTGTAACAGGAACGGCACAAAAACTGCCTTTATCTGTTAAAACTGTCTTTACCCCGTCAAACTCGCAATGGTGTTCCTTGCCTGTAAGTGCGTTAATCATTTCATCTACAAGGTCGTCAATATAAAGAAGCTCAAGCCTTGTTGATGCATCATTAATTGTGATTGGAAGACCATTTGCCATATTATAACAGAATGTCGCAACAGCGCTGTTATAATTAGGTCTTGCCCATTTACCAAAAAGATTCGGGAAACGATAAACCAAAACTTTAGCACCTGTCTCTTCTGCATACGAAAACAGTAAATCCTCACCTGCTTTTTTGCTCCTGCCATAATCACCATCATATCTTCCTGCCAAAGTGGCCTGAATTGATGAAGATAGCATCACAGGGCACAGATTGTTATATTTTTTCAGCGTTCGTAAAAGTGTATTTAAAAACCCAAAATTCCCCTGCATAAATTCGTCAGGATTTTGGGGGCGGTTTATTCCCGCTAAATTGAATACAAAGTCCGCCTTTTGACAAAATTCATCTAATAGTTCGTTCGGAGTGTCTACGTCATAAATAAAGATTTCGTCAACTGTGAGTTCAGGATGCGTTTTATCCTTGCCATTTTTTATATTTTCGAGAGCCGTGCAAAGATTTTTTCCCACAAATCCTTTTGCACCGGTTATGAGAATCTTCATTGTTTTCCTCCTCCGCAACAATTAAATTTCAAGCTCATCACGTATATATTCAAGCGATAATAACTTTTCTTTAACCTCTTCTACAGTAAGGAGTGTAGTATTGTTTGAGTTGTATTCTGAAAGAACAGTTCTGTCTATGTTGCCATCAGTAAAATACTTATCATAGTTTAGGCCTCGATTGTCTGCAGGAACTCTATAAAAGTTTCCAACGTCAACAGCATGGGCACACTCTTCATTTGTTAAAAGTGTTTCATACACTTTTTCGCCATGACGAATTCCTATAGTTTTTATTTCAGCTTTCGGATTAAATAACTCTATAGTAGCTTTAGCCAAAGTTTCTATTGTGCACGCTGGTGCTTTTTGTACTAAAATATCACCATTTACACCATGTTCAAAAGCAAATAAAACAAGGTCTACCGCCTCATCAAGCGACATTATAAACCGCGTCATTGAAGGCTCGGTTATTGTTATTGGATTACCCGCTTTAATCTGTTCAATCCAAAGCGGAACAACTGAACCTCTTGAACAGAGCACATTACCATAACGGGTACAGCATATTTTCATATTTGATTTTGCAATGGTCCTCGATTTTGCTACAATAACTTTTTCCATCATTGCCTTAGACGTTCCCATAGCATTTACCGGATATGCAGCCTTGTCAGTTGATAGACACACAACCGTCTTGACGCCAGCATCTATTGCAGCATTTAAAACATTTTCAGTTCCAATCACGTTTGTATTAACAGCTTCAATAGGGAAAAATTCACAAGACGGAACTTGCTTTAAAGCTGCTGCATGGAAAATATAATCTACACCATGCATAGCATTTTTTACTGAATCAACATTTCTGACATCCCCGATGTAAAATGAAATTTTTTCAGCGACCTCAGGCATTTTTGCCTGAAAATCGTGACGCATATCGTCCTGTTTTTTCTCGTCTCTTGAAAAAATTCTGATTTCACCAATATCTGTTTTTAAAAATCTGTTCAAAACAGCATTTCCAAAAGACCCTGTTCCTCCTGTTATTAGTACAGTTTTGCCTTTAAAGAGAGACATATTACCATCCTCCGTAAGCAGTTTTTTATTGTTTAATTTGATTTGTCAAAGCAAAAGCCATATATCCAACGTTATTTGTATTAAGAAGAAAGCTTTAAAATATTCATATTTATACTCTCTGATTACTAACCCATCAAATCTTATTTATTATAGCATATGACAATATAAATGTCAAACAATAGCCAAAAGCATTCATAATATGTCAAATAAAAATATTGCAATACTATATTTCTTTGTGATATACTATGTAAATGTAGAAATATGAAACGGAGAAATTACAATGAAAATTATAGATTTACTAAGTCGTGATACTTTATCTCTTTCTTTTGAGGTCTTTCCGCCAAAGACAGAGATGAGCTTTGAAAGTGTGAAAACTGCCACAGAAGAAATCGCTAAATTAAAGCCGTCTTTTATGAGTGTTACATATGGAGCAGGCGGCGGAACGAGTAAATTCACTTTAGATATCGCAAAAAACATTAAGGAAATGTATAATGTTCCTACTTTAGCACATTTAACTTGTGTATCATCCACAAGGGAGACAGTTCAAAGTAAAATCAAACAAATAAAAGAAGCAGGAATTGAGAACATTATGGCTCTGCGTGGTGATATTCCAAAAGATTTAGAAGAGACTGACAGAACAAAATGGGACTATCAATATGCTATTGACTTAATAAGAGAGCTTAAAGAAGCAGATAATGATTTCTGTATCGGTGGTGCCTGCTATCCTGAAGTACACCCCGAAAGCACGACACAAAAAGACGATATTAAAAGACTTAAAGAAAAAGTGGATGCAGGCTGTCAGTTTTTAACAACGCAAATGTTTTTCGATAATAATCTTCTCTATAATTTTTTGTATAAAATAAGAGAAGCAGGTATAACAGTTCCTGTAATTCCTGGTATTATGCCCATTACAAATGCAAATCAGGTAGAAAGAGCCATCAAGCTTTCAGGCTCATTTATGCCGCAAAGATTTAAAAGTATCGTCGATAAATTCGGATCTAGCCCCGCCGCCATGAAGCAAGCAGGAATCGCATATGCAACAGACCAGATTATCGACCTATATGCAAACAACATCACAAACGTTCACGTATATTCAATGAATAAGCCCGATGTGGCAGAAAAAATACAGAGTAACCTTTCTGATATTTTAGGTAAATAACATTAAACGGCTGTGGTGGTGGCCACCACAGCCGTTTTTATCTTGGATTGCAACTTCCACAAGGCTCATATCCTTGTGCTATAAGAGTATTTGCATCTTCATACGATACTTTTTTGTTTTCTTCTTTTGTCTGCTTTGCTCCGCTACAATCAGGATTATGGAATTTTTTGCTCTTTATATTGACTACAAAATATAACGCTTTAACTTCCTTTTCCTCTTCTTTTCTGTTATCTTTACTTGTGCCGTCAGCATAGTCGATTTCTATACCCGGCTGAACGTTATAGCAGTAAACGCAAAAGCTTAAACCCTGTCCGCCATCTTCTACGGAATAAGCCTCCATTAAAACACCACTTGCTACCAGATTATCTCCATCAAAAAAGGGGGTCACTCGATACATAACGTGATGGTCGGTATCTTCAATATAGTCGTCAACCATATTTTCAAAAGGCAGCATACCCTCAACATTTAAATATCTTGTACCTGTTATCAAGTTGTTTTTATTTGCATTTTCTCCCGTCAGCTGATATCCAATCAAATGGCATCTGTTATATAAATTATCGCCGTCTATGCCTTCATATTTTACACTGTGCCAGCCGGTAGGTTTTACAGAAGAAATGTTCTCCCTTTTCCCCTCAGGCATTATATCTTCAGAAATTGAAGCCACGCACACTCCGCATCTTCCAAGATAGTCAAGCTCGCTGTAATACTCAAACGACTCGCTGGCTAATTCATCTTCCTCGAAAAACGGAACGTTTCCATTTATATAAACAAAAGGATTTCCCGAATAATCCGGAATATCAGAAACAGAATAAATTTGTTCTTCTGTTTTTAGACTATCAAGTTCCACATAACACGATGTGAGATTAACAGCAAGCAGAAGACAAATCAAAAAAGCCGTTAATTTTTTCATTTTTTACCTCTTTTAAATATTCATCTTGCAAAGCTCTAAAACAACTTCAACTGTCACCCGTGCTGCAAACTCAACTGTCTGAGCGTAGTCGATGTTAGAGCTTTCGTCGCCTGAGTCTGATATACTTCTTAAAATTCCAAATGGCACATCATTAATATAGCAAACTTGACCGATGCTTCCGCTTTCCATATCTCCTGCAATAGCATTGAAGTCTGTATTTAATCTCTTTACCAAAGCCGAATCGTTTATAAATTTGTCGCCTGTTGCAATAATTCCTTTTTTATAATTAATGCCTTTATTTCTGAGGATTTCCAAAAGCACTGCTCCAAGCTTATCATCACAATCAAAATAAATTTTGTTAATGCCTGAAATCAAGCCAATCGGGTCACCAAGTGGCGATGTGTCCATATCATATTGCAAAACCTTTTCACCCACTACAACATCACAGGCTTTTAATTCTTTCGTCAGCGATCCGCAAACACCTGTATTTAAAATGAAATCAGGCTTAAACTTAAGTATCATAATCTGCGCGCATGCCGCAGCGTATACCTTGCCTACACCGCTTTTTGCCACAACCACTTCCGTATTATTAATTATTCCCCTGATGAACTCTATGCCAGCTACTTTGACCGTTTCCAAGACGTCAATATTTTTCTTAAGACCATCTACTTCAACGTCCATAGCCCCTATTATGCCGATTACTTTTTTCGTCTCCATTTTGGTTACACCTCTTTATATTTCATATCGCATTCTTTCCAGTCTTTTATCACATCTGCCATAATCTTTGCTTCTTCTTTAGCACCCTTTAAATTATGTTCTAAATAATTTCCGCATTCTATTTTAGTATTTCCCGGAATATCTCCCTCAAAGTCTGCAACAAAGTTAAATGCCTCTTTGATAAGCTCAATTGTATCGCTATATGAAACACTGTTACGAAGTAAAAGGTAAAAGCCTGTCCTGCATCCCATAGGTCCAAAATATATTACACTATCACCGAATTTACTGTTTCTTACAAAAGTTGCAAAAATATGTTCTATAGTATGCATCGCATCAGTTTTTAAATAATCATTGTTGTTCGGCTTTTTAACACGTATGTCATATGTTATAACATCACCGTCTATGCGTGAGATATATATTCCTCTTTCCAAAATGTCATGATTAACCTTAAAACTTTCAATCTTATTCATTTCACTCTTCCTAACTATTCATTTTATATTCCAATATTATCACAAAAACTCTTATTTGGCAACTAACTAGTTAATATTTTGTAATTTAATATATTGACAAATTAAATATTAAATGGTAAAATAACTAGGTAGTAATAAGCCGCTGTGATGGAATTGGCAGACGTAGCGGACTCAAAATCCGCCGGTGGCAACACCGTGCCGGTTCGACTCCGGCCAGCGGCACCAAAACAGACGATTTTTTAATCGTCTGTTTTTTTAATTCAAACAATCCTAAAACGTGCTAAAACAAGGCTTTTTATGGCTTTCTTTATCTTTTCAAAAATCAAGTTGAATTAACTAAAATTAAATTCACAGGCAACAACTTTGGCAACAATTAAGTTTTCTTTTCGTTTATCCACCGGCTTATTCGT
>JAZROZ010000032.1:0-87960 GCA_045648985.1 Clostridia bacterium
TGAGCCGAGGAGTTGTAGCCCCTAATTGTCTTCCTAAGACCGCTTGGCCGCCGACTTAGCAATTTTGAATCGATTTTCAATTTGCCCTTATCATCAAGCATAATATTCTCAACCGTTTGTTGTGATGGGTAATAATCATCCGGCTTTTCTGTAAGCACTTCCGAAGTAAAGTTTGATATATTCAGAAGACTCGCTTCTTCCGGGATCAATTCTTCTTTTGTTGTGAAATCGCATTTATCGCAGAATGCTTTACGGATATTGGCTTCAATTAATTTTTGATTATACTTTGAGCTGAAATAGCGAGAACCATCTTTTTCGTAAGTTATTGTATCAAAAACTGTTTTTAATTCTCTCGAGTATGTCGATAATTCTTGCATATTCAGTGTTTCGAACCCATTCTTTACAATGCCGTAAAGCCAGGCGTTAAACGACGCAGGCTTGTTGCCATGTTCATTATTAACTACCTCAGTTGAATGTGTCTGCATTGTAAAATCTGTCGTTTTTATGACATCTCCGGATAATTCTGTCTTATCAAGAGACTTTTCAATTCCGCTCTTTGCATCAGCCGGTTGTATTGTTAAAGTTTCATAGTTAATCTTAAGTTGATAGAAATCAACCTTAGGCAATTTAAGATATGCAGTACGGTCATATCTTTTAATCGTCTTTTTCTCATTATTTGCTTCTTGAAACTCTTTAAGGGAAATATGATGTTGCTGCTCAAGCTGAGTATTTAATTTTTCTGCATTTGAACCATTCAAATAAATGAGAGCTGTTTCAGGAGTGCCTTTTACTACCTGCCTTAAACAACGACAAGAAGTTTGTAATACCATGTTTTTAGGACAATCGCCCTCCTGTGACAAAATAATTCCTGTCAAACTCTTACAGTCCCAACCTTCTTTACCGATTTGAACCAACAACACTATTCTTATTTTTGAAATAGCTTTATCTAAAATGTCAAATTGCATTTGACTATCAGCAGGTGCCTTGTATTTCTTTTCGTTTTTACCACTGGATTCACGATAGAATTTAAGTATACAACTTGTATCTAGCCCATATTCTGTTACTATGCGTGCAACAATAGGATATACGAGTTCTTCTAATTTTGCAATTCCACCACAATAGATGCCAAGTTTTGCAACTGTTCCATCTTCATATACAGTATCCTTATATGTATCAAGAAATTCTCTAACGCCTTTTTCTATAATGATACTGCTATCTGCAATTTCAGCAATTTTTACTAGCGGCCTTTTTAAGAAATTCCCAACACCTTCAATAAGGGGATAATAGTATACAATATTTGTTATTTCAGCAGTTGCAACCGAAAGAGCGTTATTTGCTTCAATTTTTTCAGCCTTTTCCAAATACGGAGTTCCAGAAAAACCTATAACAGAATTCACCGTTTTATTTTCTGCCCATTTATTTACTACAGCACGAAGCTTTATTTCATCGCTGACAGCATGATGAACCTCATCAATAAATATTGACAAAGACGGTAGCTTGCCAATCAGATTGCGCAACTCATTGGCTTGTCTATCCTTTTCGTCATCGCTTTCTTCAAACATTGAAATTTGTCCGTTTTTCTCTTGTATGCGATCAAGAATAACTTTTTCGGCATTTGTTACTGCAACCAACCCAAAGAGTTCTGACAGTGGTTGATGATTAGCAATTTTCTGTACATTAGGGTTCTTTGTTTTATTAGATTTATTTGCTGTTTTCGATTGATCTAGCACCTCAAAAGAAATAGCACGTTTTACGTCTGTTGCTGCCGGTTCTGGAATTATCCAAGAGGGATTAAAGTTCTGTATTGTTTTTAAACTTGGTACAACCGATGATTTTAATCCTGATGGTGCAAAAATAATGAAATTATGAGCAAATGCCGGATTTGAAGGTTCACTCATTGCAAAATATAAATCAAGATAAATA
The DNA here is from genome assembly GCA_045648985.1 of Clostridia bacterium. Classification (GTDB taxonomy): domain Bacteria; phylum Bacillota; class Clostridia; order UBA1381; family UBA9506; genus SIG437. The sequence goes on from JAZROZ010000032.1 coordinate 1,924, forward strand.
AATGCTGCCATTAGATATGTTTTTCCTGCACCCATAGGCAAACTAAAAAGGTAGTCTGTATAGGAAACACCGTAAAAGGCATCTTTGAAAAACTTGCAATAGTCAATACTATCTGGTTTTTTCTTAATTTCGTTTTCCAATTTTGCAGACACTTGCTCGCCTTTATCATTTTTCAAGCATGCATATTCAAGCAAAGCCGATGCTTCAGGATGTGCAGCAAGAAAGTTTCTTGCTGGTTCTGAAAGTTCGACTTCTGCCAAATTTAAAGTGTTAAATTTGCCCTCACAAAACAATTTTTCAAGTGGCTTACACTCACAGGCAATTTTAAGAAAGAAGTAAGTCTTTATAGCTTCTATCTGTGCATCTCGCATTTGCCCTGTTTTTACTATGTAATCTATCAATGGCGTTATTGTACATTCAGGCGATAACAACCATTGATTTCTTTTGTTTTCAATCATTTTATAGAACATATAAGTTCCTCCGTAATATATAATATCATAATAATATTATCTCATATTATCCGTCCCATTTTACGGACAGTTACTGGATTTCTCATTCAATCCCATCTATCGCATACAGCGGAAGGTTGATAAGTCCGATTTCTTCACTGTAATCTGCCATTGAGGAGCGTATCGATATTTCGGGCGTAAATTTTTCTCTGTATGTTTTAAGGCTCTTTGCCTTGAGATTGATTTCTGCTTTGACTTCAAGCGGTATGATATTGTCACCATTATCGACTATAAAATCAACTTCACAAGTATTCCGGTCATTGGTATAATAATAAACTCCCAAGTCTTGATTTACTGCAAGCTGCTGCATCACATATTGTTCGGTTAACGCTCCCTTGAATTCAGTGAATAATTCATTTCCATTTAGGAGTGTGCGCTGATTTAATCCTACCATTGCACCGAGCAAGCCTACATCGACTATGAATAATTTGAATGCCTTCAAATCCTCATATGCTTTAAGAGGTATATTGGGCGCATTAATTCTGCTGACCTTATGCACGAGTCCGCAATCAGAAAGCCACATAATTGCAGTTTCGTATTCTTTTGCTCTTGCACCTTCACGAATAAGGCCGTATATAAACTTTTTGTTTTCTTTTGCAAGCTGTGAGGGTATGCTATTCCATAACATTCTTATTTTCGGTACAATTTCCTTTGGTGCATGTTTTGAAAAGTCTTGTTCATAGGCGGTCAGTATTCTCTTTTGAATTTTTCTTGCCTCAACGAAGTCTTTTTCGTCAGCAAAGGATGCCACAACTTCAGGCATACCACCAACATAGTAATACTGTTTTAAGGCATCGATATATGTCTGCTTAAAGCTTTTTATCATATCATAATCTTATTTATCTAAAAGCTCTGCAAATCTTTCAAGACCTATTGCCATAAGAAATTCCTTGAATGAAAGAGGATACAGTTTAAGGAAATCCACCTTCCCGACAGGGAATGATGTTCCTTCGTGTAATGCAATTCCAAGAAGAGAACCGGCGCACACGATGTGATACTCAGGAGCATTTTCATAGAAGTACTTAAGAGATGATAATGCTTTCGGTACTTCCTGAACCTCATCGAATATAATAAGCGTATCAGCTGGGTTTATTTTATGTCCTGCATATAATTCAAGCCCCATAATGATACGTTCCACATTTAAGTCTATGGAGAACAATTCTGCCATTTGTACATTGGAATCAAAATTGATATATGCAGTCTTGTTATATGATTTTTTACCGAATTCTTTCATTATCCAGGTTTTACCTACCTGTCTTGCACCTTCGATAATAAGAGGCTTTCGATTTTTACTGTTTTTCCATTTATCAAGATTTTCTATTGCATAACGATACATAGTCCATCCTCCAAATTCTTATTATGGTGTTATTATACCACACATTTTCATAAAATGCAACGAATATTATAAAATTTATCACATTTTTTGCAGGGAATATTTGTAAGCACATTACACTTTTCACCTTAAATAAAAACATCTGTAAAGATAATAATGAAAAATAGTGTAAAAATAGTGTAATTTTTATTTTTATATCGTTGTGTAAAACTAACTTCAAATGGTTTTTTGATACCCAATATTGTGAAGAAAAGAAAAAATCCTGAAAACCACTATTTAAGCATTTTTCAGGATTTTGCATTTTCCATTTTTATACAGATGTTTAACGTTCATTTTCATACATTTCTATCAGCACTTCTTTAAATTTATCCACTGCATAAAAATATTCTGTTTTCCCGTTTATCTTTTGTGTAAACAACCAATCTGTATTCACCAGTTTGTTAATTTTACGAGTATTTAAAATACCATTTTCGATAAAATCATAAAACCTATATCCATCCTCTGCAAATGTCCATTGTGTTCTATTAAGAGTAGATATGGCGCTTTTATCTGTAAGCTTTGAAAAGCAACAAGCTGGATGTTCCTCGAATAATCTTTTGAGATACTTAATCATCGTTTTATCATTACTATAAATATCCAGAAGATAATTTGCAATATAGTTCCCAACCATAGGTAAGTCATCCATCTTTATATCAAATACAAATATGGTTAATTTGCTTGCGAAGTTAACAAACTGAATGCATTTTCTTTTATCAAAATAAAACAGTTTACCGCCCCACTCCAGAAGACGATTTCCACTTTCTTTTTTTAGCGTTGCTTTAGCAATTTCATTCATTGGAAAACTCAAATCTTCCGGCATTTTAAGTTTATATCTTTCAAAGGTCTGTTTTGTTACATAAAAAATCATAGACCATACCTCATTTGCTCAAAGATTTATATGTTGGCAACAAGATCTTTTCGTATCTTGCTGTAATGTATGTCTTATAAAATTCCTTTTGCAAATCGGATATATAAATAATGTTATCAATAAATGCATTTATGAGGTCAATATCAATATTGGGCACAATTCTTAAAATTGCTTTGTTGCAATCCTCGTTTCCCATTGAAGAAATGAAATCATAGTAGTTGATTTTTTTGTCATTCAGTTTAATTGCGGATGTAGGGAATTGGAAAATACGGGCATTTAGTTCATCTTCGTTTTCTAAAATAGTTCTCATTATCTTTTCGTCTGCCTGTGGAAGCAAACAACTACCGCAATCAAAAACAGGTGCAATCTCAGATGTTTGAGTTTCATCATCGAACAAAAATCCCCAGTTACCATTGTGCCTGTCGAAATTGCCAAGTAAGGCATCTACTACAAACACATTCCAGAAATGCTTAAGCAATTCTTCGGGACTTACAAATTGTTGCTTTTCTATGGTTTCGAGAACATCGGAAAGCTCTGTTCCTGTACCATTATGTTCAGAGTCAATAACGGTATTTTTTATAGAACAAAAATCATATAAGTTTTTATTTTTATCAGTAAAATCCTTGCATGCACAAACAATTTTCACCTTGCCATTTACAGTAAAGGTTCCAAGTTTTGTTTTTTGTGCTTTTATTCCTATCATATTAAATATACTGCTTGCTATATGCTCGCTAATTGAACTGTTGGTATATGATAATTCTGTTGGCTTTTTATTTCCTGATGGAGGAAACTTAAGCATATATCTTTCACCTTCATATTCTACTGCAATTTTCTTTCCGTTTGCACCATTATATGCTCTGCCTATAATTCGCTTACAGTTTGTAAAATCAATTCTGTTTGCCATAATGTTACCTCCATAAATATTTCTGCCTTAAATAATCCGCATGCTCCGGCGTTATTAGTCCATCGCTGATTTCTGCCATATTGATGCTTCCGTAAAGTTCGCCCCAATAGCAATCTATCAAAGTGGAATTCTTTGATACGGCATCTTTGTATACATCCAAATCATGTTGTAGATATGAAGGAAGACCATACTCGTAGGAACGCTCTCTTGCAAGAGTTGTCATTCTGTCATCAAGCAGGCTCTCCATAGACACATTTAATACTTTTGCGATTTTATATAATGTTTCTCCGGAACACTTTTCAATGTTTGTTTTACCACTGCACAATTCACTAAGTGTCGCATGGGGAATACCGGAGAGTTTTGCCAATCGGTATTTTGTCATTCCGATATTACTTAAAATTTCATTTATACTCATTTTCATCACCCTAATATATTCTATGCTATTATTATATCGCTATACCGAAATAAAATCAAGTAATTTTTGAAAATTTAGTTGAAATGCTAAAAACCCTTGTAAGAATGCATCTCACAAGGGTTTTATGATTTTTTTGCTCTGTCTGTTATATTAGGTTGTAGTTGAGATTGATGTGATTTTGCCGTTTTGCTGAAAGACCCTGTATTTCTGGCTTTTACGCCACTTCGATATAAAAAGTTTCTATGTTACTCCTACTATATGTACTGAATTTGCTGAAGAAGGAAGTATATTGTCGAATAAGCGCAAAGTCGCGCTATTAAAGGGTTTGCACTATCTTGTAAAATTTTACCAGGTTTTGTTTTCTTGAAGATTTTTGACTTTCAAGAGTGAAAAACCTTGAATTTTAGGACTTTTGGGGACTTTGTTTCGATTACATCTGTTTTGATGTATCATTCTCTATAAAATGCTTTTTGTTTTTTACCAATTTTCTCTGCAATAGCAATTATTTCTTCCGGTGATAAATTTGTTTTTTCACAAATTTGCGGCACAGGGCAACTTTGAGATGACATTTGCAAAATGATTTGTTCTGTTTTAGACAATGTATTCAAAAAATTCTTATTCATAATTTTATTTTCCAATTCTTCATGATCAGAATTATTCCCCGAAATGCGATCATGTAACGAATAAAAACCTCCTCTTTGCGAGGGGACTTGTTTATCCAATGAAATTTTATTCGTTTGTCGCGCATAATATTTGTTTTCTCGAATCAAATCATCTTCTACATACATTTTGATATACCGATGCAAATCCCCATATATATTTCTGTATTCCTTTGCCGCACGACAGATTGATTCTGCAACGATTGACCTGCGCTCCTCTTTTGGAATGGATTTGCCAAGCTTATGTACCAAACTATTAATCAAAGGTTCAAAAACTACAAATAGCTGCTCCATATCAAAACCATGTATATTTTTCACTAATAGGATTTTCCCAACCCAATAATTGTTTTCCAGGTCCTTTGAAAATTGAAATCTCACCGGTAGTTTTAGCCCGCACTCTTTAATGGCAGTCGGTAATTCTTTTATCGGCATTACTATTCTTGGATGATATCCTTTATTACCTTTAACTTCCTTGACAAACATAGTGCGGGTAGGTTTATCAAAGCCAATCGCTATCGATTTTGGCAGTTCTGCAAGAAACCCTTTACTCAATCTTAATTTACCATTACTTTCAATCGTTATGGTCAATTTATTCTCCGTAAACTCCTGGTCAAACCATTCTATTCTTTTGTATTTCATATCTTATTCCTCCTAAAAAAATATAGCCTTTGTGTCATAACACAAAAGCTATACCTTTGATTCAAACTAATTTAATAAAAAATCTATTACGTTCATAATTTTAATTCCGTTATAATCGTCAAACAAGGTTTTATCTCTGGTAAGAACAATTTTTTCGTAATTATCGTGTATTGCTTCAAGGGGAGATAATTCTCGTTTCCTGGTTTCCTCGGATGTCATACTCTCGGTAACCTGAATATATTTCTTTTCATCTGTTTTGGTTGCGATAAAGTCAACTTCTCTATTATCAATTTTGCCGATTGCCACATCATAACCTCGTCTTAATAGTTCGAAGAAAACAACATTTTCCAATATATGTCCGGTGTCCCCGTTTCTGAATCCCAAAAGATAATTACGAAGTCCAATATCTACAATGTAGTATTTGCCTAGAGTTCGCAAATATTCTTTGCCTTTGATGTCAAACCGTTTTATCTCATAGAAGATATAACTTTCGGTCAGTGCGCTTATATATGCTTGAATTGTATGTGTTGCCGGCTTTTTTGTCCTGTTTTCAAGTAATCCTTCATTCATAAGCGTATTTCCGATTGATGTTGCAGATGTATTATTGCCGATATTATCGGCAAGGAACATAATAAGCTTGCGCAAAAGTATTGCATCTGAGATGGCACGCTGGTCTTTTCTTTTTTCTCTTTCCAGTATATCGCGAATTACAACGGCTGAATAAACACCATCAAGAACCGCAGTTATTTTTTCTTGGTTAAGTCCTACATCCATGATCGACGGCATACCACCGTATTTTAAGTAAGCATCAAACAATTCTTCTGTTTGTACAACATTATTGTTTTTATCATAGAATACTTTCTTGTTAGTGCCTTCGATTGATGATGTATCTATTATTGTATAATCATTAAAATCTGCAAATTCTTTGAATGAAAGCGGAAGCATTTTTATTTCTATATACCGACCGGATAAATAGGTAGAGAGTTCGCTCGACAATAAAAATGCATTGGAGCCTGTAATATAAATATCACATTCCATATCTACCATAAAAGAATTTACTGCAATTTGCCAGTCGGCAATGCGCTGCACTTCATCAAAGAACAAATACATCACTTTGCCGTCAATCTTTTTTGAGATAACAAAGTCATAAAACTTTCTATTGTCCCAGCCATAATATTGCATAGATTCAAAGTTGATTTCAACAATCTGCTCATCTTGAACACCTTGGCTTTTCAGGTGGTTAACCATAAGCTTTAACAGACTTGATTTTCCGCAACGGCGAATTCCGGTTATTACCTTAACCAATTTTAAGTCAACAAAGGAAATCAATTGTTCCAAATAAGTATCTCTGCTTTTTAATTCCATATCATTCACCTCTTGAAATGAGTATAGCATAAATCAATGTTTTTGTCAAGTTTATTACTTTTATGTAACAAAAAATAACATTAAGCTTTTTTGTTACATTTATATTTTATTCTTTTTGAGTTGCTTTATGCAAATAAAAAACACCGAGGGGCCGAATCCTTGGTGTTTTGCTATCATTACGCCACTTCGATATAAAAAGTTTCTATGTTACTCTCACTGTATGTACTGTTGATTTTGAAATATTGAACTGCTTTGCAGCTTTTCTGACGGTAGATTTACTTTGAAGAATAAATGAGGCAAGTTCTAAAACACGTTCTTCTATATAGTCCTTCATTTTACAAATCTCCTTTTTATATAATGATACATTATATGTTTAGGAAAGATTTTTTATGAAGAAGATTTACACAAAAGCTTAATATTCAGGGCTACTGTTAAAATACTAAAACTTTATAATTCTTTAATCAACAAGGTTAAACTTATATGATCCGCTTGATGTGCCAGTAATTTTTTCTTCCAAATGATATTCTGTTTCTAAATTGTAATGTTCTTTTAGAAAAATATGAATTCTCTCCAACAGAGTCTCCTCGGCGGTAATTACTCTTACTCTTTCATCAAGAACGGCCTTAAAAGAACAATCTTGATATTCTGTAAGTCCTAATTGGTCAAGTTGATCATACCAAAAATATGAATATACATACCAATCACCAAAGATATTACAAAGCTGTGTATGGTTTTTTTCAGAGGATTTGAGTGACAAAAATTGTGGAGCAAATGATGTATTAGCCTTTTCATCTGTGATATATATAGTGTCTTGATGATGTCTAACATACTCCACAACTTTTTTAGGTTCCTCTAAAGTTGCATTTATTCTATTGATATTAAAAACATTATATGCATTGATTCCTACAAACATGATAGCAATCAAGATCAATCCTGCATTTCTCAATCGATGGTCAGGTTTAATATTTTTTGTAAGTTCCTGCATTCCAATATAAGATAACATTATAATTCCGGACATTGTTATTGGCAGAACCACTCTCATAGGCGCTCTTTTTCGAATAAATAAATATAATATTGCTACAAATATAAAAAGTGAAAAGAAAAATATTTCCTTTCTTCTGTTTTTAAAAAATATAAAAGACAGCAACGCTATAGAAAAATATGCAAACAATACCAAAACACAATGCGATTCTATGTCAAACTCTAAAATATTAAATGTGTATTTTTCTGAAAATGTTTGCATTTGTACCATTTTCTCCATGTTTTCATTAGAAAAAATGTTTCTGTCTGCATACTCGAAGCTTCTATACATATTTAAATCATTTCGGGTAATCCCAATAGCTTCAAGAGCTTCCTTATTTTTTTCATAATCAATTTTTGGGGAGTCAGTAAGTTTAGATCTGTATTCAGCAAATTGATTATAGTATGTATCTTCAGGAATATTATTTTTATATACTTTACGCGCACCAACTACACCATAGTGTGCAACAAAACATATACTCATAATAGCAATAATAACCCAAATTGAGTTTCGTTTTTTGAGGGCAGAAAAAAAGTAGATTGGTAAAAACATTGGAAATATACACATAAATGTACTGCCTGATCTCATCCCAAACCCGATACAAAATAATACAAATGAAAATATAATGTGTTTTATTGAATATTTATCAATTTTTTTCACATGTTCAAGCGACCATAAAATGGCAGCTGATGAACATATAAAAGGCATAACAGTAAAAGTAATAAAATAATAGGTTACAGCCTGTAAAACCGCAAGTACACCAACAAAAAACATCTTATTCGAATAATTCTGTGTAATTTTATACATTGGAATGAACGCTATATTCACTATGGAAATATACAACACGGCAAACCAATTCACACTAGGAATCAAATGATTTAAAAATTTAAGAATATATCCATAAATCACATTAATGAACACCAAAAATTCACTATGGCTGTTTGTTCTAAAACTGTTAGCTATTTGCATCATAAAGCAATCATCAATCGTAGCAAAAGTTAATTTTTGCATCAACATAATAACAGTAATTGCCAATGGAACAATTATATAGTAATAATTTTTAATAATTTTCGCCATACTTTATATCCTCACAATACATTTTTTTATAATAGTTTTGATACTCTCCATTTATTATGTTCTGCCACCATTCCTTATTTTCAAGATACCATCTGATAGTTTTCTTTATACCATCTTCAAATTTTGTTTTAGGTAGCCAACCTAATTCGTTACTAATTTTTGTCGGGTCGATTGCATATCTTAAATCATGACCTTTTCTATCGGTTACGTATGTGATTAAAGAATATGGCTTATCTAAAGCGTCTAACAGAATCTTTACAATTTCAATATTTGATTTTTCATTGTGACCACCGACATTATAAACCTCGCCTACTTTACCAAAGTGGATAATCCGGTCTATTGCCTCACAATGATCTTCAACATATAACCAGTCACGAACGTTTTTTCCATCACCATATACAGGCAGTTGCTTATCGGCTAATGCATTTGCAATAATTAAAGGTATCAATTTTTCTGGAAAATGATATGGCCCGTAGTTATTGGAACAACGGGATATAGTCACTGGAAGTCCATATGTCCTATAATAAGCTAAAACGAGTAAATCTGCAGAGGCTTTACTTGCGCTATATGGGCTCGATGTATGTATCGGTGTTTCTTCCGTAAAAAATAGTTCAGGTCTGTCTAAAGGCAAGTCTCCGTATACTTCATCAGTAGATACCTGATGATATCTTTTTATACCATATTTACGGCAAGAATCCATCAGCACTTGAGTTCCTAGTATATTCGTTTTTAAAAAAATGCCAGGATCATTTATTGAGCGGTCAACATGGCTTTCTGCCGCAAAATTAACAACAATATCAGGTTTTTCATTCATAAACAAACCATCTACAAATTGACTGTCAGATATGTCGCCCTTATAAAACTTAAAATTTCCATTGTCCATTATAGACTTTAATGTTTCAAGATTTCCCGCATAAGTGAGTTTATCAAGACAAACTATCTTATATTCAGGATATTTTTTTAACATATAAAATATAAAATTGCTACCAATGAATCCTGCTCCGCCAGTAATTAAAACCTTCATAACTTTTCTCCTATTATTTCAGCAATGACAATATATATTGTCCGTAATCGGTGGTTTTCAATTCTTCACCAATTTTTCTAAGCTGTTCATCATTTATAAAAGATTTACGCCATGCGATTTCCTCTATACACGAAACATAAAAACCTTGCATATCTTGAATGGTTTGCACAAATTCGCTTGCTTTAATCATACCCTTTGGCGTTCCCGTATCAAGCCATGCCATTCCTCTGCCCATTTCAATAACCTTAAGCTTGTTTTTCTTAAGATATTCATTGTTTATAGAAGTGATTTCATACTCACCTCGAGCTGAAGGCTTTATGTTTTCTGCTATTTCAACTACTTCATTATTATAAAAATATAGTCCGGGAACTGCATATTTTGACTTAGGATTTTCAGGTTTTTCCTCAATTGAAACAGCTTTATGGTTTTCATCAAATTCCACCACACCAAAAGCTCTTGGATCTTTTACAGGGTAACCAAATATAGCGGCACCCATTTCGTTACATCCTTTTATCCCATCCTTTAAGATTTTTGAAAATGCCTGACCATAAAATATGTTGTCTCCTAATATCAAACACACGCTATCATCTTGGATAAACTCTTTTCCCAGAATAAATGCCTGAGCTAAACCTTTAGGTTCAGGCTGAACTGCATACTCTAGCCTGATTCCGATTCTGCTTCCGTCTCCAAACAGCCGTTCGTACATATCAATATCATCAGGTGTTGATATAATCAAAACCTCATTTATCCCAGCAAGAAGAAGTGCCGATAACGGATAATAAATCATTGGCTTATCGTAAATCGGCAAAAGTTGCTTTGAAACAACCTTTGTCATAGGATAAAGTCTTGTTCCTTTGCCTCCGGCAAGAATAATACCTTTCATATCTGTCACTCCTTGTTATATATTATTAAATCACTTCTTTAAAGTTGGGATATTGCCTATTAAAAGATATCTTTTACGGATTTTATTATATATGCAACTTCTCCTCTCATAAATTGGCTTCTGTCAATTCCTTTTGTGCTTTTTTGAAAGGGCCAGTATCTTTTACAAGTACAACACTGCCCTCGTCCATGGAATAATTCTTTGTTCATGAAAACTGTAGCAACCCATATCACCAATTGTTCCTGCCGGCCGATTTTTTTGTAATACGAACCAACCGCTTATGTGTAAATTTACCGTCGCCGCATAGCTTAAGATTTGATAAGGCCTGAGATATATAATTCTTCTCAGGCTCTTATATTTTTTGTTTATTAAACGGAATCATAAATTGACATCTTTTAAGCGTTTTTTGATTGATTTAGTCGGCAAGTATATAGTATCCCCATCGTGATGAGCTATCAATAACAGAATTGCTTTTCTGTATGTCGCTGGTATAATAGATTCTTTCCGGTGTTTCAGACTTAATCTTGTTCAGCTTTGATAAATCTTCGTTGTTAAAGATAAAGCATATCTCAGCTCTGTGCCGAGCTTGGTTTTTTGTAAAATCAGGGGCTTTTCCGCATGCAACATCTATGACCATTTTCAAGAAATCGTAACCTGTGGATAGCCGCACAAGATCCGAGCCTATACAATCTCCGCCCATTCTTGCACCAATTTCAATTATCCTGATATCTCCGTCATCTGAAATACGGAATTCTGAGTGACTCGCTCCATTCTTGACTCCCATGGCATTTAAAGCAGAGAAAATCATTTCTTTAGCTTTTCTTTCGGTCTCAGATGACAAACCAGAAGGCTGTACATGACCGGTTTCTATGAAGTTAGGTTCTCCTGTTGTGTACTTTTTTGTTATGGTAAGAAAATTATGAACACCATTATAAGAGATAGCCTCAAGGCTATATTCTTCACCGGGTATGTATTCTTCTACAATTGCTTGCTTCTCAAACGAGTCGGTTACCGCACGGTGTATAGCGTCGTCAAGTTCTTTTTCGTTATAAACTTTTGTAATGCTGCGGCTGCCACTGCGGTCTGTCGGTTTTACGATAAGAGGAAAAGACATCTTTTTGATGTCTTTGTTTATGCAGTCAGTTCTTGTGAATATTGGACACGGTATGGATGCTTCCATAAAGCATTTTCTCATCTCATACTTGTTCGTGCACCGGTTTATTATTTCTGGCGGGTTAGCAGTAAGACCAAGCTTGTCCGCAACATAATTCACGGTTATTGATGCCAGGTCGGATGCAACAGAACAAATTCCGTCAGGCATAATTTTTTTACATATAGAAAGAATTTCGTCCTTTTCCACAATGCTAATGGGATAAAAGAAATCTGCTGTTTTTTCTCCAACATCCCCACATTCCCATGCAAAAACGTAAGTTTCATATCCCAGCTCTTTTGCTTTAAGAATGAGCTTATTCTGAAAACTATTCGCACCGATAATTACAATTTTTTTCATTTTAATATTTCCTCAGTTATGTCTCTTTCTAAGCTATCATTTTCGTTATCCGGCAAACTAATAACCTCTCTGACACGATACTGTTGAAGGTTGCTGACCGTCATATAAATCCTGCCTATGTACTCGCCGATAAGTCCAAGTGCGATAAGAATAATCCCACCAAGGAACAACAACACCGACATTGTTGAGGCATAGCCCGCCGCCATAGCAGGGAACAAAAGCTTTCTTACAACAATTATAAAACCTGCCGCAAATCCAAAAAGTGCAAATATTGCTCCCATCCCCATAATGGTGCGGAGCGGAACAATAGAAAAGTTTGTAAATCCGTTCAGCCAAAGCTTAAGTAATTTCTTTAAAGAATAGTTAGAGTTCCCTTCCATTCGTGCACGGTGTTCCATTTCAATTTCTGTCACCTTTCCCACAAGAGTGTTCAGGTAGCCCATAGGAGAAGGAAACGGACTATGGTAATCCGCATAGGTATCGATAGCAAAACGACTTAGGGCAAAAAAACTACTGGCATGAATTCCTTTTGCTCTCGTACCATTTATCTCTGCAATTTTTGCGTTAATTTTACTGGTGAAACGTTTGAAAAAACTATGATTTTTACTCTTAAAATATGCATAAACAACATCATATCCCTCTTTAATTTTTTCTACAAGAGGGATAATTCCTGCGGCTGGATGTTGCCCGTCGTCATCCATATAAACAAGCACATCACCCTTCACATAAGGCAACGCTGCCATTTTTGCGGCTGCTTGCCCGAAGTTGCGCGATAAATTTATACCGGTAATTTTGGAGTCTTGTATGCACAAATCTTTTATAACAGAAAAAGTATTATCAAACGGATAATCATTTACAAGTATAATCTGATAATCGTATCCTTCTTTTTTCGTAATTTCTGTTTTTATTTCATTTACTACATTTACAATGGTTTTTTCAGATTTATAGCAAGGAATAGCAACGGAAATGAGCATGATATCAATACCTCTTTATCTCAAAAAATATTTTCAATTAAACTTATTTTCACCGAAGCTGAGCTTGTTTGTATCAAAGTGTGTAATAAGCATCGGCTCTCCCTCTGTATCATATGCTTGAATAGAGGTTTGTAAATGATTTATTTTCTCTTTCATCTGTTCTTCGCTGTCGGCAACGATATAAATTCTTACATGAAATTGTGATATTGTTCTGCTTGCTTTTATTGTATCGCCTACTTTATAACGATTTTCAATATAAAGCACACCATCGTAATTACGTGCTTCCTCTATACCTTCAATTCTGGCAACAGTGCCTCCTTTAGAAAGCAAGGTAAGCGTGCAACAAGGTTTGTGAAATTCAGCTGTATCCGCCTTTTGATCACAGTCTCCCATTTTTCCTGTTAAAGCAAATGCCATCATCATATGTAGGCTGTTTATGCCATTGATATGCTCTGTATAGCGATACTGAGCAGTGCCGCCTAAGCGGAAACCCATTTCGAAAAACTTGAATTTGCCGTCCTTATAAAAGCCTTGCATACTAGTAATGCCGTTCCTGATACCTAATGCTAACAACATTTTGCGCATATTTGCATCTACTTCTTTGATGTATTGAGGCAGATATTGAGAAGGATATGCATATATTTCAGAAAGCGGAATAAAATTTTCTATATCGCCGCGAACATATTTGTCAGCCATGGAACTTAAAGTGGGCTTACCATCTACAAAAGTGTAATATACGCAAATTTCAAATCCGTCGTCAAACTCTTCAACAGTGACACCGCCAGTGCGACTGCAATTTCTGGCGTACATATATAATTCTTTGAACTGTTCCTGACTTTCACATTTCATAACGCCATTACTTCCGCAGCAATCAACGGGCTTTATAACTACAGGATATGTCAATGTTTTTGCCGAAGCATCAAGATCATTTTCGTCTATATTATAATCATTCATGGTAGGCACGCCGTTTTCGCGACAGGTTTGTTTGAATACACTCTTATTCATTGCGTTATCCCATACGCTTCTGGATGCATAAAAAGGCAATCCTAACTTTTCACAAACATCAATGGTACAGGATATTATATCCTCGTTACCACCTACAAATATACCGTCTATATTTTTGCTGCGGACGATTTCCTCAAGTTGTTTGCGGTCAAGTATGTCGATGACGTAAGACTCATCTGCAATTTCTAAAATTTCTTGACTAAAATAAAGCCCAGCTACAACCAATGTTATACCATGTGCATTTACAAAATTGTCAATGTCTGGGGCATTGTTTGTCCCGCCCAAAACAAGCAATCGTTTTCCTTTTAAATTATCCATATCGCATACCCGTATTTCTATAATTTTACATTTATTTAATTATATCATTTGTTACCGAAGTTGTCAATTACCCGCAAGACTTATTTCATATACTAATGCTTGTCAACTCGAATGTTTCGTATTTCGATACCTGACAGTGCACATCTTCCAAAAATGTATGCACCTGAGTGCTTAGAGATATTCACGTTTGCGTCAATACCTTCATAGGCTTTTTCTCTTTATTAATAATCCTTCAGAAGTTCTATGGCATACTTGGCATATTTTGATAGATACTGCCCGTGACGATTAATAATTGCCGGCTGACGAATATTGGTTTTAAAATCAATATTAAAAATTTGAATTTGTTCACAGGCATCGAGACTGTTTATTAATTGCATCGGCAATAGCGTTGCACCGATTCCAGCACGTGACATCGCCCATGCAGTAGTCAAACCTACAACTTCCATAGCAATTGTCGGCTGGATATCAATTGAGGAGCACATTTTATCGAATAGGATACGCATCTCCTGTGTTTTTCCTACAACAATAAAAGGAAGATCCTCACATTCTTTCAGGCTAACTGTTGGAATTTCTGTATCTTCGTATGATTTTATCTTGCCTAGCATATTTTTGGGTACAACCAAGGCAAGTTTATCCCGCTCTATTGGAGTCACATCTAAAACGGATTCGTCCACAGGCAGATTTACAATGGCAAAATCATACTTTCCGTCTGATGTATTATTACGAAGATGTTCGCTTGTATCTTCATGTAAGATAACTCTTACCCCAGGGAATTTCTCTTTTATTTTTTTGCATATGGTAGGCAATAGATACAAGCTCCGAAATGGAGATACGCCGATTATCAGTTCCCCACAGTTTTCAGATTTAAAAACATCTAGCGAACGACACAGTTGCTCCTCTTGAAACAAAAGTTTCTCTGCATTTTCAAGGAAATACTTTCCTGCACAAGAAAGATTAACAGAGTTTTTCTCGCGATTAAAAAGCTTTACTCCCAGTTTTTTCTCAAAATCTAAAATTTGCTTGCTTAATGCAGGTTGAGATATACCCAATTTTTCTGCCGCAAGAGAAAAATTTAAAGTTTTAGAAAGCTCAATTGCATATTGCAGCTGTTTATTATTCATAAAAAGTACCCTTTCTACCATTATATAATGCTATCATAACTCAAATCTCATATAATTTCAAGACTTTTCACAAAAATATAAAAAAGTACTTTACAAGAAGAAAGTTTTATGTCATAATATAACCTAAAGGATATGAAACCTATAACATTTATATTATGAAGGAGAGTATGATATGCCGTTATCGTTAATGTATCTGGGCTTTATGCTTTTGGTCATTATTATTTGGTTCGTTTTTGTAAAGCGCCCTATATACGAGGCTGTTTTACTTAGTTTTGTTTCCCTGTTAATTATTACAGGAACAATTGGGAATGTTTGGAAATATGTAGATTCTGCACTATCTACATCACTTCTATACTCTATGGTCGCATTTATGGCTATGTCGATTTTGTTTACAAAAACAAAAATTGTTGATAGCTGTATAACAGTTATTCTGTCGATTGTAGGACGAATGCAGGGTGGTTCGGGTTACGCAGCAGTTATAGCAAGTGCATTTATGGGAGCCCTTTCAGGTTCAGGACCGGGAAATGTTATGGCAACCGGATCAATTACTATTCCCGCTATGAAAAAATCCGGATTCCCACCGGAGCTGGCTGCTAATATCGAAAGCAATGCAAGTTACTTAGGGAATTTAATCCCTCCATCATCTAACATTGTTGCGGCTTTGGGAGCATATGCGGCCTTGTACCCGGAAATGAATATTACAGTTGGTCGTTTTTGGGTGATTTTATGGGGAATTTCTTTTTGGTTTATTCTTCAAAAACTCTTTATGGTTTGGAGTTTTTGCAAATATTATAAAGTACAACCAATGAAAAAAGATGAGCTTCCGCCACTGAAGGAAGCACTAAAGATGGGTTGGAGAGGAATTCTCTTACCTGTTATAATTCTGCTGCCGTTTCTTTTAGACTTCTTGCTTAAGGACACATTCTTTACCGACCGATTAGGAGCTGACGGTGCAAAATACTTATCCAGTTCTGTATTGTTGTTTGTTGCCGGAATATCATCAATATATGCATGCCTTGTAAATCGGGATAAAGCAGTTGTAAAAATACATAATATAGCTAAAATGTTTAGCGATTCGATCAAATCGATAGCTCCATCAATAAGTGTTTGTGTGTTTGGTTACATGATAGGAGCACTTTTCAAAGACTTAAATCTTGCACAGGATTTGGGAGCGCTTATTGCAGGCTGGCAGTTTGGAAAGCTACTTACAGTGATAGCTATTTGTCTAATTACATGTTTTATGGGAATGGTAATTCCTGGATCGTCACTTGTTGTTATTTTTGGTAGTGTGTTTATTTCCATTTTGACAGATGTCGGATGCGATCCGATGCTTGCTGCAGCGATGCTTCCATGCATCTGCGGTGTTATGTGCGGAATCACGCCACCATTGGGGCTGGGTATGTATGCAGGGATGACCCTGGCTGAGTCGGATTTTACTAAAACGTTTATAAATAATCTTTGGTGGGTAGCAGCACAGTTTATTCTTCAGGTTGTAGTATTGATGGGTTGGTTGCCTGTTATAGGACTGTAGGAGGAAACAATGTATGAAAAGTATATTAAAAAAAATAGCTGATATCTTGCAGCTTGTGTTCGGTTACGGAATCTTTGTTTGTTTATTTGCGGGTGGGTTTACGTTTTTTGGATATATTGCCGCAATAGTTATAGGGGGAGAAGCTGGGGAAATGATCTGCGAGGTTATATACAAAATAATTTTCCCGGTAATTATTAAGACATCTACAATTATGGTTATGCTCGGACTACTTGTTATGTATCTAAAGGGAGAAAGGGCGCTTGATGTAGAAAAAAGAAGCAAGTAATTATTTTCAAGCTAATGTTAAATAATAAAAAACTTCCTTTGGTTTTGTTGCAAAGGAAGTTTTTTTACTATTCAATACTAATTTTATCTGGACTTTTCATAGACAAGAACAGACATACAATTGCGGTAAATATTTTTATTGTATTCATTGTAAATGTAACACAGGCAAGTCCATATATTGCATAAAGCGACGAGAAATAGCAGGCAGCTATAACATAGCATACTCCCCATATACATTCAATCGTTGTATGTAATCTTGTTTTTCCTTGCGAAAGCAAAACGGCCATAAATAAGGATGCAAGAAAGCCAATAATAAGTCCTGAATTTACAATAAAATTATATTGAATAATTTCATCAAACAACGATGGATAGAAAAGCTTTATGTATATAGGGGTTCCTATAAGACATACACCAAGGAAACCAACGCCAATGACCAATGAAAGCATAATAAACTTTATCAATGTTTTTCTTGTAAGGGATACATCTTTCACGGTAAGATACGACATTATCAGTGTGTTTATTGGTTGGATAAGCATCTGCATTGTTTTTGCTATTAAGGATACAGCATGATATTGAGTTACAACATTTGCGTTTATGGTTTGTTTTAGAATAACCTTATCAAAGTGAATCACACAATCTCTTGCAAGTGTCGATATAGCTATCATTACAATCGTTTTATTGATAGTTGCCAAGCATGCCTTCTTTTGTTCCTTTTTAAAAATTCGTCCCTTGACTAATGAATAGATTAAGGCAAAAGCTTCACCTATGATAAAAATAAACAACCATATTTTTGTTATAAAAAATAATGCCAACCCCAAAAGATATCCGATACTTATTATGCAATAGTATAAAAAGTACTCTTTAAATTTTAAAGTTAAACGAAACTCAACCTGTGCATAAGCCCGCAATAAGTACAGAACAGAAAATAAGGCATAGGACACATAAAAAGCAAAAGATGTATTTTCTATAAAACCGATAATTCCACAGGCAAGTGCCGAAATAATGGATGATATTAGTATGACATGCGAAAAATCCGAATTAGAAACCTCATAATTCTTTCGAACAACCAATCTAGTGTTACTCAAAGTTGTTCCTAAAGCCTGAGGAATAATATAAATAAAACCTATAAAATATAAAATCTCTCCTGTTACGACACTTCCGTAAAAATTAGTTATTAAGGGATAAATAACTATCTGAAGGACAACATTCATTACAACGATAGCCAAAATAGTGTAAGAAAGATCACCTACAATTTTAAAGCTTTTTGTCTTGTTCAATCATTTCACCCGACCTTATGTTATAAGTGTACTAGAAATTATATCACCTTTTTTATAGTCAAATCTGACTTATAGCATGGAATAACAATTGAATATTTACTCATATCAAACATTCCTTGATGCTATCTATAACATATTGAGTTTCACTTTCAGTTAAGTCGGCATACATTGGAAGTCTTAGCAAACGTTCTGAATATTCCTCTGTTATAGGAAGATCTCCCTTTTTGTAGCCAAAGGTTACACCCATTGGTGATGAATGTAAAGGTATGTAGTGGAATACCGACTGAATCCCTTTTTCTCTCAATTTTATTATCATCTTATCTCGTATTTCTTTAGAGGGTAAAATTATATAGAACATATGTGCATTATGGGTTGAATATTCGGGAACAAAGGGTCTTACAATTTTACCACTAATTTCCAAACTTTCTAAACCATTATAGTAATTATTCCAGATAGTTAATCTTGCTTTCATAATCTCATCAAAACGCTGCATTTGACCATATAACATTGCAGCTAAGATATCAGACGGTAAAAAAGATGACCCAACAGTCCTCCATGTATATTTATCAACTTCTCCTCTTATAAACTGACTCCTGTCTGTTCCCTTTTCTCTAATAATTTCGGCTTTTTTATACAATTCATTATCCTTAATAATTATGGCTCCGCCTTCACCCATTACATAATTTTTTGTTTCATGAAAGCTATAACATCCCATATCGCCAATTGTTCCAGCAGGTTGAGTTCCTTTGTAATATGAGCCTACCGCCTGGGCAGCATCTTCAATTACAAGAAGGTTATATTTTTTTGCAATGCTATTTATCTTGTCCATATCACAAATCACGCCTGCATAATGAACAGGATATATTGCCTTTGTATTCGGAGTAATGAGTTCTTCAATTTTATTCGCATCGATGTTCATTGTTTCTTTCTCAATATCACAAAACACTGGCTTAGCGCCTCTTAATGCAAATGCATTAATTGTAGAAACGAATGTATATGATGGTGCTATTATTTCGTCACCAACATTAAAACCAGAAATAATTGATGTCATATCTAAAGCATGCGAACACGATGTTGTAAGCAGCATATTTGATATTCCAAATTTGTTTTTAAAAGCCTCATAAACCATGTGAGTAAAATTGCCATCACCACATAATTTTAAGTTTGACAAAGCTTCGGAAATGAATTGCTTTTCAATATTTGTTATACTGGGTATATTAAATGGTATCATCTAAAATCTTCCCCTTAATGATAATTTTACAATATAGTCTTTATAAAGTATAAGACTATTAGTTGTATTATTAGATAAATCAATTCGAAATCTCATCATTTTGCATAACAGTATTTACATATTCAATATCGCCTATTTTATAAAGTCTGTCACATATACCAATATTATTTTCCTGTTCTGCTACAGATAGAGTTTTTGATGTGATTTCATAAATAAATTCAATAGATGAATCAGTTGAGTTTTTTACTCTCATAAGAGCTTTATTCTTAAAGAATTCAGCAATTGTTTCCTGAATTGCAGTTTCATTTTTACGAGCACCGCGAATAATAACAAGCATACGGTTACTGTTTTTAATTGCACCTAAGCCAAGAAGCAATAAAAATACAAAAATGCTTCCTGCTCCTGCAACTAAATAATCACCTACACCGCAACATATGCCAACAATAATGGTCCAGAATATGTAAACTGTATCTCTTGAATCTTTGATGCCAGTTCTGAAACGAACAATTGAAAGTGCCCCGACCATACCTAAAGAAAGTGCAACGTTATTTCCTATAACTGTCATTACCATTGACGTTAAGACAGTAAGTGTAACTAACGAAACATTAAACTTTTTACTGTAAATCGTGCCACGATGCGTAATGAGATATGATGCAAATATTAAAAATCCAAAGACTCCCGCAACTAAGATGTTTGAAATGATTTGTTCCCAAGAAAGTGTCGCGTTATCTTCTATGAGGTTAAAAATTTGACTTTTCATTTTTTTCTCCTTTTATTTTACAATAACTTTGTTGTCTTGCTAAATGCTTATGCCAAATCAATTACTTTATAGTATATCATAAAACAACAATAATTTCAATGACTTTATAATACAATACATTTCATTCGTTTTTGTTATTCCATATATCCTTCATTGCATAATACGAGCTTTTAAACCTTTCATGATATGTAACATTATTTCCCCAACCAGACAATCGGGCAGGTGAAAGCTTGACCGCATCATCATTTATGCCATCACAAACCCCAATATACAGTTCGTCAATCTTTATATGCTTTATTCCGTAATTGCCATCATAATAATCATCATGAATCATCATTTTTGATGGGTCAGAAAAGTTTAAAATCTGCCACGGAAGTCTTATCTCGATAAAATCATTATTAATATAATAGTCACCGAGAGAATTAAACTCTTCACTTTCAGGATTTGTATTACCATATATCAATTTCCCTGTTTCAAAAGTTTTAAACAGCGGATACTTTTTACCAAATATAATTTTTGATTTGTTTTGTAAAATCATATTTACAGGAACAAATCCTGACGAATCATGAGCAGGAATTTTTGATATATCATATGCATTGATATTATATGCTTCACGCGCATACGTTGACCTTAGTGACTCATAGCGGCTATTTACAAGGATATTACTATTATCTTTACCATCTATGACAACTAAAAAATCAACATTTCTGTCAAAGTTGATATTGAATTTTTCACAATATTTACTTCCTGTCTTCTGTGTGATATCAATTGGGATATAAAGCTTTTCTTTTTCATAATCAAAGTTATTTTTATTTACAAATAGATATATGAACTTTTCGTCATATTTTAATGATAACTGCACATCCTCGGTTTCGGCCACGACATCAGTTTCTGTCCATTCTCTGATATCACCGTCTGCATAGGATATTGATTTTTCTGTTCCGGGATCAAAGGAAATAAGTCCAAAATATCCTTTGGCCGACTGGTAATCTGACCAATACTGTGTACGGCTTGAATTAATACTATAGAGTGTATTCCATGTTTTTTTCGACCAGTCGTCCTGCCATGCATAAATGCAGGCTCCTGCGCATCCTGAATCTACAATATCATTATAGCAGCTTAAAAGTGCTTCTGCCTGTTCTTTTTCAGACATGTTGCCGTATTTTCTGCCTAAATCCTCATCTTTCAAAACTACACCGCGCGATGATGACAGACCAAACTCCGATATAACAACAGGGATACTATGGTGTTTTGTGAGCATAGTTAAATATGCTTTATATGTATTTATTTTTCCATCACTATCTTTAAAAATATCTTGTGCATCAATACCAAATTGTGTCCAGTCGGAAAGGCTTTTTAAATAATCAGGATAGTACGGATAAACGTGATATGATGCAAAGTGACCTGATTTAAATTTATCTGTTGTTTTTATGTGCTCTACATCAATAAAAGCACATTTTTCAAAATCAATTTCTGTTTCTTTGGGATAGTCAAAAGGGTCAGTTTTAGGTCCGTTTGTAAATGCGATGAGTCGTTGCTGGTTATATCTCTCGCTTTCATAACTTATGACGGCATCGCCTATTTTTGCCAGCATACTTTCAAATGGTGAGGCATCTTTCTTTGCATACATATATTCACCGCTATATGTACCCTGATTATCGTATAAATCATCTGTATAGGCAACAGTTCCATCTTTCCATTCTGAGCCTAAAATATAGCCGATTACCCATTTAGAAATATCCTTAAAATACATCCCATGTCCTGAATTTTTCACTTCGCCCCAAAAAAGCTTTCTTTTTCCGTGAATAACATCAACCATTTTTATTGAATCATTTAGAAAACTGCTGAAAAACTTTTCATCAAAAGCATCAAAACGCGAATTTTGCACATAATCATCAACTACTATTCCGTGTAACAGGTAAAGAGGATTGCTATTGTTTATGTTATATTCATAAAAAGCATTATAAAAAGCATCGTCCTGTATTGTATATATACGAATCGTGTTTGCTCCCATATTTTGAATATCACTAAACCAACGCAAATATGTTTCTTTATCTATTGCAAAGTCACTATCTTTTTTTCCGGGAATAACCGACAATAAATCTACCCCCTTAATCTCGAAGGGAATATTATTCATATAAATTTTTTCTTCATCGGTTGTCATAAAACATTCTATGTTTTGATTTTTGTCTAAATCAACGTGAATTCCCATATGGTAATATGCAAAATCTGCAGAAATAAAAATAATAACTGCCAAAGATATCGCTATTATATATTTTTTCATAGTGAATACCTCCTTAGTTATTATTTTTGTAATATTCTTTTACTTTCGACTGGGCACTGTACTGACGAAGCGAATCAATGTTATTATCAAGCCAGTCTATACGTTTATCTAAAAAAGTTTTAAGCTGTGCTATTGCTTCATCATAGTTTTTAGGATTTCGTTCAACTTCGCTTAAGATGTTATTTTCAGGAAGAAAGCTATAGCCCCAAACCTCATAATTACGGTCTATGGCCGCTTCTAAATCTTCTACTGTAGAATCTATAAAGCTATAGAGATATTCTTTAGAAAAATATGTTTTCCTTAGTTCTTTATATCTTTTTATTATTCTGTTTGTAAACTTCTCATCTTTTATAAGCATTTCAAACCACAGACGCTCTTGCATCTGGAAAGTATTATGTGGCATTGCCATTTCCTGATACATATCACATGCAGAGTTGAAATCCCATACACACATTTTATACAAGCCGTCAGTATCTTTATAAATATAGGTCGAAAATACACCTGCATCATAGTTACATGTTATTTCATTTATTAGAAAATAGTCAACAAATGAGCTAGTGTCTATATACTTTTCATATCCGTATGTTCTGTTTGCAAAATCGTATGAATACAGCATTTTTTCAAAAGCCGAAATATCATTTTTAATGTTTTCCTTTAGTTCTTCCGTTAAATTTTTCACACCGGGATACACGATTTCGTGCTGATTAATCGTATCCTTTGTATAATTTATATATGGTGAAATAAACGTCTCTTTTTCCGAGTCTCCCCAATCAAGCCTGAATAAATATCCGCCGAAAGTGTTATCCTTTTTGTTCACTTCTAAGCCAAGCCTTGCGCCATTTTTCCCCGCCGTAATTGTTTCCGTCATAACATAAACACCCATATATTCGTCGTTTATAAAGACTTCGCAAAAACGGGCATCAGGGCTATAATCCATTATTTTACCTGAGATGGCATACCACATATAGTTTCTTATTAATGTTTTATCGAGGAAAGGTCCATGAAGTGCCCACTCGTGATGTGCATCCATTCCTAAAATTTCCTGAGGGTTGTTTGTTTCATCCGAATTAACAAGCCTTATAAAATAGTTTTTCTTATCAAAAGATCTTGATGAATGACCACGCACACGGATTTTTATATCACTTGAACTTTTGACCTTGTCTGTTATATGGTTGTTTGCGCCATTATTTTCAATTATCTCAATTTTCCCCGAAACTGTTGTAGCTTCGTCTTCTCCCGTTGTGTAGCCTACTATTCCATAAAGCTCACTGATTATCGGAGCACCAGGAATATCGTTTCTTTGCGTATCAATTTTTACAATTGGAAGATGGGTACACAGCTTGTCTTTATCATGAGTAAGACATGCGCTTTGAGCATCTGCCATGACGTATTTAGCATCGTTTTTTATGCTATTTCCTGAAAAAACGAAGCATATGACAAAAACAAGCAAAACTGAAATTAAAACAGACGTTAGCCCAATCAATTTATATTTCAATGCAATAAACTCCTTTTTAACCGAAGTATTATCTTTTAATTAATATCTTAAACAGTATATCAAAAATGCTCATATTTTGTCAATAGAACAACATTGTTTAAAAAAGAGGATGTTTAAAAAATCTGACTTTTAAACATCCCCTTTTTTCTTTTATTTCATTTTAAGTACTGCTTTTAAAAGCCCTGTAATCATCTTTGGACATTTGATAACTTTAATTTTCATAACACGTTCCTTTCTAGCTGCATAACCAGCAAAATGCTATAAATAGAATAAGAGCACCCTCTAAAATAACAAGAAAGAAAGGCGGCAGAAAAAGTCCTGCAAAGACGCCAATGCAAAATGCGGCAGCGAGTGCTCCCCAAAGTTTGAATTTAAGCAATATACCACTTCCCTTTCCGTATGCTCTATAACACCATATTATTCACTTTCAAAAATTGTGTTACTTTCATTTTTCATCTCATATATTTTTACAAAACGTTTAGGAGAGATTTAAATTGCACAAAAAGAGATTTATTGCAAATGCCGCCATAATGTCTGCTACATCACTTTTAATGAACATAGTCGGCATTTCTTTTAATGTATATATATCAAACAAAATAGGTGCATCAGGTGTTGGTCTTTTTCAGCTTATAATGTCTGTTTATGGTTTTAGTGTTACACTTGCATCTTCAGGAATAAACTTAGCTGCAACACGTCTTATTGCAGATGAGATTGCCATTTCTCAAAAAAATGCGGCATCTTATATTATGAAAAGATGTATTTTTTATTCTTTTTGCTTTGGTATGCTTTCCTTTATGCTGTTATTTTTCGGCGCAGATTTTATTGCTGAGAACTTACTTTGTGACGTGCGCGCCATCTCATCTTTAAAAGCACTTAGTATAAGTATGCCGCCAATTGCGATGTCTTCAGCTATGAGTGGATATTTTATGGCGACAAGACGGATTATCAAAAGCTCTTCTGCGCAGATTTTTGAACAAATAATTAAAATATGTGTAACAATTCTAGCTCTTGAGATGTATGCAGATCGTGGTATAGAATACGCGTGTTTATGTATGGTAGCAGGCGGAAGTTTTGCTGAGATTTCATCTTTTTTATTTATGTTTATTCTATATAAAACAGATAAAAGGAGATATAACTCAAAGAAAACAAAAAAAGATGCATATCCTGCTATTTTTAAAATCGCTGTTCCAATCGCACTGAGTGCTTATCTTCGCTCTGCACTTGTGACAATCGAGCATATTTTGATTCCTCGCGGGCTAAAAAAATCAGGAATGGATAATGAAACTGCATTAAAATGTTATGGTACTATTCACGGAATGGCTATTCCGCTCCTTTTATTTCCGTCAAGTGTTTTAAAATCACTTTCAGGTCTTTTAGTACCTGAGCTTTCAGAGTGTATGACCTTAGGTCGCAAACGTCAGATTAACCATATCGTTTCAAAAATGTTTAAAAATACTTTACTTTTTTCAATTTGCTTAAGCGGTATATTTTATTGTTTTGCAGAAGAAATTGGAACCTTAGTTTATAAAAGCAGTGCCGTAACATTATATATAAGGCTTTTAGCACCGCTATCTGTTGTAATGTATGTTGATGGTATTGTTGACGGAATGTTAAAGGGGTTAAATCAACAACTGAATTCTATGATGTATAATATAATTGATTCATTAGTTAGTATTTTATCAATTCTTATTCTTTTGCCGCGTTTTGCAGGCGGCGGATATATTGCTTCAATATATATAGCAGAGCTTTTAAATGCTTTTTTAAGCTTAAATAGACTAATAAAAATAACTGATTTTAAAGTTGACTACATAAAATGGATATTTATTCCTACTGTCTCAATTTATGGCGCAGGAAGCGTTATCAGGCTTATTTTAAAATTTTGTATTTCAAATTACATATTAAGTATACCCCTGCTTATATTTCAAATTTTATCTTGCCTCATCATATATGCTATTCTTCTATATATTTTTACATCAAACTTCACCGTCATATAAAAGCACAGAGAGACTTAATTTCTGTGCTTTAGTTTCTGCCACAGCTCTACTATCTTAAAGGAAGCTTTAAATTTTATCTCATCGCTTTCTATCATGTGGAAATTATCTTCTTTCATACTGCTCTTTAAGTTATTAATCTCGTTTTTATCTAAAGAGCCCTTTATACTTCCCCTAAAGCAAAGCGGCGGATACATTACACACCACCAGTTGTCACCGACTGCATCACCTATAAGTACCCTTACTGCATTGTATTCTCCTGCAGGTAATGTAATATTTTCATATGATTTTGTGGGAAAATAATATTTTCCGCAAACTACTTTTACATTATAATCATATCCGCTCTTTTTAATCTCATCTGTGCATATGCTCTCAATTTCTTTTAGATGAAGTTCATTTAAAGAATTTGAATTGACTTCTTTTAAAATTCTGTCTCTGACGCTGAGCTTAAGCTTTTGATCGCCAGCTTCATTACTGTTTGCAACTATATGAAGTCTGATTATATCAGATGAAATATCATCAACTGCAGATTCAGAAACTAATGCAGGACCAAGCGTAATTAAAAGACCTAAAATCAGTGATAAAACAAATTTATTTTTCATAATCTTCCTCCTCAATAAAAAATTGCCAATTTTGGCAGATTTAAATTATTTTTTTGTCACGTAAAGAGTATTGACAAGATAATATTTTTTATACTGTCGTCAAGGCTTATATTAAATACTTTTTTCTTGATTTCAATATAATAATATGGTATAATAATTTTGATAAGTTTTATAAATTTTATCAGATGTAAGGGGAAAAGCCATGAGAAAATTCACATTTAAAGGGGGCATACACCCCGATGACAATAAAATCTTAACAAATCGCATACCAATTAAGACGATTGAAGCTCCGCAGTTTTTATATTTTCCGCTTAGCCAACACATAGGTGCACCTGCTAAACCTATTGTGTCTGTTGGCGATTATGTGAAAATGTATGATAAAATTGCTGACTCAAATGAATTCTTAAGTGCTCCTATCCATTCATCCGTTTCAGGAACTGTAATAAGTGTTGGTATGCATCCGCATCCGTCAGGCGTCGAGAAAGAAACAATAATAATAGAAAACGACTGGCTTTATAAAAAGGGAGAGCCAATAAATACTAAGTCTTTAGATGAGTTATCCCCTGATGAAATAGTAAAAATTGTTAGAGATGCAGGCATTGTCGGAATGGGCGGTGCATCTTTTCCAACTCATGCCAAACTTAGTCCATCACCTGATAAAAAGATTGAATACATAATCATTAATGGAGCTGAGTGCGAGCCATATCTCACATCAGACCACAGAGTAATGCTTGAAACACCCGAAGTTGTGCTTTCGGGAATAAAGTGTGTTATGAAGGTTTTTTCTCTCAGCAGGGCATATATTGCTATTGAAGAAAATAAAGCTGACGCTATTGCTAAAATGAAAGAAAAAGCCTTGAATTTTCCGGGAATTGAAGTTGTTACTTTAAAAAAGAAATATCCACAAGGCTCAGAAAAGCATCTTATTTATGCCGTTACAAAACGAAAAGTCCCGTCAGGAAAGCTCCCTATGGATGTATCGTGTGTTGTTTTAAATATAGATACAGTTTCGGCAATTTCAAGGGCAATATTTGAGGGTATCCCGCTTACAAGACGAATTGTAACAATGACAGGCTCAGGCATTAATAATCCTGCAAACTATGCAGTTCCGCTTGGTACTTTATATAGCCACGTCATTGAAGTCTCAGGCGGCATAAAAGATAGCACTTCAAAAGTTATAGTTGGCGGTCCTATGATGGGAAATGCAGTATTTTCGACTGAATATCCAGTTATGAAAAATACATCTTGTCTTCTCTTTTTGGAGGATAAAGATGCCAGCGTCCCTGATGAGTCTGCCTGTATCAGATGCTCTAAATGTGTAAACTGTTGCCCTATGGGATTACTTCCTTTAGAGCTTTATACGTATTCAAAAACGGAAAACATTGAAGCTTTGCAAAAATATAATATTTTAGACTGTGTTGAATGTGGCAGTTGCTCATATATCTGTCCTGCCAAACGTCAGCTCATACAAACAATCAGAACAGGAAAGCAGAGTCTTATAAAAAGACGTCAGGCTGAAAAGGAGAAAAACAATGGATAAAATGACTTTCACTGTTTCATCATCACCACATATAAGATCAAAAAGAACAACACAAAACATAATGGCTGATGTTATCATCGCCTTAATCCCTGCTCTTTTAGCAGGAATAGTGTTTTTTGGAATAAGAGCATTATTTATGACTCTCTTTTCCGTTTTTTTCTGTGTTCTATTTGAATATATATGGCAAAAGGTATGCAAAAAAAATATTACGACAGGTGATTTGAGCGCGGTTGTAACCGGTATACTTCTTTCTTTTTCACTACCTGTTACTGCACCTTTCTGGATTATTATATTAGGTGCATTTTTTTCAATTATAATTGTAAAGCAGTTTTTTGGCGGAATTGGATGTAATTTCTTAAATCCTGCGCTGGCCGGCAGAGCTTTTTTGCTTGCATCATGGCCTGTTATTATGACAAAATACGTATCTCCATTTACTACAGGTTTTTCTGTATCTGCAGATATCGTGACATCTGCAACACCGCTTGCAATCCTTAAAAGCGGAGTTTATTCATACATACCGTCTTTAAACAATATGTTTTTGGGAAACATTGGAGGCTCAATTGGTGAGACTTCCGCCTTGGCTTTAATCATCGGCGGAATATATCTTGTTGTAAGAAAAGTTATAAGCTTGCGAATTCCTGTAAGCTATATCGGTACTGTAGCTGCACTTTCATTTATATTTGGTTATAATGGTTTATCGCAAGCTGACAGTATGCTTTACAGCATTTTAGGCGGCAGTCTCCTTTTAGGTGCAATATTTATGGCAACAGATTATGTCACAAGTCCAGTTACACCAAAAGGTCAGATTGTAATGGGAATAGGATGCGGAATTTTAACCTTCTTCATACGAAAACTTGGTGCATACCCCGAGGGCGTTACATATGCAATTCTGCTTATGAATATAGCTACACCGCTTATTGATAAATATATTCAGCCAAAAAGATTTGGAAGTTCAAAGAAAGGCAGGTAAAGATGATGCAAAAAACAGAAAGTCCGGTTTTACTTGCAGTTATTCTTTGTGTTATCACCGCGGCTACTTCTTTACTTTTAGCTTTTTCTAACGATATTACAAAGGACATGATTTCTGAAAATCTACAAAAAGAACAACAACTTGCACTAAAAACTGTTTTAGAAGCAGATTCTTACACAGAGCTTGAATTTAATGAAATCAGCACAGTAAAGGCAGTGTATGAAGCAAAAAGTGGCGATGATATAAAAGGATATTGCATAAACATAACACCATCAGGCTATGGTGGTGAAATTGATATGATGGTCGGTATTACCCCTGACTGTACAGTTACAGGAATTAAAGTAATTTCAATGTCTGAAACTGCAGGTCTTGGCTCAAAAATACTAAATAGTGATTTTACTGACCAGTTCAAAGATAAAAAAGCAGGTAAGGACAATCCTTTAAATCTCATAAAAAGCGGCATAGCTAATGAAAATGAGGTTGTCGCAATAACTGGTGCTACTGTTTCATCCACCGCAGTTAAAAACGGTGTAAACGATGCATGTAATGCCGTTTCCATGTTAAAGGAGGCAGAAAATGAGTAAAATAACTGAATTTACAAAAGGACTCATTAAAGAAAATCCTACCTTTGTTCAGCTTTTGGGAATGTGCCCTACCCTTGCCGTTACTACGAGTGTATCTAACGGAATTGGCATGGGACTTTCGGCAACAGCAGTTTTAGCTGCATCAAATATTGTAATTTCACTTCTCAGAAAATTTATCCCAAACAAAATTAGAATTGCATCATACATAGTGGTGATTGCGGGATTTGTAAGTATTGTTGAAATGTTTTTAAAAGCATATCTACCCGAACTTTCAAAAACATTGGGCCTTTTTATACCGCTCATCGTAGTAAATTGCATAATATTGGCACGTGCTGAAGCTTTTGCTGCTAAAAATGATGTTTTAAGCTCTGCTTTGGACGGTCTTGGAATGGGACTTGGTTTTACTGCTGCTTTAATTGTCGTTTCAACAATCAGAGAAATTTTAGGAAACGGAACTTTTTTAGGTATAAGCGTTTTTGGAGATAACTTTGAACCTGCAACAATGCTAATTCTTCCTCCCGGTGCTTTCATCGTTTTGGGAATAATTTTAGCTGTTATTAATATAATCAGCTTAAAAAAAGGAAAAGGAGGCACAAAATAAATGAATTTATTTATTGAGCTTTTGCTCCTTTCTCTTTCAACGATACTTGTTAATAACTTTGTTTTAGTGCAATTTTTAGGATGTTGTCCTTTTTTAGGTGTTTCTAAAAAAGTGGAAACTGCCGTAGGTATGAGTTTAGCCGTAACATTTGTTATGACAATGGCATCAATCATTACATACTTTGTGCAGACTTATATCCTTGTGGCTTTTAATATTGAATATATGCAAACTGTTGCATTTATCTTGGTTATTGCCGTTTTAGTACAATTTGTTGAAATGGTATTGGCAAAATTTTTACCTTCACTATATAACAGTCTTGGAATTTATCTTCCTCTTATAACAACAAACTGTGCAGTATTAGGTGTTGCAATTTCAAATGTACAGAAAGGCTTTGACTTTATTCACTCTGCAGTCTATGGTTTTTCAGGCGGACTTTCTTTTATGCTTGCAATCGTACTTTTTGCAGGTGTTCGTGAGCGCTTACAAAATGCAGATATACCAAAAGCTTTACAAGGTTTTCCTATTGCTTTAATCACAGCAGGGCTGATTGCAATGGCATTTTTAGGCTTTTCCGGTATTAAATTTTAAGGAGGTATCCCGATGGAGATTTTTACACCTGTCATAGCTCTTGGAGTTTTAGGTTTAATATTTGGTGCTCTTTTGGGAGTTGCCGCTAAGAAATTAAAAGTAGAAGTTGACGAAAGAATAGAACAAATCACAGAATTGCTCCCCGGTGCAAACTGCGGCGGATGTGGTTTTGCAGGCTGTGGTGGTTTAGCAAAGGCAATAATTGAATCTCAAGCTGACTCTTCTTTGTGCAGCAGTTGTAGTGAGGAAAACCTAAAAAAGATTTCCCAAATCACAGGAAAATCATCTAAAAAACGTGAAAAACGTATTGCATATGTAATGTGTAGCGGAAAGACAGATATTTGCCAAACCAGGTTTATTTATCAAGGTATAAAAGATTGTAATTCGGCATTAAGATATGCAAACGGTGCTAAAGCTTGTGACTATGCCTGTCTTGGATATGGTACTTGTGTTAAAGCTTGTAAATTCGGCGCTCTTTCCATAATTGATGGTATTGCTGCCATTAACCAATCACTTTGCACAGGTTGCGGAGCCTGCATTAAAGTTTGCCCGAGAAATGTAATTAAACTGATACCTGACAAAAAAACATCCATTGTTTTATGCTCGTCAAAAGACAGAGGCGCCAAAGTGAAAAACATCTGCTCTGTCGGTTGTATTGGTTGCAGCCTTTGTGTAAAGGAATGTAAAGAAGATGCTATTACAGTAACTGATAATCTTGCCACAATCGACTATAATAAATGTAATGCGTGCGGCGACTGCATTTTGAAATGTCCTAAGAAAATAATAACTCTCAAATAAGTGAAAGAGTCATTGACAACTGTCAATGACTCTTTCACTTATTATCGTATTTTGCATAATATGTATCGAGGTGATTCTATGTTTTCGCAAATACTAACCGATACACTTTTAATCTTTCTTATTACATATTCAATAGTTGATATACTGACACGATTATTAGGTATGATAGAGCGTAATTGTGAGTCATGTACCCAAAACCTAAAACTGCTGTTTTATATCGAGTCTGCTGATAATCTAGAAAATCACATAAGAGGCTGCGCTAAAAAAGCATCGAGCATCAAGAGTGAATTTGTACTCATTTTAAAAGATGAATCCGAAGAAATCAATAGCATTATAGAAAAGCTGAAATCAGAACTACCCTATCTCAAAATCATAAAAACAGATGCAGATGCTATCGATCAAATATTTGAGGGTATTTCTTCAAAAGGCGCATAAGAGGATATCCTATTAAAAAGCAAACCACCATCTCGCCAATGCCTACAGTCAAAATATTAAACAGTAATGCTCCTTCATTTGGTGCAATATAGTAAATCATTGAGCCAACCATTAATGCATTAAAAAATACAGGTGAAAATAGAGCTAAAAATGTATTCTTTTTAAATGCTCTTGTAAATAACGCAGCTAAAAGTGTCGCTAATGTTCCAAATATTATATCTAAAGGACCATTTCCACCCATTAAGTTTGCCAAGGCGCATCCTATTGTAAGTCCCGGCACTGCAGCAGGTGTAAAAATGGGCAGAATTGT
The DNA here is from genome assembly GCA_045648985.1 of Clostridia bacterium. Classification (GTDB taxonomy): domain Bacteria; phylum Bacillota; class Clostridia; order UBA1381; family UBA9506; genus SIG437. The sequence continues at coordinate 34,870 of JAZROZ010000032.1, forward strand.
CAGTGCTTCTGAAATTCTGAATTGAACTGCGCCATATGATATTACGTAAAACCCCATCGTAAGTGCCGCATAAAGTGCCGCTATTACGGCTGATGTTATTAAAAATTTTGTATTTTTCATTTCTGTCCCCCAAAAATGATTAATGTCCGCTGCAGCTTGAACAACAGCCTGAGCATTTTCTTTTTGGAGTATATTCGATGCCTTGTTTTTCAAAATAGTCCATAATTGCAGCTTCTACTGCTTCTTCAGCTAAAACTGAACAATGAACTTTAGCAGGCGGAAGTCCGTCTAATGCTTCCATAACTGCTTTATTTGTAAGCTCCAAAGCCTCTTCTACAGTTTTTCCTTTTACCATTTCAGTAGCCATTGAGCTTGTTGCAACAGCTGCACCGCAACCAAATGTCTTAAACTTACAATCAACAATTACGTTATTTTCAATTTTAAGATATATCTTCATTATATCTCCGCATTTAGCATTACCCACTTCGCCAATTCCGTCAGCATCAGGAATTTCACCAACGTTTCGCGGGTTTGCAAAATGGTCCATTACTTTTTCACTATACATAATCTTTACTCCTTTTATTTATTAACTCTCTCGTAAAGAGGTGACATTTCTCTTAATCTTTGCACAATATCGGGCAGTTTTGATAAAACATAATCTATATCTTCTTCCGTGTTTATATCTCCTATGCTGAGTCTTAGCGAGCCGTGTGCAATCTCGTGAGGAAGCCCGATTGCAAGAAGCACATGTGATGGGTCTAAAGATCCGCTTGTACAAGCAGAGCCGCTTGATGCCGCTATTTTGTTTAAATCAAGCATCAAAAGCAGCGCTTCACCCTCTATAAACTGGAATGAAAAATTTACATTTCCCGCCAAACGTTTTTCTCTGTGTCCGTTTAATCTTATATATGGTATTTTTTCTTCAATCCCCGCTATGAGCTTATCTCTTAAGGCTTTGATTTTTGCAGTTTTTTCAGCTAGGTTTTCTGTTGCAATAGTAATAGCTTGGGCTAAACCCACAATTCCTGCAACATTTTCCGTTCCTGCTCTTTTTCTTCTTTCCTGACCTCCGCCATGAATGTAGCTATCAAGTCTTATTCCTTTTTTAATATATAAAGCACCGATTCCCTTGGGACCACCGAATTTATGAGCAGACATTGAAAGCATATCTATATTTTGCTCTTTAACATCTATATCAATCATTCCTATTGCCTGAACTGCATCTGTGTGAAACACAATTTTTTTCTCTCTTGCAATTTCACCAATCTCGGCAATTGGTTGAATTGTACCTATTTCGTTATTGGCAGTCATTACCGTGATTAAAATCGTATCGTCTTTGATTGCAGCTTTTAAATCATCAATACTGATTAAGCCATCACTATCAACAGGAAGATACGTCACGCTATATCCTTGTTTTTCTAAAAACTGGAGTGTATGAAGGACAGCATGATGTTCAATTTTTGTTGATATAATATGTTTTCCTTTAGATACATAGGACTCTGCGATTCCTTTAATTGCCCAGTTGTCAGCTTCAGAGCCAGAGCCTGTGAAATATATTTCGCTTGCATCGGCACCGATTGCTTTTGCAACCTTTTCCCTTGCTTTTTCTAAAGCTTCTTTTGCCATACGGCCTGTTTTATATATTGAAGATGCGTTACCGAAATTTTCTGTAAAATACGGAAGCATTGCATCTAAAACTTCTTTTTTAACAGGTGTTGTAGCACTGTTATCAAGATATACAGTTCTTTCCATTTTGAAACTCTCCTCAGGTTATAATTTGACATTAAATTATTATACACCATTTTTTTCAAAACTTCAACATAATTTAATTAAAATTCAAAATATCTCCATAAATTCTATTTTTTAAAATATTAGCAACATCTTCAGGTGTTTTATTTAGTGCGTTAATCATCAAAATTCCTGAGTCTGCATTAACACTCTGAGTAAGATTATTATACTGGGCTATACCCAAATTTTGATACACGTACGCATCTACTCTTCCCTTAAAGTTATTATCTGCAACTGTAAAGCCTGAACTAATCAGGTAATTTCTAATTTCCCAGAGTCCTTTTTCAACTTCAACAACCATATTTACCTCCAAAAATGTTATATATTGATTATTATGAGCTTTTTTTAAAAAAACCTTTTACTTTTTTTAAATAATATGATAAAATGTTATAGTATATTTTTTAAGGAGTTGTGAAAATGCAATACGTCGTTGTTACAGGTTTATCAGGAGCAGGAAAAAGCTCTGTTATTCATATTTTAGAAGATATAGGATATTATTGTATTGATAATATGCCCCCAACACTTGTGCGCAATTTTATAACTCTTTGTCAAAACTCCAATATGAGCCTCGACAAAATTGCTTTTGTTGTTGATGCAAGAAGCGGTGAGATTATTAAAAAGCTTGCCAATGAGATTAAGGAAATAAAAAAAAGCGGCGAGCCTTGTGAAGTGATTTTCCTCGAATCGAGTGATGAAGCAATTATTAAACGATATAAGGAAACAAGAAGAAAGCATCCTCACGCAAATGATGGAAGAGTTGTTGACGGAATCAAGTTAGAACGCGAACTTCTTTCATCAATCAAGAAAAAATCAGACTATATTATTGATACATCAGGATTGCTTGCTAGTCAGTTGCGCGAAAAGATTATTGCACTTTTTGATTCACGCAACAAGTATGAAAGTATAAATGTTACAATACTTTCCTTTGGTTTTAAGCGTGGTATTCCGCTTGACAGCGACCTTATGCTTGATGTGAGATTTCTTCCCAATCCATTTTACGAAGAAGATTTAAAAGAACTCACAGGTCTTGACAAAAATGTAAAAGAATATGTTATGCACACGGATGTAGCAAAAGAATTTATCGGCAAAATGCATGATTTAGTTGAATTTTTGTTACCGCAGTATATCGAAGAAGGCAAACCACAACTTGTGATAGCAATAGGATGTACGGGCGGAAAACACCGTTCTGTTGCACTTGCTGAAGAACTTGGTGCTTTTTTAAGGAGTAAAAACTATTTTGCAACTGTGTCTCACAGAGATATTAAATTATAACAGACAAATTCAATGTGATATAAACTAAGGGGATAAAACAATGCTTTTATATGAAAATCTATCATCAAATGAAAATGGAAATTTAACAATAGGCGGCTATGATGCGACTCTCTTAGCAAAAGAATACGGCACTCCCCTATATGTTATGGATGAAAATTTAATCAGAAAGAACTGCAGAATGTATGTTGATGCCTTGAATAAATATTATAATGGCAAAGGTATGATTTTATATGCGAGCAAGGCTTTCTGCAATTTAGCAATGTGCAAAATTATAAAAGAAGAAGGTATGGGAATAGATGTTGTTTCAGGCGGTGAGCTTTATACTGCTAAGCTCTCCGATTTCCCAATGGAGAAAGTCTATTTTCACGGCAATAATAAAACAGAAGATGAATTAAGGCTTGCGCTTTCATACGGAGTCGGAAGAATTGTGGTTGATAATATATATGAACTCGAAACGCTTGATAGGCTCTCAAAAGAAATGAACAAAAAGGCTAATATTCTCTTTAGAATTAAGCCGGGAATCGATGCTCATACTCATGACTTTATTATGACAGGTCAGATTGATTCTAAATTTGGTACGGCTTTAGAAACGGGCGAAGCTTTCCAGATTATTAAAAAAGCAAGCGAACTTGAAAATATTAATATTGTTGGCTTGCATTGTCATATTGGCTCGCAGATATTCGATATTTCACCATTTAAGAGTGCAGCTGAAGTTATGCTTTCATTTGTGGCACAGCTTAAAAATGAATTAAATATAACTATTAAGGAGCTTAACTTGGGTGGTGGATTTGGAATTCAGTATGTACCATCTGATGATCCTGTTTCATATGATGAATATATCAGGATTGTCAGCGAAGTATTCAAGGAAACATCAAAAAAACTTGGCATTGAAATGCCAAATGTTTTAATGGAACCTGGCCGTTCAATCGTCGGCTCTGCAGGGATAACTCTTTATAAAGTTGGTGCAGTTAAGAAAATTCCTGATGTACGTACTTATGTGACAGTTGACGGCGGTATGGCGGACAATCCGAGATATATTTTATATGGTTCAGAATATGAATTTATGCTTGCAAACAAAGCCATAGCGAAAAAAGATATGACAGTTACAGTTGCAGGGAAATGCTGTGAATCGGGCGATCTACTCGGCGAAAATGTTAAGCTTCCAAAGGAAACTGAAGTTGGTGATATTTTAGCAGTTTTAGTTACAGGTGCTTACAACTACTCAATGTCAAGTAACTATAATAGAATTCCACGTCCTGCCGTTGTTATGATTAAAGACGGTGTACCGAGAGTTGTCGTAAAACGCGAAACATATGATGATATTGTCAGAAACGATTTATTCTAAAAATATACAATAAGGCTGCAAATTATGGATTTGCAGCCTTTCTTTATCTCAATTTGTGATATTTATATAATCCTCAGGATTAACATATTCTCCGTCTTTCAAAATCGAAAAGTGAAGATGTGCTTCTTCCAAAAGCTCTCCCTTTGCTGTATTTCCTACACATCCAATACAATTCCCGCCCTTAATTTCCTTTCCTATGCTTACCATATCTCCGCCCGCCATATTTGAATACTCTGTTTTTATTTCCTCGTTGTGTGCTATTATTATTGTTGTGCCAAGTAAATTATCTTCATAGATTTTTTCAACAACGCCGTCTGCTGCTGCATAAACAGAGTCACCTAGTGTACACTTGATGTCTACTCCATTATGGACTCTGAAATCACCCATTGTTTTTGATTTTATAGGCTTGTCTGCTGAAAACCTTTTCAGCAAACTTCCCACACAAGGCTGTGTAAAGGTTAATTCATTTACATTAGTAATCTCTGTACTGCTTACAGGCTTTACATCTTCTTGTGTATCAATTTCTTTATTATACTCTTTAGTTTCAATTTTTGGTTCTTCGCTATGCTTACTTTCAATTTCCTGGTTAAAGTCCTCTGCAATAGGCATTTTTACAATGTTTTTATTTATTTCAAATACTGATTGCGAAACTTTTTTTACTGCAGCAAAAGATAAAATGCCAATAGAAAGACTGATTAAACACGTAACTGCATACACCTTTAAAAAACGGGTGTTTTTCTCCTTTTTGTTGTTTTTATTTTTCTTCATGTTACTCCTCCCAAAATTATATATCTTTAAATTTACCAAAAATTATCAATTTTATTCACAGAATTTATTTTTGGGCATATAATATTGATAATAATAAAGGAGGAATAACTTTGAATATTGTGACAACTGACGTAGAGTACGGTTATAATGTCTTACAAAACGACACACAATTGCTTTTATGTGAATATCCATTTATTAGTAAAATAAAAATTGGTTATTCTGTTTTGCATAAAGAACTTTTTTGCCTGAAATTTGGTAAAGGGGATAAAAAAATATTTATAAATGCAGCCCATCATGGAAAAGAATGGATTACATCAATCTTAGTTATGGCAATGCTTGAAAAGCTTTGCTATCTTTATAATAATAAAATCTCTTTTATGCAATTTGATATCAATGATATTTATGAAAAAACTTCCCTATACATATGTCCTATGGTGAATCCTGATGGTGTAAATTTATCTGTTTATGGTCTAAGTGATGATATTCCACAAATAACAAAGACTCGTTTAATTTCATACAATGGTGAAAGCAGGGATTTTATTGGAAAATGGCAGGCAAACATTAATGGAGTCGACTTAAACCATAACTACGATGCAGGATTTAACGAGGGCAAATTATATGAAGCACGGGAAAAAATCTTCTCTCCCGGACCAACAAGATTTTCAGGTAATGCCCCTTTAAGCGAGCCTGAAAGTATGGCTTTAGCTCAATTTACAAGTGAACTTTCCCCTGATGTATGTATCGCCTATCACTCCCAGGGTGAGGAAATTTATTACGATTATAATGGATGTATTCCAAATGATTCTGAAAAGCTTTCAAATGTAATGGCAGAGCTTTCAGGTTATTCTGCACTAAAACCTGAAGGTATGGCAAGCTTTTCAGGATATAAGGATTGGGTTATTAAAGAATTTGAAATACCAGCATTTACGATAGAAGTAGGAAAGGGAGAAAACCCTCTCCCCCTGTCGCAATTTGACAGTATTTTTGACAAAAATCTGCCTGTTTTGCTTTATTTAATGAATTACGGTTAAGCCTTATTTTACAAATATATTAAATTGACAATTATCATCTTGACTTAAAGTAAAATATGGTATATTATGTAGCTATACGAAAAAATTAGGGAGGCACTGAATATGACATCAGTTAATATTTTATTGAGTTCAATCAACGACGTTAAAAATCTGGTTAACATCGTTTGCAAGTATGACTTTGACATTGACCTTTCATCAGGAAGATATGTGGTAGATGCGAAATCTATTATGGGTATTTTAAGTCTTGATTTAAGCAAACCTATAAAGGTTGATATATTTTCCGAAGATGGAAATAATCTTGTAGAGGAATTAAAACCTTTTATATGTGAATAATTTATTTTATGTGAAAAAATGAGCTATGGTAAATACCATAGCTCATTTTCAAATGTTTATTATTCGAATTTTTCTCCACATTCATGACAAAATTTAGATTTATCATTACATTTAGCGCCGCATGCTCTGCACTTTTTCTCACTTTTGAGCTCTGCGCACTGTTCTTCCTGGAGTGAAAGCTTTTCGTAGAGAGCATCAATCTCATCAATCATTTGCTTTAAGCCCTCGGCATCTTCACTGCCTGTTTTTTCAGCATTGTAAAGTGCTTTACCGAGTTCGCAAAATGCTTTATTTATCTCGTTTTGAGTATCGATTGTTGCTATTTTTAGCTTGCCGAATTCTATAAGCTCACTTGATTTTTTTACAGCGGTTTTTGCCGTATTTTTTAAATCTGCAAGAATTTTCTCCATACTGTCATACCACCTTCTGTCAATATAAATTATTCTTCAATTGTTTCAGTAATTGTGATTGACTCTTTCTGCTTTTTTTCTCTTCTTTTTCCAATATAGTCTGTAACCTTGTCAATTAATGACGGAACTTTTTCAATTATTCCATCATACGGTGATGGTGTGAGATCAACAGGCATAAGCTTTATCTGTCCCTGACCTACAACTAAAAAAGCAATAGGTTCAATAGAAGCTCCACCACCTGCACCGCCGCCAAAGTTTGAATTTGCATCAGGAGCAATCTGTGATTTTTGACCGAACTCACTACCACCTGAGCCAAATCCGAAAGAAACCTTTGAAATCGGAATAATTACTGTTCCATCAGGTGTTTCTACCGGATTTCCCACGATAGTGTTTACATCTACCATATCCTTTATACTTTTCATTGCTGTTTCCATAAGACCTTTAATTGGATGTTCTGCCATTTTATACTACCTCTTTTCTTCATTTTTATTAATTTTTTCTTTAAATATATTTATAATTTTTAAAATTTTAACTACAATAATTATAATATTTACAAGCTTTAATCTTAATATACTTTTTACGTGTATATTAAAGCATTTACTAGAGAAATAGGGTGTTACATTCACGTTTACCTTATTCACACCAAAAATTTCATCAATAATTTTTATCAAAAATGTAGAGCCTGTCCACACAGCACCCGTCATTATGCCCGTTTTCGCAGCATTCCCTGTATCAAAAACAACATCAAATAAAACTTCATTAAATGTTATCTCTTCGGATGCTTTAGTAAAGACATTTTTAATTTCGTCTTTTGTGATACAATATGCTTCTTTTATTTTTTTAATAAAATCTAAATAATTGGTGGCATCAAGCTTCTTTTTTGTATGTTGCTTTTCTTCTTTATCGGTCTTTATTTGTATATTCAGTTTAAAAAGCTTCAAATATACAATCTTCAAATACATTCGGCTTATGCCGTCTTTTAGAATATACTCTATTCCTGCATCAATTGGAATAAATAAAAGTGACAGAATAAAGAAAAGTAATAAAATTAAAACACAAAGTATGATATTGATTATCATATATTTCACTCACCTTGCGGTTCATCTTCAGAAATCTCAAGCTGAACATCAGTAATATCAGGCAAATCATCTAAAGAACGAAGACCAAAGCTTCTTAAAAACTCGTGAGTTGTTCCGTATAAAATAGGTCTGCCGGGTGCATCAAGTCTTCCTCGTTCTTCAATAAGTCCGCGTTCAACAAGTTTATTTACAGAAGCATCTGAGTTTACACCACGTATAAATTCAATGCTTCCCCTTGTCACAGGCTGATTATAGGCTACGACAGAAAGTGTTTCAAATGCAGCGGGTGAAAGCATTTGCTTCCTTTTTGGCTCTTTGATTTGCTGTATATATTTGAAGTTTTCTTCAACGGTACAAAGCTGATATTCGTCCTCAAACTCTATAATCTTAAATCCACGTCCATTTTGCTTATAAAAATTTCTAAGCTTTTCAATTTCTTTTTCAATCTGTTTTTCAGTTAATCCAAGAATTTGAGCAAGCTGACCTTTTGATATACTCTCGCCTGCTGCAAACAATATACTTTCTATAATCGAATCATAATTCTGACTCATGTTCTAAATCACCGTCTTTGAGTTTTGTTATGTATATTTTGTCTTTATCTGTTTCTGCCATTAAAATCTCGTTTTTTATCATCTCTAAAAGTGCTAAAAATGTTGCAACTAACACCGCTTTAGAATCAATGCCTGCGAAAATGTTTTCAAATTTTGTTTTCTTGCCTATTTTTAGCTTTTCCCTGATAAATTTTACTCTGTTTGACACAGGAATAATCTCATGTGGCGTAACTGCTTTAAAGGCACTTTTTGGAGGCGGAGCTTTGCGTTCAATTTTATCAGCAACGTCTAAAAAAGCAGAAATAAGCATTTCAATATCAAATGACTGGTCAGAGTAATCTGCTTGTCTTTGTTCAATATATTCAGGTTCTTTAAAATAATTGTATCTCGTTGCAAACTCGTTGTCTTTTAAAAATCCTGAAAGCTTTTTCATTCGTTCATACTGTAAAAGTCTTTCTGCCAAATCCTGACGCGGATCTTCTTTTTCCTCTTCAGCTTTAGGAAGAAGCATTTTCGATTTTATTAAAAGAAGCTCTGATGCCATTACTAAAAAATCTGCTGAAAGTTCAATGTCAAACTCCGCACATAACGCCAGATATTCTAAATATTGTCCTGTAATTTTCACAATAGGTATATCATATATGCTCACTTTATTCTTTTTTAAAAGATGCAAAAGAAGCTCTAAAGGGCCTTCAAAAACCTCGAGCTTAACAGATATTTTCTGTTCATCAAGTAAAGCTTCCATTTAAAATATAACCTTTCAAATAAAATTAAATACCGCCAACTATTAAAAATAGCAAATTAACAATTAAAAGATTAGTGTTTGAAAGTATTGGGTCAAGTACACCAAGCGACAGAGCTACAACAAGCAAAACCCATCCTAAATGTTCATATCTCATTATATCATAATATAGTTTGCTTGGCAAAAGTGATAAAAATATTTTTGAACCGTCAAGTGGTGGAATTGGTAATAAATTAAAAACACCAAGTCCTACATTTAAAAATATTAAAAGCTCTATAAACTCGTTTAAATATTTAAAATATGGAATACCTAAAACAACTACCAATTTTAACAATATAACACCGATAAACGCTAAAATGAAATTGGAAATGGGTCCTGCCAGCGAAACTAGAGCCATTCCCCTTTTTGGATTCTTGAAATTAAATGAATTTACCATTACGGGTTTTGCCCAGCCGAAGCCGAAAAACAGCATACATAAAGCACCGACAGGGTCTAAATGTCTCATTGGATTTATACTAATTCTTCCCATCCATTTTGCAGTACGGTCTCCAAGCTTATATGCCATAAATCCGTGTGCGGCTTCGTGAACGCTTATACATAATAAAACTACAATGGCTCTTAAAATCCAATATACTATATCAAAATTGTTGAAAAAAAACAAAATATTCACTTCTCTTCTTAAAAATATATGTCTTCTACTATATTATACTAAATTTTAGAGCTTGTGTAAATAGTTTTATTCATTTTTTACATTGAGTTTACAATAAAAAACTGACACCGCCCAATGCGATGTCAGTTTTAATTTTAATATTAGAATTTGTCTCTTGCTGTATAGTGTGTATGGAGGAGTTCATGTGCTTTGTGTGAGCCTGGTTTTTCCAGGAACTCAGCATATAACTTCTTCACATATGGATTTTCATGGCTCTTTCTGATTTTGAGAGCTTTATCTTCACTATAGAGAGCTTTTGCTCTTTCTGCTTTCAAGTCAATATCCATATAAACCTTAGCAGGTTTAATCGGCTGACCGCCACCTGTTACACATCCACCAGGACAAGCCATGATTTCGATGAAGTGATAATCTGCTTTTCCTGCTCTGATGTCTTCTAAGAGCTTTCTAGCATTACCAAGACCATGAGCAACAGCAACCTTAACATCCATACCTGCTATCTTAACTGTTGCTTCTTTGATACCCTCTGTACCACGAACTTCTGTAAAGTCGATGTTTTCTAATGGTTTATTTTCTAAAACTTCAGCAACTGTTCTAAGAGCTGCTTCCATAACACCACCTGTTGCACCGAAGATAACAGCAGCACCTGTTGACTCGCCGCACGGATCGTCAAACTGTTCGTCGTCTAATTCTTCGAATTTAATACCTGCCTGCTTAATCATTCTTGCAAGCTCTCTTGTTGAGATAACCGCATCAACGTCACGATACTCACTACCCATTTCAGGACGTTTAGCTTCAAATTTCTTAGCTACGCAAGGCATTACTGATACAACATAGATGCTTGCAGGGTCTATTCCAGCCTGCTCAGCATAATATGATTTAATGAGTGCACCAAACATTTCGTGAGGTGATTTACAGCTTGATAAATTATCTAAAAAGTCTGGGAAGTTGTGTTCGCAGAATTTAATCCAACCAGGACTACATGATGTAATCATTGGGAGTTTTCCGCCATTTTGGATTCTGTCGATTAATTCTGTTCCCTCTTCCATGATTGTTACGTCAGCACCTGTGTTTGTGTCAAACACTTTGTCAAAGCCCATAGCCTTTAATGCTGCAACCATTTTGCCTGTTACAGCTGTACCAATCGGCATGCCAAATTCTTCACCTAAAGCTGCACGAACTGCAGGAGCAGTCTGAACAACAACATGTTTTGTTTCGTCAGCTATAGCCTCCCAAACTTCGTCTGTGTTATCTTTTTCACGAAGTGCACCAACAGGACAAGCTGCAATACACTGACCACAATTTACACAAGCTGTTTCAGATAAAGGCTTATTGAATGCTGTTGCAATTTTAGTGTTAAAGCCTCTTTCTGTAGCATCGATAACACCAACTGTCTGAATTTCTTTACAAGCGCTTACACATCTACGGCAAAGAACACATTTGTTGTTATCTCTAACAATTGAAGGTGATAAATCGTCAACGGCATATTCGTTTCTTGCACCTTCATATGCAATTTCTGTTACACCAAGCTCTTCAGATAAAGTCTGGAGTTCACAGTTTTTATTTCTGATACATGTGAGACATTTCTTTTCATGATTTGAAAGAAGAAGCTCTAAAGTAGATTTTCTCGCACTTCTAACTTTCGGTGTATTTGTTAAAACCTCTAATCCTTCTGAAACAGGATATACGCAAGCAGCTTCAAGCTTTCTGCCGCCTACTATTTCGATAACACACATTCTACATGAGCCTGTTTTGCTCACATTTTTCATATAACAAAGAGTAGGTATATCTACTTTGGCTGCACGTGCAGCTTCTAAAACGGTATAGTTTTTAGGTACGTTCACTTCTTTACCGTTAATCTTTACATTAACCATATCCATTTCTATCGCTCCTCCCCTATTTTCTTATAATTGCCTTCTTAGGACACTTGCCTTCGCAGACACCACATTTAATACACTTATCTGTATCAATAGTAAATGGCGATTTGATTTCGCCTGTGATAGCACCAACAGGACAATTCTTAGCACAAATACTACATCCGATACATTTGTCTTCGATGATTGTATATTTCAAGAGGTCTTTACATACGCCTGCAGGACAAACCTTGTCACGTACATGAGCTTCATATTCATGTCTGAAATATTTAAGTGTGCTCAGTACAGGGTTTGGAGCTGTCTGACCAAGACCGCAAAGTGATGAAGTCTTGATATCGTTACAGAGCTGTTCAAGTTTATCTAAATCCTCCATTGTTCCCTGACCTTTTGTAATTTTGTCAAGAATCTCATAGAGTCTCTTTGTACCGACACGGCAAGGTGTACATTTACCACATGATTCATCAACAGTAAATTCTAAGAAGAACTTAGCTATGTCAACCATACAGTTGTCTTCATCCATTACGATAAGACCACCTGAACCCATCATTGAGCCAATAGCCATAAGTGAGTCATAGTCGATTGGTGTATCAATGAGTGATGCAGGAATACATCCGCCTGAAGGACCACCGGTTTGCGCCGCCTTGAACTTTTTGCCGTTCGGGATGCCGCCACCGATTTCTTCGATGATTTCGCGAAGTGTAGTGCCCATTGGAACTTCAACCAAGCCTGTATTGTTAATCTTACCACCAAGAGCAAATACTTTAGTACCCTTACTCTTTTCAGTACCGATAGTTGTAAACCAGTCAGCACCTTTATTGATGATAACAGGGATGTTTGCATATGTTTCAACGTTATTTAAAAGTGTCGGTTTTCCCCAGAGACCTTTAATAGCCGGGAATGGCGGGCGTGGACGAGGCTCACCACGCATACCTTCGATTGAATTTAAAAGCGCAGTTTCTTCGCCGCATACAAATGCACCAGCGCCAAGTCTGATTTCTAAGTCGAAGCAGAAATCTGTATCAAAGATATTCTTACCTAAAAGACCATATTCTTTTGCCTGATCAATTGCAATCTGGAGTCGTTTAACTGCAATAGGATACTCTGCACGGATGTAGATATAACCCTGATTTGCTCCAACTGCATAAGCTGCAATTGCCATAGCTTCGATAACGCTGTGCGGGTCACCCTCTAAAACACTTCTGTCCATGAATGCGCCCGGGTCACCTTCGTCGGCATTACAAGCAACATACTTCTGGTCGCCTTCTGCTTTATATGTAAAGTCCCATTTCATGCCTGTCGGGAAGCCGGCACCGCCTCTACCACGAAGACCTGATTTTTTGATTTCATTGATAACGTCTTCCTGAGACATTTCTGTTAAAGCTTTAGCTAAAGCTTTGTAACCATCAAATGCGATGTATTCATCAATATTTTCAGGATCAATAACACCACAGTTTCTAAGTGCTAAACGGAGCTGCTTTTTGTAGAAGTCAACTTCATTCAAGCTCTTGATGTCTTCACCTTCATGAACTGTCTCCTCATAAAGAAGTCTCTTTACGATACGACCTTTTAAGATGTGTTCTTCTACGATTTCCTTAACATCTTCTTTTTTAACCATGCTATAAAAAGCACCTTCAGGATAAACTATAACAATCGGACCTAAAGCACAAAGTCCGAAACATCCTGTTTTGATAACCTTGATTTCTTGTTCAAGGCCGTTTTCCTTTAACTGGAATTCCATTTCCTTGATAATTTCTTCACAGCCGGACGATGTACAACCGGTACCGCCGCAGCATAATACGTGGCCTCTGACTCTATCCATCTTAAACCCTTCCTTTCTTATTCTGCCGCACCAATTGTATCTTCTGTAACAACGCGACCGTTTACTATATGTTCACCAACAATTTTTGCAACCTTTTCAGGTGTCATTTTAACATATGTAACTTTTTCACCAGCAGGATTATAAACCTCAACTACAGGTTCTAAGCGGCATACACCTATGCAACCTGTCTGTGTTACTGTTACATCTGATAAATTTCTTTTTGCAATTTCTTCTAAAAAAGCTGTCATAACAGGACGAGCACCTGCAGCAATACCACAAGTAGCCATACCAACTACAACTCTGTATCCATTTGAATCTTTTCTTAAATTGATGTTGTCAAGTGTCTTTTTTCTTATTGCTTCAAGTTCAGCTAAGCTTTTCATAACTTACCTCCATGATTTATTGTAATTTTTATTTTAAAATACTATTTTCGCCTTCCTCAAGAAAACCTTTAATCCACATATACACTTCAGGTTGAGAGAAACTGATATCTCCCAAAACTGATTTAACCTCTTTAGTATCGAATACAAATTCATTTTCGTTAAAACTGTGTTTATAGATAAAATCAATATTCTCATGTGAAACAACAGTTGCAAGGATTGTGCCGACAATATCGCCTAAAGGCTGCCTGTCGATATGATTATGTGTGAAAGTGGCTTTAACAACCGTCCCTTTTCCTAAAACAGAATCAATTGTAAAATTACCACCGGTAAGCTCAGCCGCATGTTTAAAAAGCGGAATGCCAAGACCGACTTTTCTAGTTGTTCTGCTTGTAGTAAACGGGTCAACTACCCTTTTTAAAAGTTCATCACTCATACCCTTGCCGTTATCTCGGATTGAAATCTCAAGAATATTTTTTTTAGTATCCTCAACAATTTCTATCGAAACAACTGTAGCACCAGCTACTATTGAATTTTGAACAATATCGGTTATATGTAGCGAAAGCTCTTTCATGATTAATATTTCTTAAGAATTTCAGCCATTTCTCCAACTTTAAGTCTTCCGTAAACATCATCATTGATTGTAAGAACGGGAGCAAGACCGCATGCACCGATACAACGAGTTGCATCAATGGAGAATTTTCCGTCAGGTGTACATTCACCAACATCAATTCCTAAAATCTCCTTGATTTCTTCTAAAATTTCGCCCGAGCCTTTAACGTAGCATGCTGTACCAAGGCAAACACCAATCTGATACTCACCCTTAGGATTAAGGCTGAACTGACTGTAGAACGTAACAATACCAAATATTTCAGCAAGAGGTACACCGGTTTCTGTTGATATAATCTTCTGAACTTCAATCGGAAGATATCCGTAGATTTCCTGTGCCTCGTGAAGAATCTGAATTATAGCGCCCTGTTCTTCTTTGTGTTGATTGATCATAGCAAGCAGTTTTTCTTCCTGCTCTTTTGTGCCTTTAAATGGCATATTCTTTTGATCCATAAACAAAAACCTCCCATTATAAATTAATAAATATTATAAACTTTTTTCGAATTCTGCACTATAAAGATTGTTAAAAAAATAACAATGCATAAAGCAGAACACTTCCTCATAATTATAACAGTTTTACTTAGAAAAATCTATATTTTTATCAAAATTCAGTTAGAAAATATTTTATAAAAAACTCTGTCAAAAAATCTCTCATTTTGTCGCTTTTGCACAAATGGTTTTCTTTTTCAGCAATATCTCCTAAATTGTGCGCATCTGAGTTTGTTAAAATGCTGAAATTACTATAATTCTCTTTCCATTCGTTTAGGTTTTTAGCTGTAATTTCCACTGCCTTAATATCGACATCAGGTGGCAGAAAGCCAAGATTTGATATTACACTATAGCTATTTCTGTCAATATGAGCAGGCACGGCTATACCACCAATTTCGTGCACGACTTTAAAAACCTCCTGAAAACTAAGTGTTGTAGCACTTACCAAAAGGTTTTCTTCTATTCCTGTTATTTCGTCATTTTCGTCCATATATAGCTGATTACCAAATGTTTCAGGACTGTTCTTTATACCCAGCATACTTGATTTTACAATATCCTGCATCTTTTCTGCAGAAGCAATATCGGGAAAATAGCATACAATATGTACTTCCTCTTCTGTTTCTACTTCCATACCGGGAACAACAATAATATCATACTGCTTTGCTGCTTTCATTAAAGCTCGCACATTACCGCAAGAATTGTGGTCTGTAAGGGCAATTATATCAAGCCCCTTAATTTTCGCCATTCCTGCAATATTATTTGGTGTCATATCATCATCGGCACACGGCGAAAGTGCCGAGTGAATATGAAGATCATAGGCATATTTCATCAAATTAGTTTACCTATCTGGGCACAAAGCTCATATGCAGTTTTTTCTGATGATAAAATATAAACATTCTCGCCGTCTGCTTTAACTTTTGCAGTTTCATCAGGACTCAGATTTTCAGGCAAAATAATACACGCAGCCTCAGAAAGAGTTGCTACCGCTACTGTGTTTATGTTTGTTTGCACAGTCACCCAAATATTACCACTTTCAACGTGTGACATAGCTAAACTCAAAAGGTCACCCACATAGCAACCTGTTATTTCTTTATCTGTTCCTACTGTTTTGACAGTTAAATTCAATTTTTCAATAATCTCTGAAACTTTCATAGTTTACCTCTTTTCTTCTAAAATCTCAACTGCCGATGAACGTGGCGCATGACTTTCAATTTCCATCATTTCGCGAGCTAATGCACCAAGTCTTTCTCTGATTTTAAATATGCAATCTGATTCAGATGCATAGCCTCTTACGATATCTTCTGCTAAGTCACGACAGCTTGGAGAACCACAAGAGCCGCAATCAAGATGAGGAAGTCCCTCTAGAATTTCATCAATCCTGTTTGACATTTCCATTGCCTTAAAAATATTATCATCAAGACGCATTGCTGTACTTCTTTTAGGAGTTTTATCCCAATTGACATCAACCCTAGAGAGTACATCTATACCGGTTTTATTAATATCCTGACATAACTGTTTTATTTTTGACCGTGCAACAAAGCTGTTTTCAACGGTGAGCGGTCCACCTACACATCCACCTGGACAGGAAAGAGCCTCGACAAATTCGATATCTTTAAGTTTTCCGTTTTCGATATCTTCTAAAACATTAATAACATTATGTATTTCATCAACGGCAATTTGTTTTTTAGCTCCTGTTGCATCTGCTTCTCCACCACTTGTTGCCCACAAAATACTCTCTCCACCTGCATCAGATTTTTGTGTTTTAACATCCGTTTTACCAACCGAGTCGGTGATTTTCAGGCATACATCACTCATAGAGAAAACACCATCAACAGCAGACTGGCAAACTGTTAGGCTTGCTTTAACACTTGTTACCTTCGCAGCGCACGGGCTTATAAAAAAGACACCAATTTTTTCAGGTGCAAGCCCTGTCTTTTCTATGGCTATTTTTCTGGCTGCCTGAGCAGAAATCTCCATTGGTGAACGGAGTGGGACAAGATTTTTAAGTAACTCGGGAAATCTTACCGCAATAAGTCTCATAACGGCAGGACAAGCCGATGAAATTGCAGGTTTTGGGAGCTTTCCTTCTGCCATTAACTCTTTTGTTTTTTCAGTTACTGCCTGTGCTCCAATAGCAACGTCAAATGTATCGTCAAAGCCTAATTTCAAAAGTGCCGTGAGTATTTTCTCCGGGTCCGTTGTTTTGCTGAACTGACCATAAAACGCCGGTGCTACCAAAGCAACGTTATAGTCGAAATTTTCCATTATTGCAAAGGTATCCGTTATGGCTTTTTTTGCATGATATGGACATACTCTTATACATTCACCGCAATCAATACACTTTTCTTTAATTATCTTGGCTCTACCACCCTGTACTCTTATTGCCATTGTCGGACATTTTTTTATACAGTTTGTACAACCTTTACATCTATCTACGTTCAATGTTACGGAATGATAGTATTTCATAATACCAAAATCACCCTCCTTTAAACATTTACTATATATTATTTTATGTGTATAACAAGTTCTACTGTAGTACCTTTGTTTACTTCTGTTGTGATTTTCATTTCATCGGTATATTTCTTCATATTGGGAAGGCCCATACCTGCACCAAATCCAAGCTCTCTTACTTTTTCGCTTGCCGTAGAATATCCCTCTTGCATTGCCATATCAACATTTGGAATTCCAGGCCCGTTGTCTGCAAGAATTATCTTAATTTGTTCAGGTGTGATGATTACATCAATATATCCACCATTTGCATGGATTACCATGTTGATTTCACCTTCATACATAGCAATCGCAACTCGTCTTATAATCTCAGGGCTTATTCCAAGTTGCTTAAGCATCTGTTTTACAGCTCCTGATGTTCCGCCTGCAGCTGTGAAATCATCACCATCAACAATGAAACGTTTTGATATTTCATTTGCCATAGCTATCAAACCTCCTATTTCTCTGCATTAAGACCACTTGAGTAAAGCTTTCCGCATGCAACATAAAGGGGCAGTTCTGTTGAAAGAAGAATAAGTTTCCTTTCTTCTGCAAGATCAATTACACTTTCTTCAGGTTTTTTTCCTCTTACAAATATTATTGCTTTCATATCAAGCATTTCTGCTGTTCTGATTACCTGCGGATTTAAAAGACCTGTTAAAAGTAATGCCTGATCCTTTACAAAAGCTAAAACGTCACTCATGAGGTCACTTCCGCATGCTGCAATCACTTCTGTGTCTAATAATTCTTCCCCCGTTAAAACTTCGGCATTTAAAATTTCCTTTATCTCTGAAATCTTCATTATGAATTCTCCTTTTCAAATGTTTATTTTAAAAAAGGCCGTGCTAATCCAATTTGAATGTTTGACACGACCTATATAAATTATGAAAGTTACTTTAATAAAAGATTATTTTTTTAATTGTTTTTGCCGTTTAAATATGTTTCTCTACCTTTTTCGTAAAGGTTATTTCCCTCACTATCTATGATTACAACAAGCGGCATATCTTCAACATAAAGCTTCCTTAATGCTTCGGCACCTAAGTCTTCATATGTAATAAGCTCTGCTTTTTTTATACATTTAGCAAGGAGTGCACCTGCACCGCCAATTGCTCCAAAATAAACACCTTTGTATTTTTTCATAGCATCTATCACTTCGGGAAGACGCGCGCCTTTTCCTATCATACCTCTTGCTCCAACTGACATCATAGTCGGTGCATACGCATCCATTCTACCACTTGTTGTAGGACCTGCTGAGCCAATTACCTGACCTGGTTTAGCAGGAGTTGGTCCAACATAATAGATCGTAGCATCTTTTGGGTCAAATGGAAGTTCTTCGCCATTAGCGAGTGTCTCGCACATTCTTTTGTGTCCTGCATCACGAGATGTATATATCGTACCTGTTACTAAAACCTCTTCACCCATTTTTAATGATTTTGCAAGCTCTTCTGTTAATGGAAGTGTAATTTTTCTTGCCATATGTTATATCACCTCCGTCTTATGTCGTGTTACGTGGCAATTAATATTAATCGCACACGGCATACCTGCAATATGGGTCGGCATTGTTTCGATATTTAAGCCAATTGCGGTTGTTTTTCCGCCAAAGCCTTGCGGACCAATGCCTAAATTATTGATTTTTTCAAGCATTTCTTTTTCTAAATCTGCATAGTATGGGTCAGGATTGGATGAGTCAATCGGTCTCATCAATGCCTTTTTAGCAAGTAATGCCGCTTTATCAAATGTACCGCCTATACCTACACCTACAACCATTGGAGGACACGGATTTGGACCTGCAATTTCAACAGTTTCTAAAATGAAATTTTTGATTCCTTCAATGCCATGTGAAGGCTTAAACATCATAATTCTACTCATATTTTCACTGCCAAAGCCCTTTGGACCAACTGTGATTTTAACGTTTTCGCCCGGTACTATTTCTGTATAAATCATAGCAGGAGTATTATCTCCCGTATTTCCTCTTCTAACAGGGTCCGCTACAACTGATTTTCTCAGGTATCCTTTGTCATAGCCACGTCTTACACCCTCGTTGATAGCATCAGTTAAATCTCCGCCAACAAAGTGAACGTCCTGACCAATTTCCAAAAATACACAAGCCATTCCCGTATCCTGACAAATGGGAACGTTTTCACTATCTGCAATTTCAAAATTTTCTATTATATTATCAAGTACACCTTTTGCGATTTCACCATCTTCACAGGCTCTGCAGTTTTTAATGGCGCATTTCACATCTTCGGGAAGATGATTGTTTGCATCTATACAAAGCTTTTCGATTACATCTGTAAGCTTACTTACATTAATTTCGCGCATTGCAATTCTCCTTTATACTAATGTATACGGAAGATTATCTCCCGTATACATTATATCAATTATTATTTTATAATAAAACACCTATAAACTGACATGAAAGCACAATTAAAACAAGTGCCAACGGATATGTTGATGCATAAGCAGAGGCAACATCATCCGTTCCTGCAACACCTATAAGAGTTCCTAAAGCAGGAGTTGAAGTCATTCCGCCCGTAATTGAACCAAGTGTATTTAAAAGTGGAAGCTTGCAAACTTTTCTTGCAAATATATATCCAACAACCATTGGGATTACTGTAATAACAATACCTGCAAGGAAACCATATAGAACAATTGCTATACCATATGGTGAGCTTTGAATCTGTGAAACAAGCTGAACACCGCCATCAACACCTGCACCAATTAAGAAAAGCATAAGACCAAATTCTCTGAATACTTTAAGTGTACGGTCATCAATTTTGAGGCTGATAGGTCCTATATGACCAAAATGAGCAAGAATAAGCGCCATAATAAGCGGCCCGCCTGTCATGCCAAGTGAGAAACATGCTCCGCTATAGCCTGCACTTGTAAGAGGTATTTTAATTGTGCCTAAAAAAATTCCAAGCACAACAGCTAAACCAAATGCAGCAAGACCAAATCCATCAATAGAAAAACGCTTCTTAGAAGTATCCTCTATTACTGTACCTTCTGCAGCATCAGCTGCATCATCAGCACTGCCTGATTTTTTTGATGAAGTTTCTGTTGTAATTAATGCTCTTTCTTTTGCCATATCTGCTTTTAAGATTTTAGGCATAATCTGAACAAACAACACAACACCTACAACACCAAAAGGATATGAAACAGCCTGACCAAGTGCAACCATACCTGAATTATCGCCAGCTACCTGTTTAGCAGCTGAAAAGGCAGGGGTTGATGTTAATGCACCTGATAAAACTCCGCTTGCAAATGATGAACCGATACCCGGAATCATTGCAAAAACTACTGTTAACAACGCTCCGACAATAATAATAATTGCACCCATCGGGACATATGTTTTAATATTTTTCTTTAAATTACGGAAAAAATTTGGTCCTGCAATTGAACCAACGGATGTAACAAAAAGAATTAGACCAACATCGCCTATAAAGTTATACAAATCTACCGAAGATGCATCAGCACTTTCAATAATGAACTTCTTTAAAATAGGAATTGTTTGAAGTCCATCGAGTGTAAATAGATAACCAAAGAGTAATGCTATAAGGAAAAC
The DNA here is from genome assembly GCA_045648985.1 of Clostridia bacterium. Taxonomy (GTDB): domain Bacteria; phylum Bacillota; class Clostridia; order UBA1381; family UBA9506; genus SIG437. Next base: position 56,079 of record JAZROZ010000032.1, read on the forward strand.
ACCAGCTGTTCCTAAAGATATGCCTTTGATTTCTATTCTTCCGAGCAAATAACCGAGCAAGCAGATAAAAAAGGCACCTGCTAAAATTACTGCAACCGAGCTTGGATTAATAATGCTTTCTATAATTGTCACTTAAACTCACTCCTTATCTTTCGTGACGTGCATATTTAGGAAGTAAAAGCGGTGAAACATCTCCTGTTTCGATACCTGCGTTTTCTAATTCCTTTGCATAGTCGTCAACATGTGAAAGTGTCATAGCACCAAGTGAAACGTCTTTAGCTTTTTTAGCTGCCGCTTTACCTGCATTTCTACCAAATACTATTATATCTAATAAAGAGTTACCCATAAGTCTGTTTCTGCCGTGTATACCGCCAACAGCCTCACCTGCAACTAAAAGGTTTGAAATTGCTTTAGTAAAGCCTTCTCCACCAATTTCAACACCACCGTTCTGATAGTGAAGTGTCGGATATACAAGAATCGGAACTTTTCTCATATCAATGCCGTAGTTCATATACATACGGAACATTGCAGGAATTCTCTTTTCGATTGTGCCTTCTCCACCGATTATTTCAATCATTGGAGTATCAAGCCATACACCGCTGCCAAGTGGCGTATCTACGCCTCTGCCATTTGCACATTCACGGATGATTGCAGAAGCTGAAACGTCTCTTGTCTCTAGAGGATGAGCATAAGCCTCACCATCTTTATTTACAAGCATAGCACCAAGTGATCTTACTTTTTCAGTAACTAACGCACCAAAAATCTGTGATGGGAATGCTACACCTGTCGGGTGATACTGAATTGTATCCTGATAAAGAAGCGGAGCACCTGCACGGTATGCGAGTACCAATCCGTCAGCTGTTGCACCATAATGATTTGATGTCGGGAAGTTCTGATAGTGAAGTCTTCCTGCACCGCCAGTTGCAATTATAACAGTTTTAGCTTTAGCAACAGAATAATCTCCTGTTTCCATATTTAATAAAACTGCACCTGCAACCTGACCTTTATCGTCTTTTATTAATTCTACTGCAGAAGTAAATTCGACAACAGGTATTTTTCTGTTGATTACTTCATCACGCAGGGTACGCATTATTTCTGCACCTGAATAGTCCTTGCAGGCATGCATTCTTTTTCTTGAAGTACCGCCGCCGTGAGTTGTTACCATTCTTCCGTCAGCATCCTTATCAAACATTACACCAAGCTCGTTAAGCCATCTTATTGCATCGGGAGCTTCCATAACCAAGCGACGAAGAAGCTCAGGACGAGCTGCAAAGTGACCGCCACCGAATGCATCTAAATAGTGCTGAACAGGTGAATCGTTTTCTTTGTCTGCTGCCTGAATACCCCCCTCTGCCATCATTGTGTTGGCATCGCCTATTCTGAGCTTAGTAACAATCATAACGTTTGCTCCGGCTTCGTGTGCTTCAATAGCTGCAGATGAGCCTGCACCACCGCCGCCGATTACTAAAACATCAACATCATAGTCAACCTTGTTAATATCAATATCTACACCTAAAAGTCTGCTGTTTGAATGAAGCAAATCTGAAAGCTCAGCGGGAGCTTTTTGTCCTTTATTTGCACCGATTTTAATTTCTTTAAAGCCTTCCGGTCTATAATCAGGATGATACTCTTTAAGAAGGGCATCTTTTTCATCAGCCGTCATTCTTCTCGGCTCTGTCTTAATACGCTGTTCTCTTGTAGCTTCTACCTTTTTTAGTGATTCAAGCATTTCAGATGTGTACATAGATTTCCCTCCTTATTTCTCAATTTCTCTTGTATTATAAAGTTCTTGCATTTCTGTAATTGGTTTTTGCATAATCTGCTCAATTAATTCATCAAATTCGCCTTTGTTGATTTCCTCTACTCTGTTTTTAAGGTGTTCTGCCTGGGGAGCAATATATTTACCTGTGAGGCGACGTGACAAAAGCCCTACCATTGGATGAGAAATTCCTGCAGGACAACGTGTCATACAACATCCGCAAGCTACACAGTCAAAAGATTCTTCTGCACATTTTTCAAACTCGCCTCTTTGCGCATATGCAATATACTGCATTACATTTAAGTCCTGAGTACAAGCCTTAGTGCAGGCATTACAGCCGATACACGCATAAATTTCAGGATATAACTCCATCATAATCTGCTGCTTTGGGCGAATATATTTTATTTCATAAGTTCTCTTATCAGAAGGGAAATAAGGAATACTTGCAACATACATTCCCTCTTGGACCTGAGTCTGACAAGCAAGACAAGTCTTAAGCTCGTTCTGACCTTTTATTCTATATATTGTAGCGCACGCGCCGCAAAAACCATGACGACAACCGCAACCTCTTGATAAAGTATAACCAGCATATTCCATTGCTGTCATAATTGTAAGGTCAGCAGGCACACTGTAGCGTTTGCCGAAAAAATATACATTAACCATATTTTCCATTATATCGTACCAATCCTTTCTATTAATATTCAGGTGGAAGTTCTTCTATCTCATCAAAGCGGAATACGGGACCATCTTTGCAAACATACTTTGAGCCGATATTACATCTGCCGCATTTACCAACACCGCATTTCATACGAAGCTCTAAGGTTGTATAAACCTGTTTGTTTTCAAATCCCATTTCTTTTAGTGCCGCTAAAACGAATTTAATCATAATCGGCGGGCCGCAGACTAAAGCTGTTTTGTCATTTGAAAAATCAAGTTCCTTTAAATATGCAGGAACAAATCCAACATGACCGTCCCATCCTTCTTGCTCGCGGTCAATTGTGAGATGAACGTTTACACCCGGTGTATTCATCCATAGCTCTTTTATTTCCTTAAGCTGAACTAAATCATCAGCCGAACGTGAGCCGTAAAGAATATCTACTGTACCGTAGTTATCTCTGTTATCAATTACATAATTAATAACTGAACGAAGCGGCGCTAAACCTATACCACCCGCTATAAATAGGAGGTTTTTGCCCTTTAATTCAGTTTCCACAGGAAAATTATTTCCATATGGTCCTCTTACAGTTATCTGGTCGCCCACTTCTAACGTGTGAAGATAATCTGTGAGTTCACCACATTTTTTTATACTGAATTCCTGATATTCTTTGTTAGTTGGTGACGATGTAATAGAAAACATCGCTTCGCTTATTCCAGGTACGCAAAGCATTGCACACTGGCCGGGCATATGCTCAAAAAGCTTGCCTCCACCCGGTGCATTTACTCTGAACGTCTTAACATCGGGAGTTTCCTGACGAATGTCCGTGATAACCCCAACCATTGGAATAAGTGTATCTAAATTATAATTTTCATGGCAGTTACAATCGCACATTATTTTTCCCCTCCTTGTTTGTTAAATGCCTTAATGACTTTTACAATATTCAGTGCGGAGGGACACTTTTCAACACATCTGCCACAACCTACACATGAATACATACCATCATTATTTTCAGGGAAATATACTAATTTGTGCATAAATCTCTGGCGGAATCTCTGCATCTGGCTTGTTCTGTTATTGCCATGTGCCATCATTGTAAAGTCAGAGTACATACAAGAATCCCAGCAGCGATATCTCTTGATGCCGTTACTTGTTTTATAATCTTTAATGTCATAGCACTGACAAGTCGGACATACAAAAGTGCAAGTTCCGCATGCTAAGCATGGTTTATAAAGCTGTTCCCAAAGCTCTGAATTAAACTTTTCGTCTAATGCATTACCACCAAATCCTTCTAATGAAAGATTTGAATATGGAAGCTTATCTATTATTTTTCTTATATTTTCTTTTTCTGTCTCTAGTTGGTTTTCGTCAGCACCATCTTCTAAAACTGACTTAACGCTTTGAGTAAGTTCTTCGCCTTTTTCGGTAAGTGATTCCCATACATAGCTCTCGCCAACTTTTGTTAATCTTACGTCAGCTACCGGCTCTCCTGCATCAATTCCGAAAACCTTACAGAAACAACTTTCCTCAGGTTCGCTGCAAGCTAAAGCCACTATAGTTCCGTGATCTCTTCTTGCTTTATAGAAAGTATCTACAGGCTCTGCTAGGAAAACCTTATCTAAAACCTCAATACCTTTTACGTCACAGGCTTTCATACCGAAAGCAACAAACTTCTGACTTTGGAGTTCTTCAGGTTTAATCTCTATATTTTTTCCATTTGTTTTGCAGGTATAAAGTGTTTCCGACTGTGGGAAGAATATATCTTTTGCTGACTTAACAGTTTTAAGTGTATCAAGGTCAATATTTTCATCTTCAGCCCATACGGCAAAGTTTGTCTGCCCTGCTTTATTAACAGGAAGATATAGCTCCTGAGTTTTTGTAATCTCACGGAATAATGCCGTAAGATTTTCTTTTGCTATCTTAAACATACATTATCCCCTTTCTTTTACAATGCTCGGCTCTGCATCATCAAAAGTGAAATCAGTGAGCGGACATTTTTCTTCAATGTCCTTTCCTGCCTGATAGTTACCATAGAGCTCGTTTATATTTTTTATAAACTTTCTGTTAAACAGATGAAGCGGTATTCCTTGTGGGCATACTCTTGAGCATTCGCCGCAGTCTGTACATCTTCCGGCAACGTGGAATGCACGAATGATGTGGAACATTTTTTCTTCAAAAGAATCAGAATTTGCTTTTCTTGCTTCATCAAATTTGTTGCTGTCAAACACGCATTTACGGCAAGAACAAGCAGGACAAACATTTCTGCAAGCATTACATCTTATACATTTTGAGAGTTCTTCTTTGAAATACTCAAACTTTTGCTCGGGGCTCATCGCCTCAATCTTTGAAACTTCATCAAAACGGTCTTTAATGCACGTATCTTCTGATTCACCGATTACTTCATCATAAATCATATGGTCTTTGCCTTTACAAACATAGCATCTTTCAAGCATTGCATCTTTATATGCAATTTCCTTGTCTCCATATATTGTTTCAATCTTTAAGGTTTCGGCTTTATCGCTAAAACCTGCACCTTCGATTTTTAAAATACCTTTAATTCCGGCTTTTTTTATCTTTTCGATATCAAGTTTTCCTTTACAGCCTACACCAATGATATAGGCTTTGTCACGGTTTACTCTGTATTCTTTCATAAGCTGATTGAAGCTATATGTGTCGCAAGGCTTTAAAAACACTAATGTTTTCCCGTCAAGCTTACTTGCTTGTATCATATATTTACTTAAGTTAGCACCACAAAATCCGTCATATACGAAATCCTTAAGGCTTTCTTCATTTTCAAAAAATGCCGGCTCAGGATTATAATTCATATCGCCGTTTTTCCAGCCTAATACTCTTTCTACTGTTCCGTCAGCTAAAAGTTCTTTAGCGCGATTTACTAGTTCTTGCATCTTAAATCCCCCAATCTGACGTTTTTACCAAGCGCTTTAACATGCTCTACAAACTCATTCATTGTCTGTGAGAATTTAACGCCCTCAGCCGCTGATACCCATTCTACACGTACTCGGTCTTTTTCTATACCAAGATAATCTAGCATAGAGAAAAGAAGTGTCATACGTCTTCTTGCATAGTAGTTACCAGTTGAATAGTGGCAATCACCGGGATGACAACCGCATATGATAACACCATCTGCGCCCTTTTCAAATGCTCTTAAAATGAACATCGGGTTAACACGGCAAGAACAAGGCACTCTTATTATTTTAACATCAGCAGGATAGCCTAAACGACTACTGCCTGCTAAATCTGCACCTGCATAACTGCACCAGTTACAACAAAAAGCTACTATTTTCGGTCTGAATTCACCGTTTGCTTCTATAGACATATTGCATCCACCTCCGAAATCAACTGTCTGTTAGAGAATCCTAAAAGGTCCATAGCGCCTGACGGACATGTAACCGTACAAGCTCCGCAGCCCTGACAAAGCGCGCTGTTTACAGATGCCACTCTGCGAATTTCGCGGATTCCATGATCATTAATTTCCTTGTCTTCATAGCTGATAGCACCATAAGGACATACATTCTGGCATGCTGAACAGCCGTTACAGAGCAATATATCGGATTGTGCTGTACACGGGTTTGTTAAAAGCTTATCCTTAGCTAACAGTCCGATTGCCTTAACTGCAGCAGCACCAGCTTGTGCTACAGTTTCAGGGATATCTTTAGGTCCCTGACAAACACCAGATAAGAATATTCCCGCTGTAGGTGATTCTACAGGACGGAGCTTAGCATGAGCTTCTGTTAAGAAATTATTTGTATCTATTGAAGCTGTGAGCATTGTTGCAATCTTTCTGACATCAGGGTTAGGCTCGATTGCAGTAGCAAGCACCACCATATCAGCTTCTTTTAAAATCTGTTTGTTATCTAAAAGGTCTGAACCTTGAACTAACAATTTTCCGTCAGGCTGCGGTATAACCTTTCCTACCTGACCTTTAATATAATTGACACCGTACTGTTCAACGGCACGTCTGTAAAACTCATCAAAGTTTTTACCTGGTGTACGTACGTCAATATAGAATACTGTTACATTAACGTCCGGATATTTATCACGGATGAGCATTGCGTGTTTAGCTGTGTACATACAGCATATTTTTGAGCAATATGGCTTTCCTCTGTCGTCAGAGCAACGGCTTCCCACGCACTGAATAAATACGATTTCTTTTGGAGCTTTTCCGTCAGAGAGTCTTTCTAAGTGGCCTTTTGTCGGACCTGCAGCATTCATAACACGTTCAAGCTCTAAGCTTGTGATAACGTCTTTTGACTGACTATATGCATATTCATCATATTTATCAAGATTTATTGTGTCAAAGCCCGTTGCAACAACGATTGCGCCGTATTTTTCTGTTACGATTTCATCTTTTTGACAATAATCAATTGCGCCTGCCTGACAGATTTTTGAACATAGTCCGCACTTGTCAGATTTCAGCTTAATGCACGCCTCAGGGTCAATTACAGGTACGTTTGGAATAGCCTGAGCAAATGGCGTGTAAATAGCAGGTCTTGTATTTAAGCCTCTGTTAAACTCAGAAAGGCTTTTCTTAGATGGACATTTCTCCATACAAGCACCACAGCCTGTACATTTATTCATATCTACATATCTTGCTTTTTTGCGGATATCAACAGTGAAATCACCGACGAAGCCTGAAACCTTCTCAACTTCTGAATATGTGTAGATATTAATTTTTTCATGAGCTGAAGCTTCGACCATTTTAGGCGTTAAGATACAAGCAGAACAGTCAAGTGTCGGGAAAGTTTTATCAAGCTGTGACATTCTTCCACCGATTGATGGTGTCTTTTCTACTATATCAACTTCATAGCCTGCATCTGCAATATCAAGTGCAGTCTGAATACCTGCAATACCACCGCCAATAATGAGTGCTCTTTTTGTTACTAAGCTTTCACCCGGTTTAAGCGGAGTATTTAAGTTTACTTTAGCTACTGCAGCACGGGCTAAGATTATAGCCTTCTCGGTTGCTTCTTCCATATCTTTGTGAATCCATGAACAATGCTCACGGATATTAGCTATTTCAACCATATAGGGATTTAAGCCCGCTTTTTCTGCTGCTTTTCTGAATGTTGTTTCGTGCATACGAGGTGAACAGGAACAAACAACAATGCCTGTTAAGTTTTTATCCTTTACAGCACTTATAATCTTTTCCTGACCTGCCTCTGAGCACATATACTGATAGTCCTCGCTATGAACTACACCCGGTTCATTTGCGATTATCTCTGTTACCTTTTTTACATCTACCGTAGCGGCAATATTGCTTCCGCAATGGCAGACAAATACACCAATTCTCTGCATACCGCTTACCTCCTGTATCTTCTGAATGCACTAACTAACAACTGCTGGGGAATTTCATCATCTAAAAGCTGGGGAATTTCATCAGCAAGCAAATAATTCTGTCCTTTTGCACGTACAACAAGCTGTCTTGCCGCATCTATGAGCTTACCCGGCTGAACATTACGCGGACATCTTTCAATACAAGCAAAGCAAGAAAGACATTTCCATAAGGACTTTGAATTTACAAGTTCTTCAATATCTTCATTTATTACATATGATACAAACTGATGTGGCTTGATGTCCATTTCATTAAATGCAGGGCAGGTTGCACTACATTTACCGCATTTCATACATTTTAAGGGGTCAGCTCCGCTGATTTCTCTTATTCTTTCGGCACTGTTTTTTACACTACTCATTTAAAGCTGCCTCCTTTACTCCCAAAGCTTCAGCCAAAAGCTCTGTAAAATACACTACAGGGATTTTGTTAGCTTTGCTATTGTTTAAATTATAAAGGCAAAGTGGACAAGCTGTGCAAAGAGCATCTGCGTCAAAGCCTTTAGCGCTTTTCATAATTTTATCACACATACTTTCCGTCATTTCTTTTTCTTTTAATGAGATATATCCTCCGCAGCATTCATTTCTATAAGGATAGATTACAGGTTCTGCACCAATTGCACGGATAAAATCTTCAATAATTGTTGGATTTTCAGGGTTGTCAAAACCCATAATTTTACCTGGGCGAAGAAGCAGACATCCGTAATATGCGCCTATCTTCCTTCCCGTGAGTGGATTTGTAACCTTTTCTTTTATTGTGTCAAAGCCAACTCGGTCACGTAAAATCTCCAAAAAGTGCAAAACGTTTGTTTCACCTGCATACGGAGTTTCCAAAGCCATATAATTATTGGCTCTCGTTCTTATATCTTCGACATTTTTCATATCGTCATTAACTCTTTTTAAAACGTGATGACAAGCAGAACACAAAGTAACAAGCTCCTGATTTTTTTCTTTTGCATCGGCTAATGCGCGTACTGAAGATAGCTTAGATGCAATTTCATCTGAGCCAAGCGGATATACGCCGCCGCAGCATTGCCAATCAGAAATTTCTTCGAGCTCAAAACCTAAGGCTTTAGCAGAAAGTTTAGCATAGGCATCTAAATCTTTTGCCTTTGTTCTGAGTGTACACCCCGGATAGTAACTGTACTTCATCATTATCCTTTCCTTTCTTGATGATATAGAAGTTTCTATTATATATCTAAATCAATCTGTCTGATAACGTCTTTTAATGCATTGGCACTTTTGTGTAAGCGTTCAGTTTCTTCATCAGTAAGATTCATAGGAAGTTTACCGATTGCACCATTTGGACCAACTAAATTAAGTGTTGAAAGACAAACATCTTCAATTCCGTATTCACCGTGCATCATTGTTGATACAGTCGTGATTGAAGGATATGCGGCAACGAGCACACTGCAAAGATTGACAACTGAGGTTGAAACAGCATAAAAAGTTGCGCCTTTGTTTGCAATAATCTCTCCGCCTGACTTTTGAACATACTGAAGCATTGCGTCTTTATCTATTTCAGGATACTGAGGTGCTCTGCTCTTCATAAGCTGATAATATTCATCAACATGCATGCCTGAAACGAGTGCTGCTGACCACGGAATAAACGATGTATCGCCGTGTTCGCCAAAAACGTATGCATGAATATTTTGTTTAGCAACGTTAAAATGATTTGATATACCTGTACGAAGTCTTGCAGTATCAAGTGAAGTACCTGAGCCGATAACCTGCCTTTCAGGGATACCTGAAATTTTTGTAAATACATATGTCATAATATCAACAGGATTAGAAACTATGATATATTTTGCATATGGTGCAGCTTTAACAATCTGTGGTGTTATAGATTTCATAATCTCCACATTTGTCTGAGTTAGCTCAATTCTTGTCTGCCCGGGCTTACGTGCTATTCCCGAAGTAATTATGACTATGTCGGAATCCTTAGCATCCTCATAATCCCCTGCAGCAATTGAGATAGGAGTTCTAAAGCAAGTCCCTTGCGAAATATCCATAACTTCGCCTGCGACTTTTTTCTCATTTACATCAATCATAACAATCTCTGATGCAACATCTGTAAAAGATAATGCATATGCTATTGTTGATCCTACACTTCCTGCACCGATAATAGTTATCTTTCTGCTCATAAATACCATCCTTACATTTTAGCATTTTTGGATTTTAAAAATAATTTTTTCTTATGTTGTTATATAAAGTATTAAAAACGCATTTTTTAGCATACTTTATCGTTTTAACTGAACATTATGCTTTAATTATACAACATTGACAAAAATTTATCAAGTGGTTTTGAGTCTTTTTTTTATAATATTATCAATAAATTTATACCATATTTGTATATATTTTTTAGTAAATATGGAAGTATATCTCCAAATTATAGAAATTCATTAAATTTTTATCAAAATTAACTTGAAAAGAAAATGTACAAATGATATAATTAAAATGTTAATAGTTTTTTAATAAAAAAGGTTTGGAGGCCGCCATGAATAAAATTGGATTTGATAATGACAAATATTTAAAAATGCAGTCACAAAACATCCGTGACCGTATTTCTCGTTTTGGCGGAAAACTCTATTTGGAATTTGGTGGAAAGATATTTGATGATTTCCATGCATCACGTGTTCTTCCCGGATTTAAGCCTGACAGTAAAATTAAAATGCTATTAGAGCTTAAAGACCAGGCGGAAATTGTTATTGTAATCAGTGCAAATGCCATCGAAAAAAACAAAGTTCGTGGCGATCTTGGCATTACATATGATTTGGAAGCATTAAGGCTTATTGATACTTTAAGGGAAATTGGTCTTTATGTTGGAAGTGTTGTTATCACTCATTATAATTCACAACCAACGGCTGATTTGTTTTCAAAAAGGCTCACCTCTTTAGGTGTTAAGGTCTATAAACACTACCCTATTGCTGATTATCCTGCAAATATTCCTTTGATTGTCAGTGATGATGGCTATGGAAAAAATGATTATATTGAAACAACTCGTTCTTTAATTGTTGTTACTGCACCAGGACCGGGTAGCGGAAAAATGGCAACTTGTCTTTCTCAGCTCTATCACGACCACAAACGTGGTATTAAATCAGGATATGCTAAATTTGAAACGTTCCCCGTGTGGAATCTTCCGCTTTATCATCCTGTTAACCTTGCATATGAGTCAGCAACGGCTGACCTTGATGATGTCAATATGATTGACCCGTTCCATTTAGAAGCATATGGCAAGACAACTGTAAATTATAACAGAGATATTGAAATTTTCCCTGTTTTAAATACGATGTTTAAGCAGATAATGGACGAATCTCCATATAAGAGTCCTACGGATATGGGTGTTAATATGGCAGGCTATTGCATCACAGACAACGATGCAGTTTATGATGCTTCAAAACAGGAGATAATAAGACGTTATTACAATGCCTGTTGCGGTGTACGTCAGGGAACAAGCGAGCAGGAAGAAGTATATAAGATTGAGCTTATAATGAATAGATTAGGTATCACAACAAAGGACAGGCCTGTCGTAAAAGCTGCCTTAGACCGTGAAAACGAAACCGGTGCTCCTGCTATGGCAATGATGCTCAGCGACGGAACTATGATAACAGGAAAAACTTCTTCACTTTTAGGTTCATCTGCTGCTGTTATTCTAAACGCATTAAAACACCTTGCAGGAATTAAAGACGAGGCTCTTTTGATTTCGCCAACTGCTATTGAGCCTATCCAAGAGCTAAAGGTTAATCATATGGGTAATAAAAACCCACGTCTTCATACCGATGAAACACTAATCGCTCTTGCTATGTGCGCTGCAACAAATCCTGAGGCCGCTTTAGCAATGAGTCAGCTTACTAAGCTACGCGGATGTGAAGCTCACTCAAGTGTTATACTTTCAAAAGTTGACGAAAAAGTGTTCCACAAATTGGGTGTGAACTTAACATACGAACCAAAATATCAATCACAAAAATTATATCATAATTAATATAAAACGGGATGTAAGACATTACATCCCGTTTTATTATTTACGCAGAGACACCCCTTAAAAGTACAAATAAGGCTATACTTTTACGGGGTGTCTTTGTTTCGTCATATATTTAGCAATTATATTTTACACTGTTTTTTCTTTCTTGTCAATAGAATTTTGAAAAAAAGATATTGATTTTTTTCAAAAAATATTATTTTGAGTAATTAAAAGCACTAAAAAATGAATTTCAACACAGCTGGAATTTCATTTTTTGTAGTAGTCAGAAATCTTTTCTGGACCCTTGATTACTTCTTTCCCAACATAAAGGCTTCTGTCTTTTTTGAGCATAACTGACCATTTTACCAAAGAAATTTCTCCATTCTCAACTTCTATTCCTGTAATATACCCCTGATGCACACAACTTCCGCAGTTGAAATATAAATCTTCTTTCGGATTGGGGAATTTCATTTGATGAGTGTGGCCACAGATTAAAATCTTATTTTCCGTTTTTGCAAATTCGGAAAGTTTTTTGTTAAGCTTTTTTACATCTGAAACAGGGCCTTGCGACTTGTTTGGTTCTATGAAACCAATATTTTCTAAAGGCTTCCACACATACCTCACTAAAAATCTTGCCAGAGGCCATAAAATGTCGTTTAACAGACTTCCTTGATGACCATGAGTTATAAATATTTCATTTTTGCTTTTTTTATGTTTTAAAACTATTCCCTCACCTACTTCAATCCGAGGAAAAAGACTTACAGCTTTCATCATACATTCGTTATAAAAGGCTTGAAAATTCTTTTTTCTGAATTTCTTGTTTTTCTTTATAATATCATGATTGCCGTATATCATATGAAATCTTTTCTTTTTATACATTTTTGCAATTACAGAAAAAATATCACAGTTTGAGCTTATTATCTTATCTATATGCCTGTTTTCCCAAAGCTCATCGCCATCGCCAGCTTCTATATAGGTATAGCCATTTTCAATATAATGCTCCATAGCTCCTATAAATAAGTTTTTATTTTGAGTAAAATTGTCGTTGTTGCCACCCTGACCTCTGTGTAAGTCACTCATTATAATAAACTTTGAAGAATCATCATAATTGATTATCTTTGAATTTTCATAAACTTTTTTAAGTCTTTTTAATACGAGTGGCATCTTATTTATCCACCTGCCACATCGTACTTTTTTAGCCCTGCCTTATAGAAATCATTGCTATAAAGTGATTTAAACAGTATGTCCGTAAGGTTTGGCTCTAAAGCCATAATATATTCAATTTTATCTAAAGTATCCGGATATTTCTTTGTTACGGCTTCAAAAAGCTTACAGTTATTTTCATTAATCGCCTGAACTAAATCTTCCTGTACGCCTTTTTGAGTACTTGGCTGAACTGTTTTGGGAATCTCAAACTTTATACCTACAGATGTGCCAACCGTACTTATTTGATCGCAACCGTAGCCGACATCGTAAAGAGCATCTAAAAAAGCATCACGCATACTTTTTGTTGGAAATTTTATTCTAATGCCTGCTGTAAGCTCGTCTTTTTCAGAAAACTCACCGAGTAAAAAACCTGTAAGCCACCAATGTCTGCCCGAGCGTTTAAAAAGCTCCCTGCCGTTTTTGTATAAAGTAATGGACATCGGCATTTCTTCATCTTTTTTTGCACATTCATAGAATGTATTTGAAAAATCTTGTTCATCATCTTTAATTTCTGCGTTATATATTCCGACTTCTGCTCCTGTTGTTATTCCATACTGCCCTTTCCAAAACTCAATAAGCCATTGTTTTCCCTCATGGTAAAACGTTACAGGCTCGCAGTCCATAACCATATTAAAAAAAGGCGAGCCTTCATCATAAAGCTGACAATAGCCTACCTTTCTTTGAGGACAGTCCTTAAGTGAAAAGAAAACGTCCTGTCCCATATCATAGCCAAATCCAAACGGATTTAGCAGTTTATTTACTTTTTCCAGTTGAACATCTTTGTCCTCTGTTGGTGTAAAAGACTTCGCGCGATATATATATACAAATAGAACTATTGTGATACCTATCACTAAAAGCCCTGTAAGTGACGTTATTATAACGCCAAAATTCTCCATTATATGTCTCCTTTCAAATTTTACATCTATTATATGATATTCTGTGATGTATAAATTTGTGAAAAGGAATACTCTGTATGTGATTTATGTAAATTTCATTATATTGCCTAATAATTTAATCATTAGGATATAAGTTTTTCAGTCTTCCCCAAAAGTATTTTGCAAGAATTTCTCCGCCTTTTTCTGTTAAATGTATTTGGTCCTGCACAAAGGTGGTATCATTAGCTACACGATAATATCCCAAACCTGCTTCACTTGCACCATTCCAATACTGAATACCATGCATTCTGCAAATAGTAGCTACTGCGTCTTCCCATTCTAACCATTTTTTTATTGTTTCGCTTACAGGCAGATGCTTTATAGTAACATCATCATGCTGATATCGGCTTCTAGATGCAGTTAAAATAACAACATTTGCCCTTGTATTTGTGAGGAGATATTCAATGATTTGGTTAAGGTTGCCACAGAAAGTTTCATCACATACATCTGTTACCTCGCCGAGCTCTCCTTTCATGTCATTAGGGATAATTTCAACAGTAATTAAATCTGCCTCAGCTTTCCCGTCAGAAAGGCGCATACATCTTGACTTAATATTGTCTTCACCGTGCAGCTTTGGAATGATGCCACTGCCGGCTTTGCCAAAATTATGTTCAATAAGTCCTGATAATTTGCTCAGTTTTTCTGCATAATACCCTGTTCTGCCACTGTTAGCAGTACCATCAGGTCTTGGACCTATGTTCCCCCCTATAACTGAGTGGTCTGTCATAGAAGTTCCATAACAATACCACTTTTTTCCTTGCCATTGATTCATATTTTTCTTCCTTTCTTATTTTATATTTTTATCATTCCCTACATAGTAGCACACAACACTCCACATGGCTTGTGTTTGGGAACATATCAACAGGTTGTACTTTTTTTGTTACATAGCCTTTACCTTTTAGGTATGCTAAATCTCTTGCAAGGGTTGATGGATTGCAAGACACATACACTATTTTTTCAGGTGACATTTTAGCGATTGAATCAAGTGTTATTTCATCACTTCCCTTTCTTGGTGGGTCGATGAAAACAACATCTGCTTTTTTTCCGCTATCTGCTAAACTTAATGCTATCGTTTCTGCGCTGCCTGCAATAAATTCTGCATTTAAAATTCCATTTTCCTTTGCATTATTTTTAGCATCTTTTATTGCCTGCTCCACTATTTCAACACCTATCACGCTACCTGCATATTTCGCCGCCATAAGCGAGATTGTACCTATTCCGCAATATAAATCGATTACAGTTTCATTTCCAGTTAGCTGGGCAAATTCCATTGCTCTTTTATATAGGATTTCTGTCTGCACGGGATTTATCTGATAAAAGCTATTTGGTGAAATCTTATATGTTATATCGCAAAGTGTATCTAAAATGTATTCTCTTCCGTAAAGAGTTATATTTTCATTGCCTAAAACAAGATTATTTTTCTGTTTATTTACATTTAAAATTATGCTATTTAAAGAGTATTCGCCATCTATTGATAATAGTTTTTCAACTAATCTTTCCTGATTTGGTATAGAGTTTCCATTTGCAGAAATTACAACCATCGCTTCTTTGCTGATGTGTCCAAGTCTTACAAAGACACGTCTGATAAGCCCTTTATGAGTTTTTTCATCATAGGGAAGCACACCGTTTTCTTTCATATACTGGAGTGTGGCATTAAGATATTTACTTGCAACCTTTGGCCCCTGTGAGCAGCTTTTAAGCTCTACAATATCGTGTGATGCTTTTTTATAAAAACCGCCAGTAATATGTTTCTTTTTATCATATCCAATTGGGAAAACCATTTTATTTCTATATTCATATGGGTTATCCATTCCAATAGTGTCAAAACACTGGGTATCATCCAAACTAAGCTTTCCTATACGTGTAAGACAGGAAAGAACGTGCTCTTTTTTGATTTCTAATTGGCGATTATATTTAACGTGCGCTAAATCACAACCACCACACATTTTTGCAGATTTACAATAATCATCATTTCTGTCTTTTGATGGCTTAATTACTGACAAAAGCTCAGCTACCGCATAGCTTGATTTAACATTTATAATACGTATTTTTACTTCATCACCACGGGTTGTACCGTTTACAAAAACGGCAAGGCCGTCAATATGGCACACACCTCTCCCGTTTCCGCTATCTGATTCTATTGTCACTTCTAATATATCACTTTTTTTAAGCATTTAATTTCGTCCTTTTAACAAATCGGCAAATTTTTTATTTTCCATTATTTCATAAAAATCTTTTATATATATATCTGATTCTTTTTTGATTTCATCTTCTAAAGCCACCGCATATTTTTCGTAAATTCCAACCGTAAAAAAGCCGTCTTTTCTGGCTGCTTTCAGTCCGTCATATAAATCTTCAAAAACAACACATTCTTCTACAGGAATGCCAATTTTTTCAGCAGCCTTAAAATATACATCGCTTGATCCTTTTCCGTTTTTTACTTCTGCTAAAGTTGTGAACTCATCAAAATATTCATAAATTCCATTATTTTTAAGTGCGGGAGCATAAAGTATTTCATTTGATGCTGTAGCAACAGAAATCTTTACATCATTTTCTTTCAAAAGCTCTAGAAACTCTTTTGCGCCAGGTTTTAAACCTATTGCAGTTTCGTATGCCATTACAGACATTTCCATCCACTCTTTTTTTATCTCATCTAATGTTTCTGTCAGCGAAAATCTCTCTTTTGTATAAATCGCTATTTCATGAAATCCCATAGCTGCTATTGCTTTTACATAGTCATCAGGAAGTATTATTCCGCGTCTTGCAAGAAAATCTTCATCTATCTGGGGCCATATATACATTGAGTCAAGCACAGTTCCGTCTAAATCAAATATTGCCCCTCTAATTTTCTTCACACTTTCCCCTCCTTTAATAGACTTATGTTTATATTATAACAGTGATAATAAATACTGTCAATAATAACAAAAAAAGAACTGCCTTACAAACTTGCAAAACAGCTCTTTTATTAAAAATCTTATAATGTTCCGAATAATCTGTCTCCTGCATCGCCAAGACCGGGAAGGATATATCCGTTCTCATTGAGTTTTTCATCAAGTGCGCCTAAGTATATATCTACATCAGGATGAGCCTCTCTAACTGCCTCAACGCCTTCAGGAGCACCAATTATGCACATCAGCTTAATCTTTTTTGCTCCACGTTTTTTGATAAACTCAATTGCAGCAGCAGAGCTTCCACCCGTTGCAAGCATAGGGTCTAAGACTAAGACCTGTCTTTGTTCTATATCTGTAGGTAACTTACAGTAATATTCAACAGGCTGAAGTGTCTCATGGTCACGATAAAGACCAATGTGTCCTACTTTAGCGGCAGGTATCAAGCTCATCAGAGCATCAACCATACCAAGACCTGCACGAAGAATAGGAACTATTGCTACTTGTTTTTCTATAATTTGTCCCTTTGTTTTCATCAAAGGAGTTTCAACCTCGATATCTGTAAGCTTTAAATCCTTTGTTGCTTCATATCCCATTAAGAGTGCAATCTCATTTATGAGTTCACGGAATTCCTTAACAGGTGTATCCTTACTTCTGAGCATTGAAACCTTGTGAATAATCAAAGGGTGATCCATTACAAATAATTTGCTCATTATTTTCTCCTTAAATCAAACTTTAAAATTTACGCCTGTTTCCTTGTTGTCCTCTGAGCCGAATTCATAATCCTTACCCGGAAGAATAGTATTAATAACTATACCTAAGATAGCAGCAACTGCAAGACCTGTTAATGTGATAGGTGCGCCTGCAATTGTAAATGAAATACCGCCAACTGCATTAAAGCCTAAAGCAGTTACTAAGATTGTAGCAGCAACAATTATGTTTCTGCTCTTTGATAAGTCAACTTTATTTTCAACAAGGTTTCTTGTACCGATTGCAGAAATCATTCCGTAGAGAATGAGTGAAACACCACCGATTATTGCTGTAGGAATGAGACTTATAAGTGCTGCTACTTTCGGTGAGAAAGATAAGATTACAGCAAAAATTGCAGCAATTCTGATTACTCTAGGGTCATAAACTTTTGTTAAAGCTAAAACTCCTGTATTTTCGCCATATGTTGTGTTTGCAGGGCCACCAAAGATAGCTGAAAGTGATGTTGCTAAACCGTCACCTAAAAGTGTTCTGTGAAGACCCGGATCTTCTATATAGTTTTTACCAACTGTTGAGCTGATAGCTGATATGTCACCAATGTGTTCCATCATTGTAGCAATAGCGATAGGCATAATTGCAATAATTGAAGTGATAGCTTTTGAAGAATCACTGATTGCAAATATTGTCTGATTCATATTAAGCGGAATACCTACCCAATTTGCATCTTTTAAAGCCTGAAGTTTTGTTGCGTCAAAAACTTCAACACCACAGAGTTGCATAATAACTGCAACTATGATTGAAACTGCAATACCAAGAAGAATCGGAACAATTTTTATCATTCCTTTTCCGTAAATGTTAAATACTACAACTGCTGCAAATGCAACTATTGCCAAAATCCAGTTTGTTGCACAGTTATTTATAGCAGATGGTGCTAAAATCAAGCCTATTGCTATAATCATAGGACCTGTAACAACAGGCGGGAAAAATTTCATTACTCTCTTAACACCAAATAATTTGAATAAAAGTGCTAATACGAGATATAAAAGACCTGCAAACACTACACCGAGTGATGCATATGGAAGCATCTCTTCATTTGGTGCTCCATCGATAAATGGTGCTATAGCTGCGTATCCACCTAAAAATGCAAATGATGAACCTAGGAACGCGGGAACCTTACCTTTTGTTAACAAATGGAACAGAAGTGTTCCAAGACCTGCCATTAGCAGCGTTGTTGCTACATCAAGACCTGTTAGCAGTGGCACCAGCACCGTCGCTCCAAACATTGCAAACATATGTTGCAAGCCAAGTATAAAATCTTTACCCTTGAGTTTTTCCAAAGAAAACCACACCTTTCTGTTAAAATTAACATTATTATACACCAAAAATATACATTTGTCTATATATTTTCGACAAAAAAAATAAATAAATTGAAAATTTTTCACAAAATAAGGCTTACGGCATTTTTGAAATTACCATAAGCCAATTTGTTATATTCCAAGCATCTCTTGTGCCTGTTTAATTGTCGTCTGAGTTACCTTATCTCCGCTTATAATTCGTGCAAGCTCATTTACTCTTCCGCTATCTGCCAAAAGCTCTACATCTGCCGTCACTTTACCTTGCTGCGATGTTTTTTCTATCAAAAAGTGAGTATCAGCCATAGATGCAATCTGGGCAAGGTGTGTCACGCAGAACACCTGCTTAGTTTTAGAAAGCTCTTTAATCTTTTCTCCTATTTTCTGTGCCGCTACTCCGCTCACTCCTGTATCTAT
This sequence comes from Clostridia bacterium, assembly GCA_045648985.1. Classification (GTDB taxonomy): domain Bacteria; phylum Bacillota; class Clostridia; order UBA1381; family UBA9506; genus SIG437. Next base: position 75,309 of record JAZROZ010000032.1, read on the forward strand.
TTCGTCAAATATCATAGTTTTAACAATATCGGTTTCTGCTAAAACTGTCTTTATCGCAAGCATTATACGCGATAACTCACCGCCTGATGCTATTTTGTTAAGCGATCTTGGTGGAGCACCCGATAAAGTTGTCAGCATAAATTCAACATCGTCAACACCCGTTTTTGAAAGCTCACACTCCTTAATACTTACTTCAAACCTTGCATCATTCATATTAAGGAAACTGAGATTTTTACATATTTCCTTTTCAATTTTCTGTGCAGTTTGTTTTCTTATATCGGAAAGCTTTTGTGACAAGGAAAGAGCTTTGGCGTTTTCTTTTGTGAGCTCTGTCAATACTTTTTGATATTTTTCTTCTGATGTATTAATATTTTCAAGTTCCTGTTCACATTTTTCAAGATGAGATAGCACAGCTTCTAAGCTTCCGCCATATTTACGTTTTAGTTTATAAAGCTCATCAAGTCTTGCATCAATATCAAACTCAAATTCAATTCCGTTTTCGAGATTATCAAGATATGAGCATAATTCCCTTGCCGCTTCAGAAACTTTTATAACAATTTCTTCAACAGTTTCCGAAACAGGTGACAAATTCTCATCTATTTTACTCGCATCAGAAAGTGCCATAGCAGTTTCTGTCAGGCTCTGGTATGCACTTTTCCCGTCAGGGTCATCATAAAGAGCATAATATGCTCTGCCCGCTAATGCACAGAGATTCTTGAAGTTGTCAGCAATTTCCTTTTTCTTTTTAAGCTCTTCATCTTCAAATGGCTTTGGGGACGCAGATTTTATTTGGTTTATTTCATAATTCAATATATCTATTTTACGTTCCTTTTCGGCACTGCTTTTTTCAATCTGCTCAAGTTCTTTCTTTAAGCTCTGCATATTTTCATAAGTCACTTTATATTCTGCAAATAATAAAGAAATATCGTCTTTGGCAAATTTATCTAAAATGCTGATATGTGCATTTTTATCCAAAAGTGCCTGATTGTTATGTTGTCCGTGAAGGTCAATTAAATATCTTCCTAATTCCTTAAGTGCGGAAACATTAACAAGTTTTCCGTTAATTTTGCAAATGTTTCTGCCGCTCTCATGGAGTCTGCGCGCCAAAATAAGCTCTCCTGTCTCATCTATATCAATATCAAGACTTTTTATGTAATTTATTACAGTTTCGTCTTCTACATAAAAAACTGCACTGACTTCGGCTTCAGATTCGCCCGCTGATATGATGTCTTTATTCATTCTTTCGCCTAATAGCATATTAATAGAGCCGATAAGTACAGACTTTCCGGCTCCTGTTTCACCTGTTATAACGTTAAATCCGTCAGAAAAGGTGATTTGTGCATCACTTATTAAGGCAATATTTTTTATGTTTACAGAATAAATCATGAGATTTCTCCTTATTACATCAAGGCTTTAATTTTAGACGTAAGTAAAAGCGCTTCTTTCTCTGTTCTTGCAACACACATAATTGTGTCATCTCCTGCAATTGTTCCAAGTATCTCCGTCATATTCATCGAATCAATGATTGCAGCAGCACCCTGTGCCATACCTGAATGTGTTTTTATTATCACAATGTTTTGTGCATAATCAACACTCACAGCAGACTGAGCTATTAATGTACGTTGCTTGGATTCATCTTTTTTATTATCATCCTTAGCGTACTTATATGCACCATTTTTCCCTACCGTTTTAATAAGCCTGAGTGATTTAATATCGCGTGAAACGGTTGCCTGAGTAACGTTATATCCCTCTTTTATCAAAAGCTCAACGAGTTCCTCCTGAGTTTCAACTTCATACTTTTCTATAAGCTCTAAAATCGCAGTATGTCTCTTTTGTTTCATAACAATATTCCTCTTTCGTATGGTTTACATATCTTTTCCCATAAGTTTGTGTCTTAATATACTGTAAAATCCTTTGTCAAATCTGATTAATTTCGTTACCTTATCTGATTTTTTTACAGTGAGCTTATCGCCTTCTTTGATATCTGCTTTTTTCTGTCCGTCAGCTAATATGGTTGCACTGAATATCTCATCAGCTTTCGTTTTTATGCTGATATAATCATCTCCTGATACAACCATCGCTCTTGAATATAGTTTATGCGGACAAATTGGCGTTACTAAAATCGCCTCTAAATGTGGAGAAAGTATAGGTCCGCCTGCTGAGAGTGAATATGCAGTTGAGCCTGTAGGTGTTGAAATTATAATGCCGTCTGATTTATAATCGTCAACAAATTCATTGCAAATGCACATATCAAAATCCATAAGTGTTGCATTAATACCTTTAGTTATCACGATATCATTAAGTGCATCAAACTGTATTGTTTCGCCATTTAATTTTTCAACGCACGCAGAAAGCATCATTCTTTTTTCAATAACAAACTGTCCTGAAAACAGTTTATCTATACAGTCTTTCATCTCACTTCTTTCAACTTCAGCCAAAAAACCGAGTCTGCCTAGATTTACACCAAGAACGCAAACGTCATAGGCTGCAGCTAAAGAAGCAGTAGCTAAAAGTGTCCCGTCACCGCCTAAAACCAATATCATATCAACTGCTTTATATGCTGTTTCTTTATCTTTAAAAATTACATTTTCTATGCCGTAAGATGAATATATAGCATCTAAATATATCTCTGCTCTATTACCTATTAATTCTACCACTTCACGCAGACAATTAAGGTTATTGTCTTTAGCAATATTAGGTACAATCATTACTTTTTTTATAGCAAACATAGAAGCTCTACCCTCTCAATTTGTTGTTCCTTTAGAGTATATCACACCTGAAAATTTGTGTCAATAGCCACATTTACCTTTTTTTGTAAACATAATTTTTCGGCAGGCTTTATTCCTTGACAGCGCTATATTTGTATGGTATAATTTTGTTTGCTTTTATAGGACATATTTTGTTAAACTAAATTTAAAAAAGGGGGGGAAATAAATTGGAAAGCTTAATACTCTCATTTAACGCCGTTTTGCCTATTTTTATACTTATGGCATTCGGATATTTATTAAGGTTGCTGAAAGTTGCACAAAAAAGTCATTTTGATGCAGCTAACAAGCTTGTTTTCAAAGTTTTTCTTCCAATTATGCTTTTTTACAACATATACAAAACAAAAAGTCTTGAAATTTTTGATTTAAAATTGATTTCATTTACTGTTATCGGAATCCTCTGTGTATATATTTTAGGATATTTTGTTGTGCTTGGTGCAACAAGAGACAACGCCAAAAGAGGTGTTATGCTGCAGGGTTTTTTCCGTTCAAACTATGCAATTTTAGGAATACCGATTGTCAACTACATTTGTCAGGGAGATACTTCAGGTCTAGCATCATTAATGGTAGCTTTCGTAGTGCCTACATTTAACGTTTTGGCTGTTGTTTGCTTAGAAGGCTTTAGAAAAGGAAAGGTAAACATCTTAAGTCTTGTTAAGGGAGTTTTAACAAATCCTCTTATAATCGGATGCATTCTTGGTGCAATTTGTCTTGTACTTAAGGTAAAACTACCAGTTTTGATTGAAAATGCGATTATTGATATTTCAGGAATTGCTACTCCGCTTTCGATTATTGCTTTAGGTGCAAGCTTTACTTTTACAAGTTTAAAAGGCAGAGCACGCGAGCTTTTAATTACTGTTTTGACAAAACTGATTTTTGTGCCGTTAATAATGATTACTATTGCGGTTTTATTCGGTTTTAAGGGCGAAGCTTTAGCGTGTATTTTAATTACATTTGGTTCCCCTGTTGCAATATCTTCATTTGCTATGTCTCAGGAAATGGGCGGAGATGAAAAACTTTCTGCACAAGTAATCGTACTGTCATCAGCTCTTTGTATATTAACATTATTTGGTTGGATTTTTATTTTGAGCCGACTTGGATTGTTTTAATTTAAAATTGTTGATTTTTTCCACAGTAAGTGATATAATATTAAAAAACCTATAATTAGGAGGATTTTTAAATGGTTAAAGAAAATAATACTGTTATAGAAAATGAAGCTTTAAATGAAGTGAATATTTTTGATGAGGTTTTGCAGTCAATCGCAGCTCATTCTGTAAAAGAATTAAAAGGTGTTTCTCTCTCTTCTACATTAGCTGAAGGAATTATGGAGAAAATCGTTAAAAAGAGTGCTCCGCCCAAGGCTGTAAAAGTTGATATGAAAGATAAAAACGTAAGCCTTGACGTTCATATTTCTGTTCAGCATGGCATTAAAATTCAGGACGTTTGTGCCGCACTGCAAGCTGATATTAAAAAGGATATCGAATCAGTTACAGACTTAACTATTGATAAAGTAAATGTCTATGTCGATAATATCACTATTGAAACTGAAGAAAAAAAGGCTGCTCCACAGCCAGCTATAGACGACGAACAGTCGAAATAATAAAGGAATGATTGTAAAATGAAATTAGGTTTTATCGGCGGAGGTAATATGGCATATGCCATATTAAGAGGTGTGGTTTCGAGTAAACTTCTCTCCCCTTGCGATATCACAGTAAATGACACAAATGATGGTGCACTTTTAAAATTTAAAGAGCAAGGTGTAAATACAACTTGTGATTTAGATGCGCTTATTGAGTGTGACTATATAATTATCGCAGTTAAACCTCAGATTGTGCCAATTGTTTTAAAAAACATTAAAGCTGAATTCAAGGACAAAGTTTTCATTTCAATCGCCGCAGGAATAAGCGTTGACAAAATCAAAGATTTGCTATGCTTTGATGCTAAAGTTGTCAGAATCATGCCAAATACACCTTCTTTAGTCGGTGAAGGTATGAGCGTTTTAGCTAAGGCTACATCTCCTGTGACTTGCGATGAATTTAAAAACGTTGAAGAAATATTCAAATCAATCGGAAAAACGGAAGTTTTAGAAGAAAATATGCTGAATGCTGTTACATCTGTGTCAGGAAGCAGTCCTGCATATGTTTTTATGATGATTGAAGCTATGGCTGATGCTGCCGTTCGCGACGGAATCCCACGCGACGTTGCATACAGATTAGCTGCGCAGTCTGTTTTAGGTTCTGCAAAAATGGTTTTAGAAACAGCTAAACATCCGGGCGAGCTTAAAGATATGGTTTGTTCGCCAAAAGGTACAACAATTGAAGCTGTATCCGAGCTTGAAAAATCAGGCTTCAGGGATGCAATTATTTCCGCTATGAAAAAATGTACAGATAAAGCTAATAATATGTAAAATTTATAGCATAATAAAAGTGTAGTATATTAAGAAAAGGGGCATTTTATTATGAAAATGGGATTTTTAGGCGGAATAATCGCAGGTGCTATCGTTGGCTCTGCAGTCACTATGGTATTAGACCCCGTAAGTGACAGAGAAAGACGTAAGCTTTATCGTGGAACACGTAATGCTATGAAAAAAGTCGGATATATGATTGATATGATGAAATAAAAAAAGAGAGCTCGGCTCTCTTTTTTTATTTCAATAAATTGCTTAATTCCTCATATTCTTCAATTATTTTTCTTGTTTCAGTAATATATTCTTTTGTAACCTTAAATCTGTTTAAGACGTTAAACACGCGCTTTGCTCTATCTAAAAACAATGGGTCATACTGGTCAAATGGTATATCAGCTTTTATCAGCGGACATACAGCTTTCGCTCTTAAATCTTTAGTTATTTTGTTGTGCTCATCTACAAAAAGCGGAAAAATTCTGCATGACAGTGGTCTTTTCCTTCTATCGCACGTTCCGTTGCATATTGCAATTTTAACAGGTTTGTCGCGGAAGAAAAATTCACTGTCATATATTTTAAGCCAGCTTTCTGTACCATCATACATAACTTCTTCATGTGGAAAAAGATACATACCGCTCTCTCCGTCACCTTTGCAACAAGCTCCTTTGCAAAGCTTACCGCAATCTACTTTTAATGGTGTTACATTTTCAAGTTTTTTATATAAACCTGCATAGAATTTTTTTGCGTTCATAAGTCATACTCCGTTCTGTTCAAACAATGCCCAAACCGCGTCATCTTTTACTGTGCCGATTTGACGATAGCAATCCTCTTCTTCGTCAAATGCACAGATAGAATGGAATTTACAATATGCACAGGCTGTGTTTTTGCCATCATTATATGGTGAAATATCTACTCTGCCCTCTAGTATTTCACGTCCTATTTCGCCTGCGACCTTTTTAACATAATTCTTTAACGTATCAAGCTGAATCTGTGTTGCAGTCTTACTGCGGCTATGCATAATTTCACCTTGCTTTGAAAAGCTGATTGGAAGTATCTTTGATGCGCCGCAGATATTTCGTTCCATAGCATCAATTATTTCTTTATCATCAAGAACAATACCGCTCATTTTATAGTTATCAAGATATTGGTCGTCTGCCACTTCGTTTTTCGTTGCAGCTTTCTGCGTATTATCGGACAATTTGAAATAAAACATTCCCGCAGCCCTTGGATTTTTCCCTAAAATTGTATCGCCATTTTCACATACAGCCGTTATATAAACACAAAGCTGAAGTGAGAGCTTATTATAAATATCAGAAAGGCTGAAATCTTTTTGGCCCGTTTTATAATCTATGACTTTAATATAGAGCTCTCCGTTTTTTTCATATTTATCAATTCTGTCAATTTTTCCAATTAAGGTGATTTTATCTCCTGACGGGAGCTCAATCTCAACAGGTGACATTTCTCCATTTTGTGAAAATTCTGCTTCAAATGCACATGGTATAAAGTCGCCTTTTTTTATATGCTCACAAACAGCCCATGCCGCACGAAAAGCATACTTTTTAAGCCTTTTAACCAAAAGAAGCATTTTCTTTTCGGAATAAAGCTTTTTAATAAACATTTTATCTACAAGACTATCTAAAATCTCATATACTGTTTTTTCACATTCTTCTTTTGTTATGTCTTTAAAGCCTTTTTCAGATTCCGCAACAGTCTTTGAAAAAATATCAATCACCTTATGAAGTAAGCTTCCAAAGTCAGGAGTATCTATATCGAAAAGCTTTCTTTCTTTTGCAGACAAGCCATATGTTATAAAGTAAGAAAAGGGACATCCGCTATATTTTTCAAAGCTCGATACACTACCCTTTAACCCACCATAGTATAGCTTTTTAACAACGTCAGGTTCAAGTCTTTGAGCTTCTTTTTTATACCTCAGTGCCTGTTTTGCATCTAAAAGCATATTTAGGTATTTTTCGTCTTCTTCTAATTTTTCATATATCTTTTTCTGTTCAACCGTGAGGTTTTTTAATCCCAATAAATAGTTAAATGCTGATTTTTTAGAATAAATTAAATCTTCGGGTGATTGTTTTTTTCCGTCAACATCAGAACTTGACGCAAGGTATGGGAAGATATTTTTTACCTTTTTCACCAAAGCAGCAGGTCTCAATCCGCCACCTGACAAATCTGAAACAGGATAGCTTATAAATAGCTTTTCACTACTGATATTTATAGTGTTATACATCATAAAATCATAATCAAACGTCATCTTTTTTGTATCGGGAGCAAGTGACATTCCTTTACTTTTGAGTAAAATACGTTCCTCGTCATTTATTATTCCCTCAATTTGTGCTTTTGGTGGAAAGGCTCCGTCATTTGCACCTATTATATATAGTTGTTTTACGTTTCTTGCAATAGACCTTGGTAAGTCACCAAAGAAAACTCCATCATTAACAGGCGGAATAACACCAATTTTACATTCTCCAAAGCCTGCATTAATTAAATCATAAAGCCTTTCAAGTCCAACACTTTCACCATTTAGGCAAATTATCAAGCTCTCGAGCATTTCTAAAATAATGTTATAGACTTCTGCATACTCTTTAGCTGCATCATGTTCGCCTTTTTTAAGAAGAAAATCTGTTTTTCCACGGATTTTATCTGCTAATAAAATATCTTCAAAAAATGAATACAGAGCCTCTACTCTGTCATTTATTTTTCTGCTCTTTAGCATCATTTCTTTTAGCTTGAGAACAGGAGAAAGAAGCTTTTGTTTTAAATCAAGAACCTTTTGAGCAAGCTCTTCGTTTGTTTCTGTTAAATCCTCACTGTCGTCAAAAACAGAGCGTGCCCGCTTTAAAAATTTTTCATTATCAAGCCAATCTACTTTTTTAATATTTCCCGAAAGTATAAAATTCTCCAGGAAATCAGTTTCTTCTCTGTTTAAAGTGCTATAGCCTGATTTTATGTACGACAAAATATATTTTGTATCTGTTCCGCCTATTAAGATATCAAACAATGAGCAAATCATTATGACAATAGGGTGAGCTAAAACATCACGTTTTGCATCAAGAAAAATCGGAATTTCGTATATTTCAAAAACTGTTTTTATTATATTTTTATAAGTCTGTGTGTCACCGCAGATAATGGCTATGTCTTTGTATCTTAAATTATGTTTCTTTACATTCTCTTTAATCCTGCATGCTAAATATGTCACTTCACTATAATAATCAGAGGCAGCAAATAATGTAATGTTATCAGTTTCTTCATTATAAGAATTACACTTATATTTTGCAAATTCTGACTCAAGAAAAGAAAGCTCCGCACTTTCTTTAAACCTATGCTTTTCTTCCATATATATTGGCTTGAAAACTTCGACTCCAGTTTTTTTTGCACAACTAAGTAAGTTGTAATATGTAGATATTACAGGAGCAAATATGCCGTTATTTTCCTTATTTAAAAAAGGAGTGCAAAGTGATACAAAAACGTCTGCTCCAACCTTTAAAAATGACTCAATTGCCAAAAGTTCAGCAGTTGTAAACCTGAAAAATTCATCAATATAAATTTTTGTGCCTTTAAGGTCAGCCTTTTGTTCAATTATCTTAGCAAGATATGAGATATTATCATCGTCATCTATAAATTTGTCATCTAAAAATTTTTGATACTTTTCATAAATAAGTGCAAGCTCATTAAGCTTTATTTTAAAAAGCGTATTATCTTCAAGCTGGTCAGATATGGAAAGTATGTCCTCCGGCATTACGCATGAACGTTTAAAATCTGATATAAGGTTTTGTATTGTACTGACAAACCCGGGTTTTTTTTGAACATTTCCAAAAAGTGAAAGCTCACCTGATGCGGCATAAATTGCTTTTGCTGTCAAAATGTTTTTTTGAATTTTATCGGGATTTTTCTTAAGCTCACCTGATTTTTTTAAAGCTTCATATGAAAGTCTTTTAAAAGACGTTGCAATGCATCTGTCTGTGATATAGCCTGTTTTATTAACAAGCTCAGTTTCTTTTGCGTGCGAAAACTGCTCAGGCACAATCACCATCACACTACCGCCATTTTCAGAAATTGACTTGGCTTCATTTAATATATATTCACTTTTACCCGTTCCTGAGGCACCAAAAATTATGCCTAAAGCCATAAAATCAACTCCCTTTTTATGATAAACTTACTGTTTAATTATATAACAAAATCGCCAAATGGTCAATTATTTTGAGCAAAAAACGAAAAAAAGACTGAAAAATGGTATTTTCACCCAAAAAAGTTATATAATAGATTATATCGTGCTTTTATTAAACTTTTGTAAAATTTTCTTAACAAGATTTTTAATGTTTCTTGTTTAAATAAGTATAATTGTTTGACTTTTGACCAAAAATGTTTTATAATAGATAACGCTTCTCAAAAAAAACGTAATAATTTTGTAACAACTTTTTTATAGTTGCATTGAGAACATGATATACTATATGTGTATATCGGAAAGGATGTATTTTATGAGTATTAAGAGACTTTCAACAAAGAGTGTCTTAACCTGCCTTTTAGTTGTGGCTTTGGTTTTGGTCATCTCTGTTGTATTTTTAGGATTTGTTTTACCTAAGGATGTAACTATTGTTGATTCAGGCTCCGAAACTTCAGTTACAACACTTGCTAAAACTGTTGAAGAAGTTTTAAAAGAAAAAAATATTTCTTTATCTAAAAATGATTCTGTTAACCCTGAGCTATCTGCTGAAATTTCAGACGATATGATAGTTACAATCACGCGAGCAAAAACTGTAGAGCTACATGCAGACGGGAAAAACTATAAGCTCTGCACAACTAAAGAGACTGTATCTGAGCTTTTAGGTGAGTTTGACATCTCTTTAGGCAAAAAAGACCTTTTATCATGTGATATTAACGAAAAGCTCACAAACGGAATGGATATTACTGTTACACGTGCAAAAAATGTTACAGTTAAGGTAGATGGTAAGATTCACAACAAAACTACAAATATGCCTACTGTAAAAGATTTTTTAGATAATGTTTGTATTTATTTAAAGAAATATGATGAGGTTACTCCACCACTCGAAACACCAATAACAGAAGGTCTTGAAATCAAAGTTGCACGTGTTACCGTTGATTATCAGACAGTAGAGGAAGCAATACCTTTTACCGTTGTTAAAAAACAGTCATCAGAGCATTTCAAGGGTGAAACCGTTGTTAAACAAAAAGGTGTTAATGGTCTTGCAAAAAACACTTACAGAGTGGTTAAAAGAGATGGAAAGCTTGTTTCTAAAACGCTTTCAAATTCAGAAAAAATAAAAGAATCTGTTGATAAGATTGTACTAGTCGGCACAAGAGAAAAACAAGGTCTTGCATCACGTGGCGATCTCAAATACAAAAAGGTTATAACATGTACTGCAACTGCTTATGACCCAGGTGTTCACAGCAACGGCAAATGGGCTGGAATGACCGCTACAGGCCGTCCTGCAGGTCCGGGCATCGTGGCTGTTGACCCGAATGTTATTCCGCTCAACTCAAGACTCTACATCGAGTCAACTGATGACGGAAAATCGTGGAGCTATGGTTATTGTATTGCAGGTGATACGGGCGGTGCTATTAAAGGTAACAGAGTTGACCTTTGTTACAGCACAGTAGCTGAATGTTATCAGTTCGGCAGACGTCAGTGTAATGTTTATATTTTAGAATAGACAAAATCTATAAGAGTTGTAAAATATGTTTTACAACTCTTTTTTTTTTGTGTAAAAAATGGGAATAAAAGATATTTACAAATTATAAAAAATATAGTATAATGTATTATTAGGTATGATTATGAAAATATTTTTTTAATATACAGGAGGATAAAAATGCAACAGGAAAATACTAATCCACAAGCCATAGAACAGGAGCTCGATTTAAAAGAAGTCTTAAGAGTAAGACGTGAAAAGTTAAAAGAACTTCAGGACGCAGGAAAAGACCCGTTCGTAGAAGTAAAATATGATAAAACCCACAGTGCTAAAGACATAAAAGATAATTTTGAAAAATATGAAGGTCAAATCGTATCCATAGCAGGCAGACTTATGTCAAAGCGTGGCATGGGTAAGGTTATGTTCTGCGATTTAGCGGATTTTAACGAAAGAATTCAGCTTTTTGTAAAAAAGGATTTACTCGAAGAATCATACGATGCTTTCAAAAGGCTTGACATCGGTGATATTGTAGGAGTTAAAGGTGAAGTCTTCAAAACTAAAACAGAAGAAATTTCAATCAAAATTCAAGAATATACTCTTTTAACAAAATCACTACTGCCGCTTCCGGAAAAATTCCACGGTCTTACAAATACAGACTTAAGATATCGTCAAAGATATGTCGATTTGATTATTAACCCTGAAGTTAAAGATACATTTATCAAACGTTCAAAGATATTAGCTGCAATTCGTAAATATTTGGCTGAGCAGGACTTTTTGGAAGTTGAAACACCAATGCTTGTTTCAAACGCAGGCGGTGCTGCTGCACGTCCGTTTGAGACTCATTTTAATGCTTTGGACGAAGATTTTAAGCTTCGTATATCCCTTGAGCTTTACTTAAAGAGATTAATTGTAGGCGGTCTTGACAGAGTTTACGAAATCGGCAGAGTGTTCAGAAACGAAGGTTTAGACACTCGTCACAATCCTGAATTTACACTTATGGAATTATATCAGGCATACACCGATTATCATGGTATGATGGATTTAACAGAAAATCTCTACCTCTATGTTGCACAGGAGGTTTTAGGCACAACTAAAATCACCTATAATGGTATTGAAATGGATTTAGGAAAGCCGTTTGAGAGAATCACAATGCTTGACGCTGTTAAAAAATATTCAGGTGTTGATTTTAATGAAATCAAAACTTTAGAAGAAGCAAGAGCCATTGCTGATGAAAAACACGTAGAATATGAAGAGCATCACAAAAAAGGTGATATCCTAAATCTCTTCTTTGAAGAATTTGTTGAAGAGCATTTAGTTCAGCCTACATTTGTTATGGACCATCCGATTGAGATTTCTCCGCTTACAAAGAAAAAGCCTGAAAATCCTGAATATGTTGAACGTTTTGAGTTCTTTATGAATGGTTGGGAAATGGCAAACGCTTACTCAGAATTAAATGACCCCATCGACCAGAGAGAAAGATTTAAGGCTCAAGAAGCTCTTCTTGCTTTAGGCGATGAAGAAGCAAATACTACAGACGAAGACTTTATGAATGCTTTAGAAATAGGTATGCCACCTACAGGCGGTATCGGTTTTGGTATAGACCGTATGTGTATGCTACTTACAGACTCTGCAGCAATTCGCGACGTACTTCTCTTCCCAACAATGAAGCCGTTGGATAACAAATAATTAAAAAAGTGCACTAAAATAGCGGGTTTGATGAATTGAAAAAAAGAAAATATACGCCAATTTACGTTTATGTTATGCCATAATATGCAAAACTTTATAAATTAAGGAGTAAATTAAAATGTGTGAGAATAAAGTTGACATTG
>JAZROZ010000033.1:0-45484 GCA_045648985.1 Clostridia bacterium
GCAATAAAAAACAGAAGAAATTCGCATTCGCGAATTTCTTCCTTAAGTTTTATCTTATTTTTCAGTTATCGTTATAGTATAAAAGGCTTTATTATGCGTTTTTCTTTGCCTTGTGTGGTGTGCACATTTTGCTACAGCCCCTCTTATCATATTTTGAAAATTCCCATAGCATCAAGTATCGAAGATATCAAAATCAGCACGATACAAACAGGTGCTAAATATTTAATTACGAAAACAAATAGTTTCTTTTTCTTGAAGTTGCCTGATATTTCAACTTCTTCAATAATTGCCTGTGGCTTTATGATATATCCTACAAAGATGCTTGTTAAAAGTGCAACAATCGGCATAAGCACACTGTTACTTATGAAGTCGAAGAAATCTAAGAACTGCATACCAATGATTTTAATATTACCAAGCAGGCCATAACCAAGGGCTGACGGCAAGCCAATAATAAGTGAAACTATAAAGACAATCAGGCAGGAAAGCTTTCTTCCTATTTTGAACTTATCGCAGACAATAGACACAACAGTTTCCATAAGTGAAATAGATGATGTGAGTGCTGCAAATAAAACCATAACAAAGAATGCTATTCCGATATACTGTCCGCCTGCCATGCTTTCAAAAACTTTTGGAAGCGTTACAAACATAAGTCCCGGACCTTTTCCTAAAACTTCAGGAGAGCCACCCGAGAATGTAAAGACCGCAGGGATAATCATAAGACCAGCCAGGAAAGCTATTCCCGTATCAAAAAGCTCAATCTGCTTAACAGAGGACTCTAAACTAACATCTTTTTTCATATATGAGCCGTATGTTATCATAATACCCATAGCAAGTGACATTGAGTAAAAGAGCTGACCCATAGCAGCTAAAACTGTTGTGATTGAAAATTTAGAAAAGTCAGGAAGAATATAATATTTAACACCTTCAATTGCACCCGGCATCAAAACTGAATATATTGCAATTGCTATTGATAAGATGACAAGAATCGGCATCATTATTTTACTTACTTTTTCAACACCCTTTTCAACACCGAAAACAACTACTAAAGTAGTCAAACAAATGTATATCATAAACCAGACAACAGGCTCAAAAGGCAGAGAAATAAATGTTTCAAAATAGCCGTCAGTTGCTGTTGCTAAATGATTTGGGCTTAAAAAAGCCACAAGATATTTCGTAACCCATCCACCGATAACAGAATAATATGGCAAGATGATGGCAGGGACAATTGCACCAAGATAGCCGATAAAGCTATATTTTTCGTTGAGCTTTTTATATGCTCCAATTGCACTCTGACCTGTTTTTCTGCCAATGGCAATTTCCGCAGCCATAAGTGCAAAACCAAAGGTTAAGGCAAGCAAAATATAAACTAAAAGGAAAATACCACCGCCATATTTTGCGGCAAGGTACGGAAATCTCCATATATTTCCCAGACCAACAGCAGAACCTGCTGCAGCCAAAACAAAACCAATTTTTCCACTAAAAGAACTTCTATTTTCGTTATTCATAAAATTTCTCACTTTCAGTTAATTTAAAATACCCAATAATTCTACCATATTATGCAAGGAGTTGCAAGTAGATTTTACCTGTTTTTTGTAATTTTATTTTGATACGATTTGAGACAACCAAGCTTTTTCTTGACTTTTTTGTGTGTTATGCTATCATTTTAAATAAAATAAGATTTTAGAAAAGAGATAAAAATGTTTGATTATTTATTGCTTGTATTATCATCCTTTGTTAATGGATTGAAAAGTGTTTATGCTAAAAAGAGCAATCAGTTTTTAACAGAGATACATAATATTTATACATATAACTTCTATATGTTTTTAGTTGCATTTTTGATTATGCTTGCTAAAGGCTTTTCATCACTTGCTGATATGAATTTCCAAACACTGATTTTAGGAAGTCTGTATGCAATATTTTTAGTTTTGGCGCAGGTTTTATTAATAAAGGCTATGAACTTTGGCGGTGTTTCTATAAGCTCGCTTTTCTATTCCTGTGGTTTTTTAATTCCACTTATTTTAAGTGTGTTTGCTTTTGATGAAGCTGTTTCCAAAGCCCAGATTATAGGTATTATACTGATTATAATATCATTTGTTATATCGGTAGAACAGAAAGAAAAGGCAACGGTAAAGTGGTTTGTATTTGCAGTTTCAGCTATGACGTGTAATGGTCTTGTGGGTTTTGTGCAGAAACTCTTTAAACTGACAGAAAACGGTGCAGATCAAGGCGGGTTTATGATAGTAGCATTCTTTTTGGGAACTGTTATTACATTCATTTTAATGCCGAAAAAACATATGTCGCTTCCGTCCAAAGGATTTTTAAAAACAGTATTTGTATCAGGTGCTTCGCTTGGGATTGTAAATGCTCTAAATGTCTATATAGTAGGCGTTCTCCCATCAGTAATAGTTTTTCCTTGCGTCAATGGCGGCGGTATAATAGCGGCATCGATTCTTGCAAGAATTTTAGTTAAGGAAAAAATATCAAACAGAAAAAAACTTGGAATAATTCTAGGCATTATAGCAATTTGTATAATAGCGATATAGGTATAAAATAAGAGCTTTGAGTATATTATCTCAAAGCTCATTTTTTAGTTATCGGTGCTTATTTCATCAGGCTCATATTCCTGAAGTCTTGCTAAAAATCCGTTTTCCCATAACTTTTCTTCGATGAGTTTTAAGGTTTCACGGTCTTTTGCGGTTACGGTATGATAGTGATAGCCTGATGTTACATTTTCTAAAAGACTTGATTTTCCCGAAGTGACATTTTCTATGAAATTCTTAACGTCGTTTTTTGATCGAATGTTCATACGTGCACTTACAACACCATGAAACTTGTGATATACAAACACGTCTTCGACTGTGCCGCCTAAGTCTATAATGAGGTTTAACTCTTTTTCAACATCTTCATCGGAATGAATGTTCTTAAAAACCTTTTCAAACGGCGGCTTCTTATCTAAAACATATCCTCTTGAGTGTGATGAAATTTCTATGCCTTTATCCCTGAGACGTGCTATATCCTGAACTATTATCTGCCTGCTTACTCCGAATTCTTCTGCAAAGGTGCTTGCCGAAACAGGAAGCTCGGCATTTTGTAAACGTTTTAAGATATTTTCTCTACGTTCATTACCTTTCATACTATCCCTCCGCTATATTGCGTGCAGATTTTTGAGTGAGAGGTCAAGAATCGGTGATGAATGGGTTAGTGCGCCACTTGAAATATAGTCAACACCTAAGTCAGTAAGTGCTGTTATATTTTCTTTAGTAACATTTCCCGAGACTTCAACTTCAGCTCTTCCCGCAATATATTCCATTGCATTTTTGATTTCTTCGTGAGTCATATTATCAAGCATTATAATATCTGCTTTAGCTTCGATAGCTTCTTTTACCATTTCAAAGTTTTCAACTTCAACTTCGATTTTACGAACAAACGGGGCATATGCTTTTGCCATTTCTACTGCTTTTTTTATACTTCCTGCTGCACCAATATGATTATCTTTTAACAAAACACCGTCAGATAAATTATAGCGATGATTTTTTCCACCACCTATTCTTACAGAATATTTCTCAAAAATACGATTGTTTGGTGTGGTTTTTCTAGTGTCTAAAAGTGTAGTTTTTGTGCCTTCTAAAAGTTTAGCTACTTTTCTGGTGTATGTAGCAACACCGCACATTCTCTGTAGGTAATTAAGTGCTGTACGTTCGCCTGAAAGAAGTACACGGATGTCACCGCGGATTTTTGCTATAAGGTCACCCTTTTTAATTTCTGCTCCGTCTTCAAAATAGAATTCAATTTTTGTGTCTTCGTCAATTAATGTAAAGACTCTTTCAAATACCTGGATGCCGCAAAGTATGCCGTCCTCTTTACAAATAAGGTCAACCTCGCCCAGTTGTTTTTGAGGCATTACACTGTTTGTAGAAACATCCTCGCTTGTGATGTCCTCATCTAAGGCCCCTAAAATAAGCGGGTCAACTTTTAATTTAAGTGTTGCATTATCAAACATTAGTTTTTTCTCCTTTGCTTTTCATAATTTTTTCAATCTCGTCTAGAACTAACTTTTTGTATTCTTTTTCTAAGGCTGCTCTGTCTTTATATTGCTCTAAATCAATGATTGGCAGCTTTTGTAATTCCCTTTCGTTTTCT
This sequence comes from Clostridia bacterium, assembly GCA_045648985.1. Taxonomy (GTDB): domain Bacteria; phylum Bacillota; class Clostridia; order UBA1381; family UBA9506; genus SIG437. The sequence goes on from JAZROZ010000033.1 coordinate 4,141, forward strand.
GCCATATTGATAGCTGCGCGTTTTGCAAAAACAAGGCTTTCTAAAAGAGAATTGCTTGCTAATCGGTTTTTGCCATGTACTCCGTTGCATGCCGTTTCGCCTATTGCATATAGACCATCCATTGACGTTTTGCTGTTATAGTCAACCTTAATTCCACCCATAAAATAATGCTGGGCGGGAACAACTGGAATACACTCTTCCAATACATTATAATTATTTTCCTGACAGAACTTTATAATGTTGGGGAAATGTTCTATAAGCTCTTCTTTAGGAATGGTTCTTAAGTCTTCCCAAACGAACTCAGTTCCATCCTTTTGCATTTGTTTTTTTATTTCATTTGAAAGCAAATCTCTGGGCAGAAGTTCATCAACAAAACGTTCCATATTTTTGTTGTAAAGCTTAGCGCCCTCGCCGCGCACAGATTCCGATATTAAAAAGCTTCTGTCTGTTTTGGCTTCCTGATATAAAGTGGTGGGGTGGATTTGTACGTAATCAACGTTTTTAAGCTCTATATTATGTTTAATAGAAATTGCTACGCCGTCGCCTGTTAAGTGCGAGTAATTTGTAGAATGGCTGTAAAGTCCGCCTATACCGCCTGTTGCAAGCACTGTGTACTCAGCATTTACGGTTGTTATTTCAGCATTTTCCAAAGCGATAACAGCTCCGATGCAAGCATTATCCTTTTCTATTATGTCAAGCAGTGTCGTACGTTCTAAAATCGTTATATTATCACGTTTTTTAACTTCCATCAAAAGCTTTTCGGTAATTTCCTGACCTGTTATGTCATGGTGGAACAAAATACGGGCATTAGAATGAGCGCCTTCCTTTGTATAATTGAATGTTCCGTCTTCTTTTTTTGAAAATTCAACACCATAGGACAAAAGATCATCTATTACGTCACGTGATGAGCGAATCATTATGTCAACACTTTTTCTGTCGTTTTCAAAGTGCCCTGCTTTTAGCGTATCCTCAAAAAACGAATCATAGTCATCTTCGTCCTTTAGCACACAAATACCGCCCTGAGCTAGAAATGAATCGCTTAGCTTAGTATCTGATTTGGTGATGATAGTAATTTTTTTGTCTTTTGGCAGATGCAAAGAGCAGTAAAGTCCCGAGCATCCGCTTCCAACAATCAGTATATCTGTATTCATAGTGCCTCCGTTAAAATTACAGATTTTTCTTATGGGTTGCATATAGTATATCACAAAAGTTTACATATGGCAAGACATATGTAAACTTTTTTGTTGACATATTATAAATAAACGATTATAATAGATAATGGATGGAGGGTTATAATGTTTAATACCAAAGATTTGCAGCAAAAAATTTTAAAACTAAAAAAAGAAAAAGATGTCTGCGTGCTGGCTCACGCATATCAGACGCATGACATACTTGAGATAGCTGACTATGTTGGTGATTCATTTGGTTTAAGCCAAAAAGCTAAGGAAGCTCCGCAAAAGACAATTCTAATGTGCGGAGTTCGTTTTATGGCAGAAACGGCAAAGATTCTATCGCCTGAAAAGAAAGTATTGCTTTCACATGCTGATGCAGGCTGTCCTATGGCAGAGCAGCTTACCATAGATGAACTAAAAAAACTGAAAGAAGAGCATAAAGACTGTGCAGTTGTAGCATATATCAATACAACGGCAGAGCTTAAAACCTTGTGTGATGTGTGCGTAACATCAGCTTCTGCACTTTCTATAGTAAAAAAGCTTCCGCAAAAGGATATTTTGTTCATCCCTGATTGTAATCTCGGCTCGTGGATAGCAGAAAGAGTACCTGATAAGAATTTTTATTTCATAAAAGGCGGTTGTCCTGTGCATATGCAGATTAGGGCAGAGGATGTAGATGCGGCAAGAAAGAAACATCCCGATGCACTTTTGCTTGTTCATCCCGAATGCTTAAAGGAAGTGACCCAGAAAGCAGATTTTGCAGGTAGTACAACGGGAATTATGAAATACGTGGAAAAAAGCAATAATAAGCAGTTTATAATTGGTACAGAAAACTCAATAGTTCAGCATTTGCAATTTAATCATCCCGATAAAGAATTTTTCCCGCTATCAAAAGAATGTGTGTGCAAAGATATGAGACTTACAACACTTGTTGATGTATATAATGCAATCGCAGGTAAGAGCGGAGAGGAAATCGTGCTTTCTGAGGAAATCTATAAAGGTGCGAAAAGATGTATAGATGCTATGATGGAACTCGAGAAATAATGAAGGGGTTGTAGCAAAATGTGCACACCACACAAGGCAAAGAAAAACGCATAATAAAGCCTTTTATACTCTAACGATAAGTGAAAAATAAGATAAAACTTAAGGAAGAAATTCGCAAATGCGAATTTCTTCGTTTTTTTATTGCCTTGTGTTTTGAACAAACCTCGCCTCTCGACGTACCGTCGTACGCCTTCGGGTAACCGAAAGTAAGGCTATGCCTTACTTTCGCTCAGTTTGTTCAATCTGCACTATTTTCCGTCCAGCCCAAAGGAGCTGTAGCAAAATGAATTTCATTTTGCTACAGCTCCTTTATATGTTTTTTAGTATCATTTCTGTTATAAACACAGCTATTGTTGATGTGGCTGCAACGACTAAGAGGCTTCTGTTTTTGTAAGCAAGCAACAGAGCAACCAAAAAGCCAATAGCGGCAGACAAAACGGAAGATGTGGAATAAAAAATAGCAGGAATTGTCATAACGCTTAATACTGCATATGGAATATAGTGCAGAAACGAAATCAAAAAGCGGTTTTTTATTTTCTTCTTGATAAAGACAAGCGGAAGCATACGTATAAAATATGTAATACCTGCCATAGCAAGAAGATAGAGAAAAAAAGGAAGATTATTCATTGTCACATTCCTCCTTTATTTCAAGTGGCGAAATAAAAGCAAATAAAGCACTTGCAATACACGCGCAAATTATAATGGTAAAACCTGTAGGTATATAGGCCAAAAACGGTAAATATCTAAAAAGGCAACTGAGCATTATTGCAAAAAGTACGCAAAATGCTGTAGAGTGGCTTTTTCTTGCCTCAGGAACAACGATTGCAATAAACATACCGTAGATTGCAATTCCAAGTGCAGAAACTAAAGAGACAGGTAAAATATTACCTGCAAAAGCTCCTAAAAACGTACCAAAGCTCCATCCCAAAAATGGAGTTAAAATCAAACCGTAAAGATATCTTCTGCCAACATTTTTTTGTTTGGACGAAGCTACGGCAAATACTTCGTCTGTATTGACAAAAGCTATTATAAAGCGGCCAAATAGCCTAACAGAGTTTCCTAGCTTTTGTGAGAGCGAAACAGACATTAAAGCATATCTTAAATTGATTACAATCTGCGAAAGCAAAAGCTCTAAAATACTGCCGCCTGAAATTATAATAGGGACGGCGGCGAGCTGACCTGCAGATGTTACATTTGTCATTGATATTAAAAGAGCTTCTAAAATACTGAGTCCTGAATCTGTTGCAAATATACCAAAAGCAAAAGCAACGGAAATATATCCAAAGCATATGGGAAGCCCATCTTTTAAACCTCTTTTGAAACTGCTCATCTCCTGCACACCGGTTACCTCGTTGCTTCTTTTACAATATTGCCAACACCATCTAAAACAACGGTAGGGCGGAATGCATATGTATCTAAAGTTTCCCTTGTAGAAACACCTGACATAACTAAAACAGTGGAGATGCCGCTCTCTAATCCTGAAATTATGTCTGTATCCATTCTGTCACCAACAATTACTGCTTCTTCGGAGTGACATCCTAAAAGCTTAAGACCTGTGCGCATCATCAGCGGATTAGGCTTTCCGCAGAAATATGCTTCTCTTCCTGTTGCCATTTCAATAGGTGCAGTAAGCGCGCGGCAAGCAGGTGCAATTCCGTTTTCGATAGGACCTGAAACATCTGAGTTTGCACCGATAAGCTTAGCACCTGCTAAAACAAGGTTTGTAGCTTTTGTTAAAGTATCTAAAGAATATGTCTTTCCCTCGCCTACAACTACATAATCGGGGTTTACATCATTCATAGTTATTCCTGCATCGTAAAGGGCGTTGAAAAGACCTGATTCACCGATAACGTAAACAGAACATCCCGGCGATTGTTCTTTTAAAAATGCTGCAGTAGCTAAAGCACTTGTATAGAAGTGGTGCTCAGGAACGTCTAGGCCCATTCTTGCAAGCTTCTGATTGAGTTCTTTTGGTGTATAGCCACTGTTATTTGTCAAAAAAAGATATTCTTTGTTGTTGTCGTGGAGCCAGTCTATAAACTCTCTGACACCGGGAAGTATCTTGTTACCGTGATAGATAACACCATCCATATCACATATAAAGCCTTTTTTCTCATTGAAATCTATCTTATTCATAATGTCCTCCAAAATTTTCTGTATTTATATCTTACCATATTATTTATTTTTTGTCAAAAGTTAAAAAGGACTTGATAACATCTTTTTAAGATGATATAATCAATAAAAAGCGGATATGAAGGGATTAAAGTATGGAAAACAGAATTAGTGACGGTATAAATCAAAGTGAGTTAAATGTTATTGATGCGTTTTTGATGGTGGGGCAATCAAATATGGCAGGAAGAGGCGATTTTGGAGAAGTACCCGAAATTAAAAATCCACTTTGCCATATGCTCAGAAATGGAAGATGGCAGCCGATGAGTGAGCCAATTAACCCTGACAGAGCAGTATATGGAATAAGATTTCATAGCGGCATATCACTTGCTGCAAGCTTTGCAGATGAATACGCAAAATTATATGATAGACCTGTCGGACTCATTCCGTGTGCTGAAGGAGGCTCGGGAATAGATGAGTGGATGCCTGCTGAACTCCTGTTTGACCACGCAGTAATGCAGACAAAGCTTGCTATGAGGACATCAAATATTAAAGGAATTTTGTGGCATCAGGGAGAAAGTGATTGCAAAAGTCAGGAAAGTCTTGATGCGTATAAATCAAAGCTCAAAAGAGTAATGTATGAACTGAGAAAACAAATTGGTGATATTCCTGTTTTAATAGGTGAAATTTCAAACAATATTTCAGATAGTTGGAAGATGAAAAAAAGAAATATTGAATTTAACAGGAGATTAGCTGAAATTGTGAAAGAAATCCCAAATTCAGCTATAGTATCGGCTGATGGTCTGGAACTAAAAGCTGACGGAGTGCATTTTACGTCAAAATCGTGTAGAGAATTCGGCAAACGATATTTTGAAATTTATAAGAGCATGATATAGAAAATGGTGACCAATCTGGTCACCATTTTTATGTTATATTTCCATTTGTTTTGGTTTAGCCACACCGAAATGTTCGTATGCTTTAGCGGTTGCCATTCTGCCTCGTGGTGTACGATTTAAAAAACCAAGTTGCAGAAGATATGGCTCATACACGTCTTCAATAGTATTTGCATCTTCACCGATTGAAGCTGCGAGCGTGTCAAGGCCAACAGGTCCGCCTGCAAAGTTTTCTATGATAAACATCATCATTTTTCTGTCTATCATATCAAGACCGACTTTGTCAACTTCCATAGTAGAAAGTGCCATATCTGCAATTTCCTTTGTGATATATCCATCTGACTTGACTTGTGCAAAGTCACGCACACGGCGAAGTAATCTGTTTGCAATACGTGGCGTTCCTCTTGAGCGGCGTGCAATTTCCATAGAGCCGTCTTTATCAATTTTCGTGTTCAGAATTCCTGCTGAACGTGTGATGATTTCATCAAGGTCAGATGGCTCATAAAGCTCTAATCTGCTGACAACACCAAATCTATCGCGAAGCGGTGCTGAAAGAAGTCCTGTTCTTGTTGTTGCGCCGATTAATGTAAACTTTGGAAGGTCTAAGCGAACAGAATGTGCACCCGGACCTTTTCCTAAAATGATATCTAATGAGAAATCCTCCATAGCGGGATAAAGTATTTCTTCAACACTTCTGCTTAAGCGGTGAATTTCGTCAATGAATAAAATATCACCGACAGAAAGAGAAGTAAGTATTGCGGCTAAATCTCCTGCACGTTCGATGGAAGGACCTGATGTTACCCTGATGTTTGAACCCATTTCGTTTGCGATAATACCCGCTAAGGTAGTCTTGCCAAGTCCCGGAGGACCATATAAAAGAACGTGGTCTAAAGCCTCGTTTCTTGAAAGGGCGGCATCAATGTAAACTTTCATATTTTCTTTTACTTTTGTCTGTCCAATGTATTCTGAAAGCCTTTTCGGTCTTAAACTCAGTTCATCGTCGAAATCACCTGAGAGCGACCGTGTTGATATTATTCTTTCTTCGTCCATATTTTCCTCCCCTTCCTCTATTTATTTGCTAATATTTTAAGTGCTTCTTTTATTGTTTCTTCTATGCCCAAGTCCTTAGGAGCTGCAGAGACAGCACGAACTGCTTCGCTCTGCGAATAGCCAAGCACGATTAAAGCTTCGACAGCTTCGTTTGATGCACTCTTTTTTATGTCTGCTACATTAATTGAAACATCAGCGCCAGATGACGGTAACAAATCTTCGTTTTTGAGCTTGTCTTTAAGCTCGATGGAAATTTTCTGTGCAAGCTTAGGACCAACACCCGGTGCTTTTGTAATTGATTTATAGTCATCTGTCACAACGGCGAGTGCAAAGTCAGACGGGCGCATAACAGAAAGGATTGAAAGACCTGCTTTTGGTCCTGCACCAGAAACAGAGATGATTAGCTTAAACATTTTAAGCTCTTCCGTTGTTAAAAATCCATATAAATCAAATAAATCCTCTGCAACTTTTAAATATGTATATATTTTTGTGAGTTCGCCTTTTTTTAAAAGTGAAAGGTTAGCAGGTGACATATAAACTCTGTAGCCAACACCACCACAATCTACTACGGCGGAATTTTCGTCTATATAATCAACGATACCGTTTACAAATGCAATCATTCTTACACCCCTTCGTCCTTAATCATTTTTTGATATTTCGCAGTGTGCGCATGACATATGGAAACTGCTAAGGCATCTGCCACATCATCGGGTTTTGGTACTGCATTTAAGCACAAAAGAGATTTTACCATGCGTTGAATCTGCGTTTTATCAGCTCTTCCATATCCGCTGACCGCTTGTTTTACCTGAAGCGGAGTATATTCAAAAATGGGAAGATTCTGGCTTGATGCTGCGAGCATCGCAACGCCTCTGCCGTGTGCTACCGTTATAGCGGTTTTGACGTTGGTGTTAAAGAAAAGCTCTTCTATTGCAAATGCATCAGGTGAAAAACGTTCTATTAAAACGTTTATACTTTCATAAATATCCCTTAGTCTGTCAGACAGCTTTTCTCCTGCCTTTGTTGTTATAGCGCCATAGTCTATAACCTTAAAGCGATTTCCGTCATATTCCAAAACACCATATCCCACAATGGCAATGCCCGGGTCAATTCCTAAAATTACCACAAATACTCCTCCGAGGTTAAATAAATTAATCTTTTTTGAAAAAAATGTTGAGATTTTTTTGACGTTAGTATATAATATTAGATTAGGATAATATTACATTATTTTAATACTGTATCTATTTTAACATATTTAATTATAAATTGCAAATTTTTTCTATAGAAATGAGGGCGAAAGATGGCAAAATTATGGGGCGGCAGATTCTCAAAAAATACGGATGCAAAAGTTGACGACTTTAACTCGTCTATAAGATTTGACCAGAGAATGTATGCTCAGGATATTTTGGGTTCACAGGCACACGCATCAATGCTTGGTAAATGCGGGATAATTCCAAAAGAAGACGCAGAGCTGATTGTAAAGACATTAGGTGAGATTTTAAAAGATATAGAAGACGGCAAGGTGGAATTTTTAGTAGAAGCCGAAGATATACATATGAACATTGAAACAATCCTTACAGAGAGAATCGGTGATGTTGGTAAAAAGCTTCATACAGGAAGAAGCAGAAACGACCAGGTAGCGCTTGATATCAGGATGTATTTAAGGGATTGTGTAGAAAACGTCTATGACCTTCTTAAAAATACAATGAAGACAGTTTTAGACGTGGCAAATGAGAACATAGACACAATTATGCCGGGATATACTCATCTCCAGAAAGCACAGCCGGTGACGCTTGCGCATCACTTTTTAGCATACTTTGAAATGTTCAAAAGAGATTTAGGCAGGCTTTCAGACTGCTACAGGCGAATAAACGTTATGCCGCTTGGCTCAGGGGCACTTGCCGGAACAACATATCCTTTAGACAGAGAATATGTAAAAGAGCAGCTTGGATTTGCAGCCGTCAGCCATAACTCAATGGACGGTGTCAGTGACAGGGATTTTGCAATAGAGCTAAGCTCTGCTTTGTCAATTCTTATGATGCATCTTTCACGTTTCTGCGAAGAGCTTATCTTATGGTCAACAAACGAATTTTCATTTGTTGTCATGGATGACAGTTACTCGACAGGCTCAAGCATTATGCCGCAGAAGAAAAATCCTGATGTAGCGGAGCTGATAAGAGGAAAGACAGGTAGAGTCTACGGAAGTTTAATTACACTTCTTACTATGATGAAATCGCTTCCGCTTGCATATAACAAGGATATGCAGGAGGATAAAGAAGCAATATTTGATGCAGTGGATACTGTAGTTTTATGTCTTCCTGTTTTTACTGAAATGATTAAGACAATGAAAATCAATAAAGATAATATGCTAGAGGGAGCAAAAGGTGGTTTTACAAATGCGACCGATATAGCAGATTATCTCGTTAAAAAAGGTGTTCCGTTCAGGGATTCCCATTCTATTGTTGGAAAAATGGTCGCTATGGCTGAAAAGCTTTCCAAAAAGCTTGACGATTTCACAATGGAAGAATTCGGCGAGTGTTCTTCTTTGATTGAAGATGATATTTACGAAGCTATCAGTATGAAAGCTTGCGTAGAGGGAAGAAATGTAATTGGCGGACCTGCCAGAGAGAGAACAACTAAAGAAATAGAAGACGGATATAAATTTTTAAAAGAGGGAGCGATATTATGAGTAATATAAATAATCCAAACGAGCTTTCTGATGTAGCAAGAAGAATTGCAGAACTTCGTGATGTGTGTGGGTTTTCGCAGGAAGAAATGGCAGAAAGTCTTGGTATAGATATTGAGACATATAAAAGCTATGAAACAGATGGAAGAGATATCCCGATAAGTGTGATTTATGCGATAGCAAATAAATTTAATATAGACTTCGCAGAAATTTTAACAGGTGTTGCAGCTAAGCTTGATTCATATCACGTGGTCAGGGCAGGGCAGGGCAGAGATGTAAACAGATATCCTGGATATGCTTATCAGGATTTGGCTTTTAGATATGCAAAAAAGATAATGCAGCCGCTTTTAGTTACTTTAGAGCCATCGGACGAGCCTGCAGCTTTGGTAGCTCACTTAGGACAGGAGTTTAATATGGTCTTAGAGGGCAGTATTGCAATCACATTTGAAGATAATGAAATTATATTAAATGAGGGGGATTCTATTTATTTTAATTCCCTTTTAAAACACGGACAACGTTGCATTGGCGACAAAACAGCAAAATTTTTAACGGTTATTTCTGAGTAAAGGAAGAGTGATATGCTTTTAGATAAATATTTACCGAGAATAGAATTTGATTCATATGAAGATTTTAAACAGAATTATAAGGTTAATGTTCCCGATGACTTCAACTTTGGTTTCGATGTAATTGATGCATGGGCAGAAGCAGAGCCTGAAAAAAAGGCATTAGTATGGTGTAATGACCACGATGAAGAAAAAACACTTACATTTACAGATGTCAAAAAGCTTTCTAATAAAACCGCGAACTTTTTTAAGAGCATTGGTATTAAAAAAGGCTCAGTTGTACTGCTCATTCTAAGACGCCGCTGGGAATACTGGATTTGTGCTACGGCACTTCACAAAATTGGTGCAATTTTGATTCCTGGCTCACTTCAGCTTACTAAAAAGGACATAGCATACAGAGCAAATGCCGCAGGAATTTGTACTGTTATCTGTGTAGATGATGATTTTGTAATATCACAGGTAGAGGAGGCGCTGCCCCAAGCACCTACACTTAAAAACAAGATAATAGTAAATAAGCACTTAGCTGGTTGGCTTAATTTTGAGGATTCAATAGCACCTTTTTCTGATGTGTTTGAAAGACCGAAAGGCGAAGATAAAACCTATACAAAAGACCCGATGATTGTATTTTTTACATCAGGTACAACAGGTATGCCGAAAATGGTTATGCACAACTTTTCATATCCTTTAGGTCATATCGTAACGGCTAAATACTGGCATCAGGTACAGGAAAATAAACTGCATATGAGCGTAAGTGACTCAGGCTGGGCGAAGTTCGGCTGGGGAAAAATCTACGGTCAGTGGCTTTGCGGTGCAGTTATATTTGCATACGATATGGACAAGTTTATACCGCTTAAACTTTTAGAAAAAATAACTCATTATAAAGTTACAACATTCTGTGCTCCGCCTACAATGTTTAGGTTTATGCTCCAGGAGGATGTAACGAAGTTTGATTTATCTCATATTAAGCATTGTTGCATAGCGGGTGAGCCTTTAAATCCCGAAGTATTCAAAAAATGGTATGACTTAACAGGACTAAAGCTTTGTGAGGGCTTTGGGCAAACTGAATCTTCTGTTATGCTTGCAAACTTTCAGTGGTTTGAACCAAAACCCGGCTCAATGGGAAAACCGTCACCGCTTTATGATATCGAGCTTATAGATAATGACGGAAATCTTTGTGAAGACGGTGATGAAGGTAGAATTGTTGTAAATAATATAGATAAAGCTATGCCGACAGGACTTTTCGTAGGATATTATCACGACGAGGAGAGAACTAAGGAAAACTTAGGCGGTACATACTACAACACAGGTGACGTTGCCTGGAGAGATTCTAAGGGATATTACTGGTTTGTAGGCCGTGATGATGATGTTATCAAATGTTCAGGCTACAGAATAGGACCTTTTGAGGTTGAAAGTGCACTTTTAGAGCATGACTCCGTTGTAGAATGTGCTATAACAGGCGCACCCGACCCAATAAGAGGTCAGGTTGTTAAGGCAACTGTAGTGCTCGCTAAAGGATATACTCCATCTGATGAACTCAAAAAGGAGCTTCAGGATTATGTTAAAAAAGTAACTGCTCCATATAAATATCCAAGAATAATTGAGTTTGTAGATGAGCTTCCAAAGACATTAGGTGGAAAAATCAAACGAGCAGAGCTGCGTAAAAAGGATGCAGAATAATATGAAAAAACATGGGATAAGTGGGGCGCTCACACCAAGACTTATTCAGATAGCTAAAGCTGCAAAGGGTGCGCATAATTTAGCAGATATTGGAACAGACCACGCATACGTGCCGATTTTTATGGTTTTAGAACTTGGTGCTAACGGGGCGATAGCTGCTGATATAAACAAAGGGCCTCTAAAAAGAGCAGATGCAAACATAAAAAAATATGACTTGTCAGAAAGAGTTACAACAAGACTTTCTGACGGACTCAAAGAGTTTTCGCCAAATGAAGTCGATACAGTCATAATAGCAGGTATGGGCGGCACACTCATAGCTAAAATACTTGAAGATTCGCCGCAGATGAAAAAAGAAGGCTTGCGTTTTGTGCTTCAGCCAATGACAGCAGAGCCTGAGCTTAGAAAATATCTTGAAGAAAACGGCTATCGCATAACAGATGAGTGTATGGCTCGCGAGGATGAAAAGCTATATACTGTGATTAATGCAGAGCTTGGAAAGAGTGAGCCGATGCGTGAGGTATTTTACCACGTTGGACAAAAGCTTTTTGAAAAGAAAGAAGAGCTTTTCCCACTCCTTTTAGACAGAAAAATAGCGGAGTTTGAAAAGGTAATATCAGGACTTTCAAAAGCTTTAAATTCACCTGAGATAAACGAAAAGAGAGAATATTATTATCTGGTTTTAAATCAGCTTAAAGAGCTCAAAAAGGGGTGCGAAGCATGGTTAAATTAAGAGAAATTACTGATTTTCTGCATACTATAGCCCCTGTATATCTGGCAGAGGACTATGATAATGTTGGTTTGCTTTTAGAAAGCGATAGAGATGAAATAGAAAGTGTACTTTTATCTCTTGACACGGATATCAAAGTAGCAAAAGAGGCAAAGGAGAAAGGATGCGACCTTATTATAAGTCATCATCCTCTCATTTTTAAACCTATTAAGAAGATATCAAAAAATGACTGCATTTTCTCACTCATAAAAAATAATATTGCCCTATATGCTATGCACACAAACTATGATGCTGTGCAGGGCGGACTTTGTGATGTTTTGCTAGGTAAAACAGGAAGCTATAAAGAGGTTCGTTCGCTGATAGGCGATGAGCAGGACGCAATAGGCAGAATAGGCGAACTTGAAAAAGAAATATCTTTAAAAGAGCTTGCTCAAAAAATAAAAAAATCACTCGGTATAGAGAACTTGCGTGTGGTTGGAGATATGGATTCAAAAGTCAAAAATGTTGCGATGTGTAACGGTGGTGGCGCAGATTTGGTTTATGATGCTTTTGGAAAAGGTGCAGATGTTTATATCTCGGGAGATTTCAAATATCATCATGCACGCTATGCCTATGAAAACAATATGGCACTTATAGAAATTACACACTATGATGCAGAAATAATATTTATTGATGCTATGGCAAATAAACTGAAAGAAAAATTTGGTGATAAGCTTAAGATATATAAATCTGCTGAAAACATTAATGTTTGGAAAACATTGTAGTATAAATGAAGATATTTATGATTATATTATAAATATAATTTATTTTTAAAAGTAGGTGGAAAGCAATGAAAAAATTTTTTCTCGTGCTCCTGTGTGCAGTATTCTTAATTGGCGGTTGCTCAATGGATAATGTAAAACAGGAAATTACAGAAGAAACTCAAGATATAAAACAAGACGTCAAAGAGGAAGTGAATGATATTAAGGAAGACGTCAAAGAAATTATGCCGCAAAAAGTGGATAAATCACAGTTTATTGGCGAAGAAAAAGCTAAAGAAATTGCACTCGAAAAAGCAGGCATCACAGCCGAAGGTGTTGTGTTTGACATAGTGGAACTGGATAATGATGATGGAATCTGGCAGTACGAAGTTGAGTATAGAAAAGGTACTACAGAGTATTCAGCTGACATAGCAGCCGATAGCGGTGATATAATTTCTTGGGAAATAGATAACGATTAATAAATTTAATAAGTGATAGAAAAGGCCTTGCAAAACTATTTTGCAGGGCTTTTTTGTTCCCTAAAAAATTTTTAAAAATTTTTTCAAAAAAGTATTGACAAACATATATGCACTTGCTATAATATACTTGTAAACGATAATCGTTATCAATATCGATTAATTAATAGAATAGAAAAGAGGTGCTTTATGTACAAACACAGCAGACAGCGGGATATGATTTTAGAATATCTCAAGGGCACTAAAGCTCACCCTACTCCTGAACAGATTTTTGATGATTTGCGGCAAAGAGACTCAAAGCTTGGAATTGCTACAGTTTACAGAAATCTAAAAGCACTATATGAGCAAGGCTTAATCAGAAAATTAAACGTAGGTGAAACGGCAGACAGGTATGATGCAGACCTTTCTAACCACTATCACTTCCACTGTGAATGTTGTGGTGAAGTAAGTGACATATATGAACCTGAGCTTGATATTAATTTTAAAAATAATAATGGCACAAAAGTAAAAAGCTTTGAAGTTTATGGATATGGAATATGTCCTAAATGTGTATGTTAAAAAATAAAATATAAATTATTAAAATTGATGGAGGAATTTATTATGAAAAAATTTGTATGTTCAGTATGCGGTTATGTACACGAGGGAGAAAAAGCTCCTGAAAATTGCCCGGTATGTAAGGTTCCGGCAGAAAAATTTAAAGAGATGGTAGAGGGAGCAGCTCTAGCTGCAGAGCATGAATATGGTGTTTATGGAAAAACTGTTAAAAACAATCCTGACATCTCAGAAGAAGATAAAAAATTTATATTTGAGCAGCTCATGGCTAACTTTAACGGCGAATGTGCAGAAGTTGGAATGTATCTCTGTATGGCTCGTATCGCTCATCGTGAGGGATATCCTGAAGTTGGTCTTTATTGGGAAAAGGCTGCTTTTGAGGAAGCTGAACACGCAGCAAAATTTGCTGAACTCTTAGGTGAAGACTTAGAGCCTAATATGAAAGCTACAACAAAAGACAACTTAGCTTGGAGAGTTGATTGTGAATACGGTGCAACACAGGGCAAATTTGATTTAGCTTCATGTGCTAAGAAAAATGGCTTAGATGCAATTCATGACACAGTTCACGAAATGGCAAGAGACGAGGCAAGGCATGGTCGTGGCTTGGAAGGACTTTTGAAGAGATACTTTAAATAAGAAAAAAGCGGAAGGGTTGAGCATTGCTCAACCCTTATTTAATGTGATTTAAAAATATTGCAGAAAAAATTGCTTAAAAGCTCTTTAAAAAAGGATTTTTTCATGAATAAAGGCGTTGCAAAACTTTAAAACATATGGTAAAATTGGCAAGCGTGAAGTTTCGCACGAGGAAAAGGAAGAAAAAGGTATCAAAACATTAAGTGATTAAAGGAGTTTTAGTATGTTTATTAATGAGAACATTAAAACTGAGGTAAAAAAAATATGATGTGGCAGTTTGTGGTGGCGGTTTTGGCGGTATAGCTGCAGCACTCGCAGCAGCAAGACAGGGAAGTCGTGTAGTGCTTTTTGAAAAACAGTTTATGCTCGGTGGTCTTGGGACTGCGGGTATTGTAACAGTTTATCTGCCGATTTGCGATGGACTTGGACATCAGGTATCGTTTGGTATTGCAGAAGAGCTTTTGCGTTTGTCAATAAAACATGGTGCCGAAGAAAGATATCCTGAAAATTGGCTTGATAACATAGGTCCGCGTGATGAACAAAGTAAAAGATTTTTGGTACGATATAACCCACACCTTTTTGCAATACTGGCAGAAAAACTCCTTTTAGACGAAGGTGTTGACATAATGTATGGTACATATATTGTTGGTGTGGATACGAAAGAAGACAGAATAAATCATATAATTACTGAAAACAAATCAGGTAGGTTTGCCTATAAGGTAAAATCAGTCGTTGACGCAACGGGAGATTGTGATATCGCAGATTTTGCAAATGCTCCTACAGAGACTTTCAAGCAGGGAAATGTACTTGCGGCATGGTATTATTATTTAGGTAAAGACGGGTATGACCTTAATCAGCTTGGTTGTTGCGATGTTCCTGAAGAAGAAAGGCAAAACACTGATGTGCCTAGACTTGTTGACAGGAGATTTTCAGGTCTTGATGGACAAGAGCTTTCTGAGCAAATGTGCCTTTCACATCAATCAACTTATAACGATTTCCTGAAAAGAAGAAAAGAAGATTCTGAATTGGTGCCTGTAACAATAGCTTCAATTCCACAAGTAAGAATGACCAGAAAGATTGTTGGTGAATATACACTTTCTGATAAAGAAGAGCATAAATATTTTGAAGATTCCATTGGGATGGTGTCAAACTGGAAGAGAAGAGGTCCGATATATGAAGTGCCGTTTGGAACTCTTTACAGCGCTAAAGTAAAGAATTTAATCTGTGCAGGAAGATGTACATCTGTAAATGAAACAATGTGGGATATTATGAGAGTTATTCCATGTTGTGCTGTAACAGGTCAGGCGGCAGGAACTGCAGCGGCTATGACAGACGATTTTACGGCTTTAGATGTAAAAGAACTTCAGCAAGAGCTTGTAAAAAGCGGTGTTGTGCTTCACGAAAAGGATATTCTCTAAAGAATACATAACACTGTTCACGAAACGGCTCGCGACGAAGCTCAGCACGGCAGAGGTTTAAAAGGTTAACTCAAGAGATATTTTAAATAAGATAAAGTACAGAAACTAACCCTTTTGGAAATAGGTATATTAGCTATTTTCAAAAGGGTTTTCTATATAAAACAGTAATAACTGCTCGAAATTTGTCAAAAGTTTACTATCTTTTGAGCATTGACAATTAAGGAAGAAAATGATAAAATATAATATGGTTTTTTGTGGAAATATGGGGATTATATTCAGTAGTAGTGGAATAGGGATATTGTAAAATTGAATATTGTGAAAGGACGGTCTAAAATGGGTAAAAGAGTTTTAACACTATTTATGGCTTTTGTTTTCATGGCTTTGTTATTGCCACAGGCAACAATTGTCGATGCGAGTGTAAATTCGGTAGTTTTCTTGAATTCGGACTCAGGTGTGGCAATAAACGAAATCGGAACAGCGCAAAATGTTAAAGCCAAAGTGCAGTTTACAGTTCCTGGTAAATGCTCATTAGATGTAATAACTGCATGCTATGATGAGGCGGGAAGAATGCTCGAAGCGTTGCTTGTTGAACCTCTTAGCTTTGAAGCTGAAGATGCAAATGAAGCCTATCAGCATGAAACTGCAGTTTTGAGTGTGACAGGTGCACAGAGAGTTAAGATTTTTGTATGGGAAGAAACTTCTTATTATCCTATCTTAAAAAATAACGGAATACTTGTTAAAGAATTTGATGCAGAGAATTATTCTGATAAAATTGACGTGTCATATGGTGCAACACAGGATGATGCCTATGTTGTAGTGACAGGAAAAACAATTTCAGTTGGCGAAATCTTTGCAGCTCTTTCTGAAACACAGATTAACAGTAAATATTTTGAAGTGTCTGCAGAGGCGCTTGGAGACAGTACAGTAAATACTACTTTTGTACCAGATACTTCTGATTGGTCAAAAGGCACACTTACCTTTAGCGGTACGGGAATTGTTAAGCTGACAGCACAGGATTACGATTTCTGCGTTCCTGTAGATGCTTATGTAGACGTAGTCGAGCCTGTTGAAAGATATTATACAAAACTTCCGAATACTGATGATTATTTATATCGTGTCGGAAATAAAAACACTGTAAGCTTGTCAAGCTTGTTTGCAGCAAAAGAAGAAGTGTTGCCATCTGCTTCTAATATGGAAGTTACAATAACCGGAGATGCCCATACAGGTACGGCAAAAGGAGTATTTACTCCAAATGCTTCTGACTGGACAAAAGGAACTATTCAGTTTAGTGGAGTTGGTGTTGCGGAAGTAACAATCAAAGACGATAACAGTAAAGAATATTCCTTGTTAGTAGAAGTCGTTGACGGTACTAATGCAACAACATATAGCGAAATGTCATCAGGAAATATTGTTATGTTAAATGATATCATAATGACAGCAAATCAGAGATTGTATTTGACAAATCGTGTTCTCTACGGAAACGGATTTACATTTGATGTTACGCAGGGAACTGTAGCAGCCGCGGGTTACAGTACGAGCAATGGTTTAGTTATTTTAACTAACGGTACTATTGATAATGCGAAAATTGTAGGCCCTGTTTATACTTCTTACGGTGCTACATCAGATGACGACTACAATAATGCCACGGTTTTAACTTTGGGTAATAGCACTATAGTAAACAGCTATATTTCAAATGCTGCTTCAGCTGTCAGAATGATTGGTGATAGCCTCACAATAGTTGATTCAACATTAAAAGGCGGAAACTTTGCTAACTTGGATATAAGAGACGGAAGTGTCACATTAGAAGATGTAACAACTATAAATCAGTCAGATTCAAATGATGTTGATGTAGCTGGAAACATGGTTGTCGGCTTAGGTATTGTTGTATATTTTGAACAGGTTTTAGATACAACTACTATTGATATTGTAGGTAGCTTAACCCAGTATAATGAATTGTCTAAGACAACGGACAGGAGTTATATCAGACATTCAGTTGGTAAAACCTTGTTTGACAGCCTTTTCAAAAATAATAATTTAGTCTATACTGTAGGAGAAAACGAATATTTAAACACAGGTATTATCTCAATGATATCTACAGTTACAAACGATAATATTACAGATGTTTCAGGATATGGTCATAATGAAACCATTTCGTACAACGGTGAAACAGGATATATGCATGCGCCGACAAGTTCGCTTGGAGCTGCGCCAACATATGAAACTAAAGAACAGGGTGTTATTGCACCTGAGTATACTTTCGACTTTGCAACAAAGAATTGTGTCGAAAAAACAGAAGGCTCAAATCTTGCATGTTATTACAGTTATGGTACAGTGATAATCACATTTGATGAAGGTGACTCTTTTGAATGGGATACCGATATTTTATCAGTATCAAAGTTTGGAGAAGACCTTTCATATACAGTTACTATGAATGGCATAGACTATACCGGCAAAAAGATTACATTTACAGAAACGGGGGACTATACTGTAACATATACGTATACTGACTCTAAAAACTATTGTCTTGATGAAGATAAAAACGTTGTTCCGTTTGATGAAGTTTATGAAAAGAATGTAAATATAAGTGTAACAGCTGTAAAGCCTGATGCAAAGCATGCTGAATTTGCGTTTGGCAGCAGCGGTGTTGCATCAAAGACTGTAACTATTGGAAATGAAACGTATGTAATGCCTGATGTCAGTGCAACAAGTGATACAATCGGCAGTAAAACTGTCAATGGTACAACCGTTTATTGCCCTATAGTTGATGCTTACACAAGCAATGGCAACACTACACAGTATTCAGGCGCTAAATGGTATATGTATTTCCCTGTATTTAAAAACGCTGTTACTATCACAGATTATCAGGATGCAGGCTTAGGGGATGCTGTAACTTATAATGCTTCAACAACAGCTTTGCCTTCAGGATTATCTGTACCTGATGGTCCTTCAACGGTGTTTGAATATGCTACAGCTGGCTCAGCTCCTGCTACTCCTACAGTTGTAGATGGTGTTCTGTGCTATAGTTCACCCGAAATGGAAGGTGTCAACAGAGATGCAATGACTATATATGCAAAATATGAATACAAGGATAATGCAGGAAATATATACTACTATTATGTCGCATATAAGTGTGCAAAAATAACGAATATAGCATGTGTATCGGGCGATACATTGGTAACGCTTGCAGACGGAAGCTATAAGAGAATTGATGAAGTTACGCACTCAGATAAGCTTTTAGTATGGGATTTCTATAACGGCAAATACACAGAAGCAAGTCCTATGATAATCAGCAATCATGGTTATGATTATAATACTGTTATTAAGCTGACATTTGACGATTCTACAGAAATCAAGGTAGTAAATCTCCATCAGTTCTTTGATGCAGAAGAAAACAAACTTGTTACAATAGACGCTCAAACTGTGGGAGATTATCTAAATCATAATTTTGTAAAAAGAGACGGAAACGGATATAAAACCGTTAAACTGATAAATTATGAAATTTCTAAAGAATATATAGATTCTTATGGAATTGTATCTGCATTCCACTATGATATTTTAGTAGAAGATATGTTCTCAGCGGACTATCCTCATGAGCTTTATGATTTAATGACCTATTTTGAGGTAGGAGAAAATCTTGTCTATGATAAGGAAAAGATGGAAGCTGATATAAAGACATATGGTTTGTATACGTATGAAGAATTTGCGGACTATATGACTTATCAGCAGTTCGATGCTATGAACATCAAATATATGAAGATATCTGTAGGTAAAGGACATTATACTTTTGATGGAATCCTTGATTTAATAGAAGAGTATCTTAAATAAAAAGTTAATTAATTCAACACAAGTTGATTGATTATAAATATAAAAATAGGGAGAGAGAAAGATGAAGAAAATTATTGCAACATTACTTTCCATACTGATGCTTTTTAGTATGGTAAGCATTTCTGCTATGGCAGAAGGAGAGGAAGTAGCAGCGGTTTCATTACCTACTGCTACAGTTACAGAATTGGATGTAGAAGCGCTTGCTGATGATGCTGAAAATGGTGTGACACTGACATATGGTCTCAATTTCAGCGCAGACGAAGCAACACCAGAACAGCTTGCAACATATGG
Source organism: Clostridia bacterium (assembly GCA_045648985.1). Taxonomy (GTDB): domain Bacteria; phylum Bacillota; class Clostridia; order UBA1381; family UBA9506; genus SIG437. Next base: position 23,994 of record JAZROZ010000033.1, read on the forward strand.
CGATTGGTATGCAGATTTTGTACTCACAATCAACAAAGATGCTACATTTTTAGCAGGCGGCGGCGACGGAGTTGATGGCTATTTAGCAGGAAGCTATGAAGCATATAACGAAGGTGCATGGTTAGAAGTTCCTTTTGAACCGGTAAACGTTACAGCAGATGTACCTGTTAAAATTATGGAAAAAGCCGCAGAGTCATTAGGTCGCCCCGGATTGCAGGTTAGCTATAGGGAAGTATATGACGGAGTCGAGGAATTTAAGTGCGGAGTTTATTTTACAGATGCATTCTTAGCTACAGTTGATGCTGATGAAGAAAATCCTTTAATAACAACATTAGAGCTTCGTATTTATAATCCCGAAGATTTAGAAGAAAGCTATGTAATAGGCAAAACCTATGAATTCAAAAGAGCTACAAAAACAGTAGCAAATGAAGAAAATATCACTATTACCGGAACAGTATCGGCAGGAAATAAAGTTGAAATTAAAGATTTTGTTCTTCCGACAGCGGCACCTGTAGCAACAGCAGCACCTGAAGCAACAGCAGAGCCCGGAGCAACGGCTGCACCTGAAGCAACAGCAGCACCTGAAGCAACGGCTGCACCAATAGTAACAATTGATACAAACCATTTTGTAGAAGCGGGTGATACTACTACAGTTATTGAAACTGTTACACTTCCTGCAACAGTTGTTGATGCTGTAACAGGACTTGGTGCAACACTTGATATTACTCTTGCAAACAAAGAAGAGGGAGAAAACGACATAACAGTTTCGATTAACGAAGAAGCACTTGGATCAATTCAGAATGCTGCTACTAACGCAGGTGCATCTGAGTTGACACTTAAAGTTGAAAAGACTGAGGAAGAGGAATTAGAATCAGCACAGGCAAGCAGCATAATATCTCTTGATAACACACACACATATAAGATTACATTAGAGGCAGAAGATGGCACACCAATATATTCAGAACAGTCTGCACATGGAGCAATCACAATTCGCATTCCATATCAAAAAGTTGGCTCAGGCGAAGTTATCGCTAAATATTTAAATGCCTCAGGTGTTTTAGAAGATGTTGATTATTCATATGCAGACGGATTTGTAACATTAACTCTTGCACATTTTTCTGACTATGTAATCTATCAGGAAGAGGAAGAAGAGGAAACATATCAGCCGAGCGGTTCGGTCAGTGTTGCACTATATTCAGTTGAATTTAAAACTGATGGTGGAAGTGAAGTGAAGAGTCAGTCCGTAAGAAGATATGCAAAGCTGACTGTTCCCGAAGTACCAACTAAAGAAGGATATACTTTTGCAGGCTGGTACACAGACGATAAATTTGAAAAAGAGTATGATTTTAATACTCATGTAACAAAGTCATTTGTCCTCTATGCTAAATGGATAAAAGACGGTGATACTGCAACAGAAATACCTGAGGAGGTAGTTTCAGGTTGGTTTGGTGACGTTAACGAAGCAGACTGGTTCTATAATGATGTTAAATATGTGAGCGAAAATGGTCTTATGAACGGTTTAACAGAAACAGAATTTGCACCAAATGCACTTTTAACACGTGCAATGCTTGTTACTATTCTTTACAGAAACGAGGGAGAGCCTGCTACAAACAGAAGCATCCCGTTTGCAGATGTTGACATGGGAGCATATTATGCAAATGCTGTTCTGTGGGCTAAGCAGAATGGTATTGTAAACGGTTTAACAGAAACAGATTTTGCACCAAATGAAAATATCACTCGTGAACAGATTTCAGCAATTATGTTCCGTTATGCAATATACAAAGGCTTAGAAGCTGTAACACTTGAAGAAAATCTCGGCTTTGACGATGCAGCAGAAATTTCAGAATATGCAATTTCTGCTATGAACTGGGCAGTTGGAAGCGGATTATTAAATGGCAAGACAGAAAGCACATTAAATCCGCAGGACAACGCAACAAGAGCTGAAATTGCAGCAATACTTCACAGATATATTGAAGCAAACAAATAATCAATATTTCTAACTGAAATATAAATAAAGTTAAGGCTTGTAACCCTATTGGTTACGAGCCTTCTTTTATAAAACTTGCGACTTGCAATAGGAAAAGTTTTGTAGTAAAATATTATCTATAAAGCTGAGATATCAAAAATGAAGGTGAATTTATGGAATTAGTATTACTAACGGCAATAGGTGTAGGCGGTGCAACAATAATAGGCGCTCTTTTTGGCTTTGTTTTTAAGAAAATGTCACACAGATTTTCTGATATAATTCTGTCATTTGCGGCAGGTGTTATGCTTGCGGCGGCGGTGTTGGGACTTATTATGCCATCTTTAGAGTATGGCGGTAAATTCAGTATTTTAATTACAGTTTTAGGCATATTTCTAGGTGCAGTCTGCCTCAATGGAATTGATAAATTAGTACCACATCTCCATAAAGTTGTTGGCACAGAGCAGGAGTCACACAATAGCACAAAGCTAAGCAAGGTCTTATTATTTGTTATAGCTATTGCAATACACAATCTTCCTGAGGGGATTGCAGCAGGTGTAGGCTTTGGCTCAGGAAATACGACTCAGGCACTTATGATTGCAGGAGGTATTGCTCTTCAGAATATTCCCGAGGGTATGGTAATTATAGCACCAATGCTTGCAGCAGGAGTATCACCTAGGAAAACATTTGTGTTTGCGATGATAACAGGACTTGTAGAAGTAGCAGGCACAATTATTGGATATTTTGCAGTTAACATCGCATCTTTCATACTTCCGTTTGCTCTTTCGTTTGCGGGCGGAACTATGCTATATGTTATAAGCGATGAAGTGATTCCTGAAACTCATTCACACGGCTCCGAAAGAGGCGCGACATATGCCCTGTTAGTTGGCTTTTGTATAATGCTTATCTCTGATTTTTTATTGGGGTAGTCATCGGAGAGCCGTAAAAAGTTCGAATCTCCGATGACTAAGTTGCATTATGAGTGAAAAATATGGTATAATATAAATATAAAAATAAAAGGAGGAGAGTTATAATGAAAAAGTATGCTTGTCCATGTGGATATGTTTACGACCCTGAGATTGGTGATGCTGAAAATGGCGTTGCAGCAGGTACAGCTTGGGAAGATGTTCCAGAAGATTGGGTGTGTCCTGTTTGCGGCTTAGGAAAAGATGCATTCGAGGAAGAATAAGAGTTTATAAAATAAAAATTGCAGTGTAAAATGAAGTTTTACACTGCAATTTTTTTATTTGATTTAGTACATTCTTCTTCCATTTTGTGTATAGTTTCTTATGTATCTTCCACCGCTTGAACTTTGCATATTACTCATGGAATTATTGGTCCTCGCTCCGCTTCCTGCAGGAAGACTGTTGAAAATTGAAACAAACTTAACGGCATATAAATCACAAACTACGTATCTGTCATCAAGCGGTTCATAGATTGTTACAAAATTTTGTCCTACTGCATAGAGATATCCTTCTTTGTCAACTAAAGATGTTGTGCCGATTAAAAACTGAATCAGAACATAAGCTCCTATGTTTGCACTTAAAATTTCAGCAAAAGTATCCTGGTCTTCGGGGTTTGGAGTAGGTGATGGGCGATTTGCTGTCATATCCCCAATGTTAGTGGTTTGATTTTGCATATTCTCTGCGTTTTGCCTGTCGCGTGCATTTTGCATTTCTTGCATCATTTCATTATTTGTCGGATCAGTATAATTGTTTCCGTTTGACATTTTTATACCTCCTAATTTTATGTGAGAAAATAAGCACTCGTCGGATTATAAAAGCAGTGGTCTGATATTCTGACTATGAAATATCCGACCTCGGTTGGAAAGTTATTGGGACATGTTGGAGAATAAGGATTGAAAAACCACAAAGCCTCATCTAAATTAGACAGTCTGTTTCCTGCGATTGCCCAGTCTGCGATATAATAATGTACATCGGTGGGGTTCATATTATAGATGTTCTGTGCATTATATACTCCGTTTATATATTCCTTAACACAAGTAAACTGATTTTCCTGAAAGATTATGTTTCTTATACTTCCGCCACGACTAACTCTTTGGTATTCTCCACCCGGAGCATAAACGCGGTTCATGACAACACTTGCAACACCTTTCATACCATTGTCGCCCTCGCCGCCCGCTTCACATTGTATTAAGCGCGCTAAAAGCTCTCTGTCTGAATATGCCAAAATATCACCTCACATTTTAATCCGATACTATAATGATATTAAAATGCATTATAAATTATTACATTTCTTCTGTTATTTTTGAAACTAACACGGTCATGTCGTCAAAGCTTGCATTTTTCCTTTTATTCATAGCTGCTTTTAATATTTTATCAGCCAGTTCTTGTGGGGTGGTGCCGTCAAAGGTTTCTATTATATGCTTTAAAAGGTTTTCATCTTCTTTTTCCAAAAGCTCTGTAACTCCATCAGTTGCCATTACTATATAATCTCCGTTATCTGCATAGAAAAGCTCGCAATCTGCATCAAGATTTGATATTGCTCCTGCGGGCAGTGAAGTGCATTTTACTTTTTTTATAGAATCTGCACTTTTAATGTATGAATTTTCCGCACCTGATTTTAAAAATTCCATCGCACCGCTGTGCAGGTTTAAAATACAGATATCTGCAGTTGCAAATGTTTCTTTTTGTGACTTGAAAAGCAGAAATGTGTTTATGATTTTTATTGTGGTTTCTTTGTCAAAGCCTAAAGAAAGTAATTTTTTAACGAGATTTACTGTTATCCTGCTCTGTATGGAAGCATCCTTGCCACGACCCATTCCGTCAGACAAACACAAAACATATCTACCGCCTGAAAGAGCTGAGAAAAGATGACTGTCACCACTCTGGCCTGATAGAATATCAGATGTTTTTGCAAAACCGATTTCAGCAGAAAACTTCGTTTTTTCGCAGAATTTCAAATGACATTCTGTTTCCCCACATAAGCGTTCTTCGATGTAAACAGGAACACCAAGCACCGCACCTATTGTTGTTGAGATTAAATCACGACAAACCTTTTTCTTGCCGCAAGGCAAAACAGTCAGCATAACTTCATAACGGTCTGTATAAATTACGCTTACATCTATAGCGGATATTCCTTTTTTGTCAAGCTCTGCCTTTATTTTCACTTCAAGCTGGGGAACACAAGAAAAGCCCTGCTTTATCTGACTTTCAAGATTTGTCAAAATTGATGATATGTTTTTAAATTGCTGCGAAACAATATTTCTGCTTTCTAACACTTTAGATGCCCACGATATATTAATTTTCTGTATTTCATAATTTTTGTTGACAGCTTCTAAAAAGTCGTCAAAATGTATGCACTGGGCACGAAACTCTGCAGGTGCATCAAATTCAATGGCATAGCCGCGAGTACTCATTTCAGAAAACATTTGGCCTGCCATATCAAGCGATTCATCATAGTTTTTGTGCCAGCAATAAGTACAAAGGGTGCAGTTTTTACAAACAGAGTCAATAGACATATCAAATATTGCACCCGGTGCAAGCTCATTTGTTTTTGTTGATTTATTTGTAATCCCCGAGAAGATTTCTGACAGTTCAGACAAAGAAGCAGAGGCAGAGTTCAGTTTTTGCGCAACTATGTCTGTTTCAAAGCTGCTTTTCTGCACGGTCGTAGTGGTTATGGGAGTACTTATAAATTCTCCAAGTTTATCAATAAAGCTTTTCGGAATTAACAGTACAATAAGTGCCGCCGAGAGAGTACAGATGACATTAATTATTGTGACGGTTGAAGAGTTTAAATAAATCATCATAATTGCATTTGCTGCTAAAAATCCAAACGAAACTGCAAGTTTTCCATAATTCTTTAAAAGTCCCGCGCAAAGAGAACTGATTGTATATGTACAAATAACTTGCGATGGCAGGGGAGAATTAACACTCATCACAACACCCAAAATTACACCCGCCGAGCACGACAGATAAAACCCTTTGGAATAAGCAATTAAAAGTATTGCAGTTACACAAAGAACTTGTGAAAGCGGTTCTAAACCGGGAATTGACTCAAGCGATAAAAGCAGAACTGCAAATATAAGGATAACACCTAAAACGTCACCTGCTTCAAAAACCCTGCGAGACTTAAATGTTCTTATTGCAGTTGAAGCAGTGCTGAATGCAAAAAATGAAACGAAGCATAAAATACTTTCTAAAACCAAAAGCATCATATCATATAGTAAAAATCCATCCATAATTACAAATAACGTACCTGATGCTAAAAGAGAAACAGATGATGCTATGCCTGATATCCATTTCCTGTCTGAAATGTCTTTGTTATATAGGAGCATAAAAACAAGATATAACGAAAGTGCGCCTATATATTTTAAAGAAGATACGCCGAAGCCTGAAAAAAGAATGCCTAAAAAAGCGCATATTGTTCCCAGTGACATCTCGTGCATTGGAAAAGTTGCGGCAAAATATGATATGCCAAATGGAGAAAGAGCACCAAAAAGACAAATTTTATTTATAAAAAAGGATAATATGTACTCCGAGATTTCATAAGGATTAATTTTTTGTGCCAACCTCACTTTTTTTCTGATTTTTTTGCTTTCTGTCGTAATCTTTGCATTGTTTGTCATTTGTAAAATCTCCTTAAATATGTTATATTTCATATTATACTCCAAGAAACAGGAAAAAATTGTAAAATAATGGAAGAGAATATATAAAAGTTTTCGACAGAAAAATGGAAGTTCGTTAAGGAATAACAGCATATTATGTCGAAAGAGTTATTTTTTAATTAAAGGCTTTTCATTGTGAGAAATTTATGATATACTTATAATGGATTGTTATTGTTTGGAGGGTATGTATGAAAGAGAAAATATATACAATTCCCCTTTCTGAAAGCTATGAACAAGACTCAGAGTGTCCGTTTTGTTTTTTAGAAGAAAAGCTTGAACGTGAGGCGGTAGAATATAGTCTTGGAGCATCTATGATGGAGCCTGACTCAAGAGTTATTTCAAACGAGAAAGGCTTTTGCAGAAGACATTTTAAAGCGATGTTAAAAGAGCAGGAGGCACTAAGTATGGCTCTTGTTTTAGATACACATTTAAATGAAGTTGTAAAAAATATTAAGGATGCTCTAAAAACAGCACCTGAGAAAAAAAGATTTTCAAAAAAAGGCGAAGATAAGCTTTTAGAGGCGCTTTCGTCTTTGGAATCATCATGTGTAATCTGCGAAAGAATAGAAAATACCATAAAAAAATTTGCAGAGGTTTTCTGGTACCTTTATAAAACCGAAGAAGACTTTAAAAATAAAGTTCTTTCATCAAAGGGTTTTTGTATTCCGCATTTTAAGATTGTCCTTTCCATGCTCCATAAGGAATTTTCTGGTAAGGAAAAGCTAAAGGCAAGACAAGAGATAACAGAGCTTGAACTGAAGCACCTGGAGAGATTAAACGAAGACGTTAACTGGTTTACAAAAAAGTTTGATTACAGATACACAAACGAGCCGTGGAAAAACTCCAAAGATGCACTGCCCAGAGCTGTGCAAAAGCTATCAAAATATTAAGGACTGATTGACGTGAAAAAAGTATTGGGTATAACAGGCGGCACAGGAAGCGGAAAAAGTACAGTTGCAGAAATTTTGAAAAGTAATGGAGCTTTAGTTGTTGATGCAGACATTGTAGCAAGAAAAGTTGTAAAGAGCGGCAAACCTGCACTATCTGAAATAGAAGAAAAATTTGGCAGAGGAGTAATACTTTCTGATGGAGAGCTTGACAGAAAAAAGCTTGGGCAAATAGTTTTTTCTGATAGCAAAAAGCTTAGTATTTTAAACGATATAACGCATAAATATATAATTGCAGACATTAAATCGTTTGTAGAAGAAAATGACGGTTTTTTGGTGATTGATGCAGCGCTTTTGTTTCAGACAGAGCTTTATAAATTATGCGATAAAACACTTTGCGTCTTGGCATCAAAAAGCTTAAGACAAGAAAGAATAGAAAAGCGAGATAATCTATCAAGTGAGCTTGCTAAAAATAGAATATTCTCTCAAAATGAAGAGGAATATTACAGACAAAGAGCAGATTACGTTTTGGTAAATGACGGCAGCATAGAGGATATAAAAAATAAAGCAGAAAGTATTGTTAAGGAGATATTGTGAAGAAACTCAAAAAATTTATATCGGTTATTTTAGTGGTTGTTTTGGCTTTCGGTGGTGCTGTTTTTACTGTCCGCAGGCTATACCCTGTAAAATATATAGAATACATAAATGAATGCGCAGATTCTTATGGGCTTGATGCGTATCTTGTTATGAGCATAATCAAAGCTGAAAGTAATTTTGAAGATTCAGCTGTGTCCCATAAGAATGCATCGGGACTTATGCAGATTACAAAGGGTACGGCAAACTGGATTGCCCAGCAGCTTGGGGTAGAGGATTTCAGTTACGAAAGAGATATTCAAAATGCTGAGATTAATATCAATATGGGCACATTTTATGTAAGCTATCTTATAGAAATGTATGACGGGTGTTTAGAGTGTGCTTTGGCGGCGTATAATGCGGGGCCAAACAATGTTAATAAGTGGCTTTTAAATACTGATTATTCAAAAGACGGTAAAAATCTTGATAAAATACCTTTCCCTGAAACCGAAAGGTATTTAGACAAGGTGAAAAATAATTACAAGGTTTATAAACTATTATACAAAAAGGCTGTGGATGGAAAGTGAAACATATTAAAATCTTTTTGTCTGTTATTTTGATTTTTGTTATAGTAGCAGGAGTCTGCTTTAAAACAGGAGAATATACGCAGACAGAATTTATGATGGATACTTTTATCACAATAACAGCTTACGGGAAAAATGCTAAAGAAGCAACAGAAAAAGCAATTGAGAAAATTTCGGAGCTTGATAAAAAATTCAGCGCATATTCAAATGCAAGCGAAATTTTTAAAATAAATTCACAAACACAAACGAAAAATATAGACACAGAAGTTTATGAAGTAATAAAAAAGGCTACTGAGTTTTCAAAAATGACAGATGGTGCATTTGATATTACATTAAAGCCTGTTTCTGACATCTGGCAATTTGGTACGGGAAGTGAGAGCGTGCCAAAGTCTTTTGAACTGGAAGATGCACTAATGAAAAAAGGAGCAGAAAATATTGTTTTTTTCGATGAAGATAAGAGCATAACCTTTTTAAAAGAAGGTATGCAGATTGATTTAGGCGGCGTTATAAAGGGATATGCAGCCCAGGAAGCAGCAAATGTTTTAAAAGAAAACGGCATAGAAAATGCATATCTTGATTTAGGTGGTAATATTTCTGTTATCGGTAAAAAGCCTTTAGGACTTTTGGAGAGCATAAAAAACGGAAAGAGATATCGTGATTTTATAGTTGGTATTCAAGACCCAGAGAAAAGTCGTGGAGAAATAATTGATACTGTAACAGGAGATAATAACTATATAGTAACAAGTGGTGCATATGAGCGAAATTTCATAGAAGACGGGAAATTATATCACCATATTATTGATGGCAAAACAGGTTATCCTGCCGAGATAACAGCTGACAGTGTAACTGTAATATCAAAGGACGGAATGGCAGCAGATATGATTTCAACGGCGCTTTTTGTACTTGGAAAAGATGAGATAGAGAAAATTCCTGACAACTTATATGATGAAATTATTTTTGCATATGACGGCAAAACGGAACGAATAAAATCCACAAATGATTAGAGGGATTAGATGAACAGACAAAAATTTCTTATACTTGATGCAAACAGTATAATAAACAGAGCCTTTTACGGAGTTAGACTCCTGACAACAAAGGACGGCACATATACAAATGCGGTATATGGTTTTTTAAATATTATGTTTAAATATTTAGAAGAGATTAAACCTGACTATATTGCAGCCGCTTTTGATTTAAAGGCGCCTACTTTCAGACATAAAATGTATGAGGGATATAAAGCAACGAGAAAAGGTATGCCTGAAGAATTAGTGCCGCAGCTTCCACTGCTAAAAGAAGTTTTATCAGCTATGAACATAACTGTTTTGGAAAAGGAAGGCTTTGAAGCTGACGATATTATCGGAACGGTAGCAAATATCTGTACTAAAGAAGATATTGATTGTGCGATTTTAACGGGAGATAAAGACGATTTGCAGCTTGCAACTGAAAATAATAAGATATATCTTGTGACAACTCGTATGGGAAGCACTGATACGGAAGTGTTTGACAGTGATAAGGTTTTCTTTAAATATGGTGTTACCCCCAAAGAATTTATAGATGTTAAAGCAATAATGGGAGATACATCCGATAACATTCCGGGTGTTAAAGGAATAGGCGAAAAGGGTGCGCTTTCATTAATATCGGAGTTTGGAAGTCTTGAAAACATTTATGAAAACATAGAAAATGACAAGATAACAAAATCGACAAGGACAAAGCTGATAGAGGGTAAAGACAGTGCATATTTAAGCAGAACTCTTGCTACAATTGACATAAATGTTCCAATTGATTTTAAATGCAGTGATGCAAAAATAAAAGAATATGATAACGATACTCTTGTTGAAATTTTCAGAAGGCTCGAATTTAAGAGCTTTTTAAAAAAGCTTGGCGGTGAAATCTCAAAAAAAGAGCCTGACACCATAAAAACTGAGCTCATTTCAGATGGCGCAAAGGAGCAGCTTAAAAGGGAAGAAAATGTAAGCTTTATTATTGATTATGAAAAGGACAAGCTATATTTTTCATATAATCCCGACGTGTGCTATTGCTATAACATAAATGACGATTTGGATGCGGCCAGAGAGTTTTTTGAAAATGAAAAAAATGATAAGACGGGACATAATTTAAAGGAGGATATAATCTATCTTTCCAAAAAGGGAATAGAAATAAAAGGAAAGCTCTTTGATACAGAGATAGCGGCATATTTAATTGACCCGTCAAGAAAAAGCTATACTGTTTCAGAGCTTATGTTTGATTTTTTAGGGACTATCTTAGCAGAAAACAAAGAAACTGCCATGCAGCTTTCGTTTGATGAAGAAGAAAATGACATAGACTATCTTCAAAACCATGTAGCAGCTTTGACACTTTTGCGAAAATTTGAAGAAGATAAGCTCAAACAAACGGAACAGGATTCACTTTTTTATGATATAGAAATGCCGCTCGTTTCTGTTTTAGCATCAATGCAAGAAGAGGGCATTATGGTAAACGAAGAAATGCTCACTCAGTTTGGCATAATGCTGACAGAAAAAATAGCTCTCTTGACAGAGGAAATATATGAGCTTGCAGGAAGTGAATTTAACATTAATTCACCAAAACAGCTTGGTGATATTTTATTTGTTAATTTAGGCTTAAAAGCAGCAAAAAAGACAAAGACTGGTTATTCCACAAATGCGGAAACGCTGGAAAAGCTAACGGGTGAGCACCCAATAATTGAAAAGGTTTTAGAATACAGACACCTTTCTAAACTTAATTCAACTTATGTTATAGGTCTTAAAAGCGAGATTGATAAGGAAACGAAAAGGATTCATTCAAACTTCAATCAGACAGTGACACAAACAGGAAGAATAAGCTCGACAGAGCCTAATTTACAGAATATCCCCGTAAGGACAGAAATTGGCAGAGAAATGCGTAAAATGTTTGTCGCAAAAGACGGTTTTTCTTTAGTGGGTGCAGACTATTCACAGATTGAGCTGAGAGTCTTAGCACATATTGCGGAAGATGAAAATATGCAAGAAGCCTTTAAAAACGGAAAAGATATTCATGCATCAACTGCCTGTAAGATTTTTGGTGTCGGTGAAAATGATATAACACCTGCTATGCGTACGGCGGCTAAGGCTATAAACTTCGGTCTTATATATGGAAAGGGCGAGTTTTCATTAGCTAAAGATTTAGGTATTTCTATGAGAGAGGCAAAGGCATATATAGAAGACTATTTAGGTAGCTTTCCTATGGTGCAAAAGTATATGAAAGAAGTTGTCCAATTTGCACATAGTAACGGTTATGTTAAAACGATGTTTGGAAGAAGAAGAGCCTTAGCTGAAATTACATCTAAAAATTATCAGCTCCGTTCTTTTGGAGAACGCGCAGCGCTCAATACTCCAATTCAGGGAAGTGCCGCAGATATAATAAAGCTTGCTATGGTTAAGGTGTATAATAAAATCAGGGAAAAGAATCTAAAATCAAGGTTAATTCTACAGGTGCACGATGAACTTATAGTTGAGGCACAAAACAGCGAAATTGATGTTGTAAAAGATATTTTGAAGACAGAAATGGAAAACGTCTGCAAGATGAACGTGCCGCTTAAGGTTGATATGAATGTGGGTAAGAGCTGGTACGATACAAAATAGTAAATGAGGTGAAGAGATGTCTTTTTCATCTGATGTAAAAGAAGAATTATGCAAGGTTTCTTTTGATAATCCGTGCTGCAACAGAGCAGAGCTTGCAGCTTTGGTTTCGTTTTGCGGTTCCGTCATCTCAAGAAATGGTGGAGAAGCAATTCGCATAAGAACTGAAAATATGCTTGTTGCCAAAAGAATAAGAAAACTTATGGAGCTTGTTTTTGGTTACGATATAGACATAACTGAACGTTTAAAAACGCGTGGCGGCAGTACATTTACGATTTATATTTATGAGAAGCATATGCTCTCAAATATTACAAACAGGCTTGGCCTTTTGGTAGACAAAATAATAAAATTTAACGTCAACCCGTTTTTAGTACAGGATGAATGTTGCAAAAGGGCATATTTAAGGGGTGCTTTCTTAGCTGGCGGCTCTGTGACATCTCCTGAAAAGAGTTATCATTTTGAAATAGAAACTCATTATCAGGGATTAAGCCGTGATTTAAAGCAGCTTTTTGACGATGAGGAAATAAACGTAAAAACCGTTATAAGAAAATCGGGATATGTGCTATACATAAAAGAAAGTGAAACGATAGCAGACCTTATCGCGCTGATGGGCGCAACCGATTCTATGATTGAGGTTTATAATGTAAAAATGGAAAAGGATTATAAAAATAATATCAACAGACAAGTAAATTGTGAAACGGCAAACTTGAGGAAAATAGGTGACGCTGCAGCAAAGCAGATTGTAGCAATTAAAAAGCTTATGTCAGACAAAAAAACAGAGCTTCCTGAGCAATTAAAGGAGCTTGCGGCGCTCAGAATAGAATATCCTGAGGCGAGCTTAAAAGAGCTTGGCGAAATGCTGATGCCGCCTATAAGCAAATCGGGAGTTAACCACAGACTGAATAAAATAATTGATATGGCAGAAAAGAGCGGTAGATAATGAAAGAAACAGGTTTTGTTATAAAAACAGATGGAAATATGGCATACGTTTCAGTAAAACGCAAAAGCTCCTGCGGTGATAATTGTGCTATGTGCAAGGGTGTGTGTAAAGCGCCTGAAATAAAGGCTTTGGCGGATAATAAAATTGGTGCCCAGGTGGGCGATTTTGTGATAGTAGAAGCAGAAACAAAAAATGTATTAAAGTGTGCTTTTTTGGTGTATCTGTCTCCTGTTTTACTGATGATGACGGCATATATACTGTCCATAAGCTTTGCAGAAAACAAAATAATTGCTGCTGTAGTATCTGTGCTGGCATTTTTGATAAGTGGAGTAATTGTTAAGATTTTTGATAAGAAATTAGCGCCTAAAACATATATCAGAAAAATTCTGGACAAATGAAATTTATACTAAGGAAGTGTAAAAGTGGCTTTAGACGGCATCACAACAAATGCGTTAGCAAGAGAGTTTGACGAAAAGTTCAAAGACTTAAGAATAGATAAGATATATCAGCCCGACCATGACGAGCTGCTTATTTTTCTGCACGGAAAAACGGGTAGCTTTAAGCTTTATTTAAGTGCAAATCCATCTATTCCAAGAGTGTGTATATCAGAAGATGCCAAAGGTTCTCAGAATACGCCACCTGTTTTTTGTATGCTTCTTCGTAAGCATCTGTCAGGTGGGAAAATAGTAAAAGTTATTCAGCCTGACTTTGAGCGTGTTATAAAGTTTTACATTGAAGGATATAATGAATTTGGTGATTTAACCACAAAAAAACTCATAATTGAAATTATGGGCAGACATTCAAATATAATTTTAACAGATGAAAACGATAAGATTTTAGACAGTATAAAAAGAGTAGATTTTTCTGTAAGTTCACTAAGACAAATACTTCCTGGACTAAAGTATGAAAATCCACCTGCACAAAACAAGAAAAATCCGATAAATAGCGGAGTGAATGACTTTTTGGAAGCTTTAAAATCGGCAGATAAAAAAGCAGATAAGTGTATTTTAGATGCTTTTTCGGGAATAAGTCCTCTCATAGCAAGAGAAGTAGTATATAGAGCGCTTTCCTTAGTTGATGTTTTTGCTGGAGAACTTAATATGTCGCAAAAGCTTGATGTTGCAACTGAAGGATATAAGCTTTTTAGGGAGATCGAGGAGGGTAACTTCTGTCCCAACTATATCATTAACAGCGAAACAGGGAAATATGTTGATTTTTCTGTCGTGCCTATCTATCAGTATGAAAATATGGCAAACGTTATAAAATGTGAATCTCCTGCTGCTTTGGTTTATGAATATTATAAAGAGCGCGGCAGAAAAGAACGTGTGCAGAGAAGAAATGCAGAGCTTTTAAAGCTCGTAACAAACAATATAGAAAGATGTGCAAAAAAGATTGAACGGCAGCAGATAGAGATTGCCGATACAGAAAAAAGAGAATTGTGGAAAATATCAGGCGAACTGATTACTGCAAATATTTATAGAATCAAGCAAGGCGAGAAAAGTGTAACACTTGAAAATTACTATGAAGACGGAGCGCCGCCACTTGAAATAGCTTTAGATACATCAATAACACCGTCACAAAACGCGCAGAGGTATTTTAAGAAATATAATAAGGCAAAAACAGCTCAAAGGGAGATTTCAAAACAGCTTGAAATAGCAAAAGACGAGCTTTACTATTTAGAAAGTGTCGAAGAAGAAATAGAAAAAGCAGTGACACCTGAGGCTATTTCTGAAATAGCAGATGAGCTTTTTGAACAGGGATATATAAAAAGATACGATAAGCAGAAGCAGAAAAAACAAAAGCCATCGATGCCAACTGTGGCACAGACGTCGGACGGATTTCAAGTTTTTATTGGAAGAAACAATAAGCAAAATGATTATCTCACGTTAAAAATGGCTCATAATAACGATTTGTGGTTTCACACAAAAGAGATACACGGCTCGCACGTTGTAATGCGATATGAACAAGAACGAGAGTTTACACAGACCGCTATAATAGAAGCTGCACAAATGGCAGCATTTCACTCAAAAGCCAAAAATTCAGATAATGTCCCCGTTGACTACACTAAAATTAAATTTGTAAAAAAACCGTCAGGGGCCAAACCGGGTTTAGTGATATACACAGACAATAAAACGGTATACGTTACACCAAAGGAGGAGGCTATATGAAAGAAAGTGGAATAAAAATAGTTTCTGCCAACAAAAAAGTAAGACATGACTATTTTGTAGAAGAAACGATAGAAGCAGGAATAGAGCTTTTCGGAACAGAAGTAAAATCTGTCAGGGCAGGAACAGTAAATTTAAAAGACAGTTTCGTATCCTTTAAGGGCGGCGAGGCACGGGTTTTAGGTATGCACATAAGCCCATATGAAAAAGGAAATATATTTAATAAAGACCCACTGCGTGAAAAACGTCTGCTTCTTCACAAAAAGGAAATTGCAAGGCTATACGGCGCAGTAAAACAAGACGGATATTCGGTTATACCTCTTTCTGTTTACTTAAAGGGGAGTTTGGTAAAAGTAGAAATCGGTCTTTGTAAGGGTAAGAAAAATTATGATAAACGTGCAGATATGGCAAAACGCGACGCGCAAAGAAAAATAGAAAAGGCATTAAAACAGAAGAATTTAGAATGAAAGAAGTCCGCTCTTAAAGCGGACTTCTTTAAGTTAAAAAATCCCAACAAAGTTAGGTGCTTTTTCAATATAGAACATAGCTGAAAGAAGCGACCAGTTTTGAGCAAATGGACGCATAACTGTCCAATATCCTGCACCAAGTAAATCAAAATCCGAAATAGTGTCAAGCTTAGCTTTAATGCTTCTTACATCTTCAAACCATACGATGTGCTTTCTTCCGCCTCGTTCATAATATTCAAAAAACGGCGATTGCGAAACTTCATCAAACATAATGGTAGCACCATAGGAATTAGCAATATTTATAGCTTCTACATTTCCGACAACCTTTGCAACAGATGTACCTCTTTCATAGGGCAGAGTCCAGTCGTAGCCGTAGTTGGGAATACCCATAAAGATTTTCTGCGGCTCAATCTGACTCACTGCAAAGCGGACTACATTTCGCACCTGATTAATTGGTGCAACCGCCATCGGTGGTCCATATGTATATGAACATATAAGATAAATGTGTAAAACAAGAGAAAAACTAAACTTTTAATTTAACAGTTATATTTATGGGAGGATTTGTCCATGTGTTGCCATCTGAAGAACTGTTTTTTCTCTCCTTATTGGTTTTTCTTGTTAATCTTTCAGGTTTATCCCTTTTATATTCTATTCTCTCGATGCAGGTCTTTAAAAGTCTGTTTTTTTCTTGTGCGTCAACATCAGGATTATTAAGAGCTGCTAATGCTTCTTTAAACTGCGCTACCTTCTTTTCGTAATCGATAGTTTTAGGCATAGAGCTATAAGCATTGTTTAAGGCCTCTCTAATTTCCTGTTTTTCCTTCTGAAGCTTTTCATTTAACATTTTAAAGATATCCTGTGGCATCCTTTGAGATGGGTCTGGGTCAGCTTGTGCTTCCCACTGCGCTAATTCTTTTGCTTGAATTGTTTCAAGTCTCTTTTCTAAATTTTTGATTAATTTTGTGTGTAGCACAGCAGAATCATTGCTTCCATTCTCAAGGCGAAACTCAAAGTCTTCGATATGCTGCTTTAAAACTGCAGATATGCGAACAACTATTTCATCATAAAGACAAGAGCCTGTTTTGCAATACATTTGATTATTGCATACTAAGCGTGGTGCACATCTCTCAAAACCGTTCTTGTCACTGTGCACTTGCATTGTCATAGCACGTCCGCAATGACAATACAAGAGACTTGCAAAAACATTTCGGACCTTATGAGTGGGTTTCACACGAGCATTTCTGCCTCGCTTCTCGATAGCTGCATTAAAAAGCTCTTCTGAGATAATTCCTTCGTGCTTTCCGTCATACACAAGATAGTCACCAATGCGTGCTTTAGGTCTTGTTTTTTTGATTTCACTATCTTCTACGATTGTGATGGTTTTTCGCCACTGCCATTTTACTTTGCCGATATAATGAACATTCTCAATCATATCTCGCATCGTAGCTCTCGACCATGTTTCACTTTTTGCAGGCTTAATTCCAAGCTCATTTAGATGATTAGCAATTGCATACATCGACATATCTTTGTTGACGTACATATCAAAAATCATTCTGACAACATCAGCTTGTTCTTTATTTTCTTTCAAGGTAGGGTATTTTTTCTTGCCTTCCGTGAGCCATATTATATCGTAGCCATATGGTGGAGTAGATAAGATGTAATTACCCTGACTGACAGAAAGAAGTCTGCCACGTCCCATAATTTTCTTTTGATACTCAAGATATTCATTTCCTCGCTTTAACTCTCGCTCGAAAATATCTCTATCGTATTCATTTGTTAAATCATAGGTCTTCTGAGGAGTAATAACAAACGTGTTTGTGTACCTTAAAAGCTTTATCAGCCTGCCTGCATCCTCTAAATCGCCACGTGAAAGTCTTTGGACTTCTACGACAAGGATTGCCTTGTATTTTGGTGATTCAATCATACGGAGCAGTTTTTGCACTTCGGGCCTTGCCTCGATGGTTTCGCCGGACACAATTTCCCTGTACTTATTTTCTTCAGGAATTTTAGTGTCCAAATTGTTTTCAGACCATTCATCAAGAATAGTTTCATGTCTCTGCAGAACTTCTTCTACAGAAAGCATTGGATCGTCTGAACGAGATTTTCTTAAATATACTAAAATCTCATCAGGCAAAAAGTTAAATTCATTATTAAATGTTAGCATATTCATCCCTCTTTAGTATCAATTTATGTGATTTTTGCTTTGGATATCAACATAAAACTTGACATTCCAAAAAGGATATGCTAAAATACAACATAGATTAGATGGTGTGCTTTTAGCATATCAACTTTTTAGAAATCGTCCTGCTGCAACAGGGCGGTTTCTTTTTTTATATAACATAATAACAGTCCTTTTTTAATTAAGACATGTTAATTATGTCATTTTCTTATTATGGATTACATACTGAGCATGCATCATAATTCTTTTGTGCTTCTTCTGATATAATCTTGGTACATTCTTTACCTTTCACGTGAATACAACTGTCACGATGATACTTTTGGCCCGTTTTAGTTACATACACATACTCCGTTTCAGCAACTGTTTCTATATCATACGGAACTGATGATGTCGGCACCGCCTTTGGAACAGAGTACACTCCTAATGTAAAGCTCAAAATTGCCGTGAGAACGATTGTCATTACAAAAGGTAATTTGTTACTCTTTGGTGGATTTAAAACCGTGTAGGCAAAAGTATCGGCTTCCAAATCCTGCAGTCTGGTATTGCAGATTAAAATACTTTTTTCTAAATGCTTAAGCTCTATGTGGCCTACTTCGTGCAAAAGTAAATACAGTTTATCTTCAGGTGACGATTCGCTTATTATATAAATGCAAATTATATCATCTTCCAAAACAGTAAAAGCATCTTTTTTCACAATGCGTCTTTCAAGGTCATGTTTCTCTGCAAGTGATTCACGTTCACTCTCACTGAAAAAAGTTATTGTGCAGCCTTTTGTTTTTAGATATTCTGTTATTGCCCAAAAAGTTTTATTTCCTTTAATATTTTTTATAAATCTGATAGCAGTCTTTGTAATTGTTTTCATATAATTATCCCCCTAAAATGAGGACTGCTATTATGTTATCAAAAAAATTAATGTTTTTATTGGTTGGCGAGGATACTATTTTCGTAAAGATATTCGGGAGCTATATCAATGTTTCCGTTTTGCCATACGATAGAACCGTAATCTATATATACAGAATTAAAGAGTTCTTTATCTTTTAATGGGGTATAAGCCTCTTTCTCTATGAGTTTACTGCAATCAAAAATCTTTGTTTCCTCGTTGGTGAAACGAAGCCATAAGCAATAGTTCTCCAAAGGACGCACACCACATACTTTGATAAGCGGCTTAATTTCTCCTGCATATGCTATTCCATTTAATATATACATTTTAAGTCCTCCCTTAACTGAGTGGTGCAATTTTATCAAAGGGGATACTTCTTACAGCGTTGTTCCATGCCTTATATAGCTCTTCTTCATGTATTACTATCCATGCTTCTACCAATCTTAATTGTTTAACCGGCAGACTTCCTGCGAGTAGCTCGCCGTCAATGCCGATTGTTGCTTCATATTCATTATATTGCACGTGTATGTGTGGTTTATGATGCTGTGATGTGTCATTATATATCATTCTGATTATTATGTTAAAAAATCTACTTAATTCTGGCATTTCTATTATCTCCTTTTTATTATTAAGCTTGTTATATTTTGTTAAGATAGGAGGTTCTTGTTTTGTATCTGAATTTGGATTTTTATCATCAGTCCATCCCATAATATAAGAAGGAACGGTATGCAAAACTTGTGCTAGTTTTATTGCGACGGTTCTTTTTATATCAATTTCTTCAGTTTCATATCTGTTGACCGTCGCTTTGGTAACTCCAATGGCTTTGCCAACTTCTTCTTGTGTTAATCCCTCTTCTTCTCGAAGATCTTTTAATCGAATACCAATATTCACAAAATCACCTCTTGACATATTGATGACAATATGTTATTATAGGTGTAGAAAAGGGAACAACAAAAGTTGTTTCCGCAAAATAAGCGTTTATTTAAGTTAACCGCCTACTGAGCAGAGTAGGCGGTTATTTCTTTATGTTCAAAACAATTATTGCAATAAGTAATGTAAAGCATATTATTTCGTTCATATTAACACCTCCTCTCATGAGGTGTCGGAAACAACCGCCGTTCCCTAATCTACATATAACAAAATACATTATGAAATGTATATGTTATCAATTTAAGTGTGTCTTACCTTTTTCTTTCTCTTATCTATGTGAGTTGTAACATCAGGTGCTGCGACAGCACGTGGGTATGTTTTATGGCCGAATGCCGTTCTGTCTAAATTTGTTTCTATTGTATATTTAGGACTTTCCAGTAGGTCATCTACATACGAATCTGTTTTTTCTTTTCCTTTATTATTAAGCTTGTTATATTTTGTTAAGATAGGAGGCTCTTGTTTTGTTGGTTGTAGATTTATTTTACATAAGGCTTTACAGGAGGGTTCATTTAAATCATCAGACACAAAACCGCAAGGTTTAACATCAAAATATTCAGCAAGTTTTTGTATAGTAATTCTTTTAAGGTTTTGTGTTGCTCCGCTCTCCCACTTTTGAACAGCCGCTCTTTGAACTCCAACTACTTTCCCTAATTCTTCCTGACTAATACCTTTTTGTTCTCGTAAATATTTAATGTATTTTCCAATTTCCATTATAATATCCTCCTTGATTAACATTATTGTATCGTATTTTTAACTAAATGTCAATATAAAAAATAAAAAAGTTAAAAAAAAGATACAAAAGGTGTTGACAAAGAAAAAATTGTATGGTATTATTAATGTATCATAAAAAGATACAAAGGAGGCGGCTTTATGAACAAGGTAGAATTTGAGTATGAAATGAAAAAACATGGGGACACTCAAGAAACATTAGCAAAAGCAATGGGGATATCCCGCACCAGACTTAATTGCAAGATTAACGAAAGAAAGGGTGCTTCATTTACTCAGCCTGAACTGAAGTTTTTAAGAGATAAATATAATTTGTCTGCGTGTAGAATGGATGAAATTTTTTTTGACAGGAATGTATCGTAAGAAGATACAAAGAGGAAAGAGGGGAGGAATGGAGGTGATGGGGTATGGAAGAAAAGATACTAAATAATAGACAAGACTGTAATGAAATCTTATTTAAGAAATTTTTAGAATTAGCATATGCAGAAAAAGAGCCTGAGCAAAACAGAAAAAATATCTTGTTAATGCTTGAAATCTACAAGACATTATTTTTCTGTTGAATACATATTTTTTTTGATTTCGTTGTATATCGCATTATAACATTGTGCAACTTTTTCCGCATTAGAAATATTATTTGCAGGGTCAAAAGTTTCGGCTTGTATAAAATTACGTTCCATTGCCTTTAGTGTCAACTGTAATACTATTTCTGCTATGTGCATGACTTTCCACCTCCTTTCAGGTGGAGTACACTCAGGCTCAAAGAAATTATAACATATCAAGTCAGATGATGCAATAGGCACGTAAATGATAACAGAAAAGGAGAAAGGCTTATGAGGGAATGGTTACAATCTTTGAGAAGAGAAAAAGGGCTTTCACAAAAAGATGCTGCAAAGAAGCTTGGTATCTGTCAACAATATTATAGTATGATAGAGCAGGGAGAGAGGCAGAAGAGT
>JAZROZ010000034.1:0-10203 GCA_045648985.1 Clostridia bacterium
TTTGAAAAATTTCTCTCCGGAAACGCAATTATACGGAATGCAGAAAAGTGTAGAAGCATATCAAAAGGAATTGATTAACAAGTACGGAGATAAAGCCCCTGACCTTAAAATCAATGAAGAACTTGCGGAACAATTCTTAAACGCCAAAACGCCGGAGGAACGAGCTGAGATTGAAAAGGAAATCTACAGAGATATTGGCAGACAAATGCCATCTCGTTTTATTGACAAGTGGAATGCGTGGAGATACCTCGCAATGCTTGGCAATGCTCGCACTCATATCAGAAACATTGTAGGTAACGCAGGATTTGCTCCTGTTGTTCTCGCAAAGGACTTGACCGCTACTGCAATTGAGTCTGTTGTTGCTTCCGTAGCTCGCACGCAAGGTAAAGAGATGCTTAGAGGTAAAGCGTTAGTTTGGGGTAGCAAGACAGACAGGGCATTGCTTGTGGCGGCTTGGAAAGACTATGCAAATGTTGCCGATGCGGTTTAGACAATTTTTACTACCCTTCTGCTTCAAATCTGCCACTTGCACCGCAGGGAAGAACAAGGTTTGTATTTTTAACAGGGAGTCCAAGCTCGTCTGAAATTATCTTTCCTTTGTGCTTTTTGCCAACTGTTAAAGATAATAAATTTGAAATTACAGATGCTTGAAGACCTGTAGTGTATGAATTGATTAAGAAGAAGAGAGGGCTGTCAGATAAAATTTCAGCACATTTTTTTACAAGCGGATAGATTTCATCTTCAATCTTCCATACTTCGCCATTTGGACCTCTGCCATATGATGGTGGGTCCATAATGATTCCATCATAACGGTTTCCTCTGCGTATTTCACGTTCTACAAACTTAATTGCATCATCTACAATAAATCTAACAAATTTATCGCCATACCCAGATGCTATTAAATTTTCCTTTGCCCAAGTGACCATTCCTTTTGATGAATCAACGTGCACAACGTCGGCACCTGCAGCTGCCGCAGCAACAGTAGCACCGCCTGTATATGCAAATAAATTAAGTACCTTAACGGGTCTTTTTGGTGTAGCTTTTTTTATAATTTCTGAAAACCACATCCAGTTAGCCGCCTGCTCGGGAAATAATCCCGTATGTTTAAAACCCATCGGCTTAATTAAAAATTTAAGACCGAGTGGCTCAAATTTCACATCCCATTCTGCAGGCAACTTTTTATTAAAATCCCAGCTTCCGCCACCAGATTTGCTTCTGTTATATCTTGCATGGGCATCCTTCCAGAGAGCAGGGAACTGCCTTTCATTCCATATAACCTGTGGGTCAGGACGAATCAGTTTATATCCATTCCATACCTCAAGCTTGTCACCGCTTGATATATCAAGTATTTCATAGTCTTTCCAATCATTACATATCCACATTTTTGGGCATCCTTTCTTTTAAGAGTCTGTATTGTGTAGGGGACAGATGCGTAACTTTCCTGAACATCTTTGAATAATATCCCGAATTAGTATATCCAACTTTTAGAGCTATAGCAGAAATTGACATATCCGTATTCTTTAAATAATATTTTGACTTTTCAGCCCTTGTTTTGTTTAAAAAGGTCAAGAAAGTTTCACCCGTGACTTCTGTAAAAATACGGCTTAAATACGCCTTGCTGACAAATACCTTTTTGGATAAATCATCTAGTGTAATGTTTTCATTATACTTTCTGTTAATGTATTCGATGATGAAAGCAATAGTATCAGCTTTGCTTTGGCGTGCAGTAGATGTTTTTTTAGTAAATATCAAATTACAAAGCTCTTTAAGCGAATCGAATAATACTGATAAAACATCAGTATCCCATATATTTTTGATAATCGCCGGAATTTTTCCCTTTTCTATTCCACTTGAGTTATATTCTTTTTCGTTGTTTAAAAGCTCGAGTATGATTTCTGTGAGCTTTGATTTTATTGTAAAAAGTTCATTTCCAAATTCATCAATCAGTTTCAAAAGATAAAATTCAATTTCTTTGATAAAATTTCGTTCATCTTCGATAATTATGTATTCTTTCAGCTTTTTGGTTAAGCTGAAGGAATGAGAATGGTCATTTATTGCTTTTAAAAGATAATATGCATTAAGTCTTTTAAAGACTAAATTCTGCTTTGACGGGTTTGAAAGAGAGTCTACGTCAACTGGTGAAAGAACTAAAGCGCATTTATCCGTATTAACGCAAAAATATAAAAGACCGCATTTACACAAAAAAACACACCCTGAGTCACTTTTTCCCGATTTTAAGTCATATAAAGCGTTGCAGACGGGATTTTGGCAGGATATGTTTTTACTGTCGCTAAATTCGATATTTATGCCTGTGAACTCTGATAATATTTCTATATTACGGTCAAAAGAATTAAAGTCAGAAAGCATAAAAATCACCTATTTTATTTCGTCAATATCATACGGTGTAGTCTGATAAACGAAGTAGTTAAGCCAGTTAGAGTAGAGTAGATTAGCATGACCTCTCCATTTCATAACGGGAGTTTTTTTCGGGTCATCATCCGGAAAATAATTTTTCGGCACTTCAATAGGAAGTCCTGCTTTTACATCTCGCTCATATTCTTTTAATAAAGTATCAATATCATATTCAGAATGTCCTGTAACAAAAATCTGTCTTCCTTGATTTGTGCTGATAACATAAACACCGGCTTCATCAGATGATGACAAAATTTTAAGCTCAGGTACTTTTTCAATATCTTCACGTCTTATTGTAGTGTGACGTGAGTGTGGTACATAAAATTCATCATCAAAGCCCCTGAAGAGAATTGACGTTTTATGTTCAACTTTATGTGGAAATACACCAAAAAGCTTTTTGTCCAGTGGATATTTCGGAATATTATAATGATAATATAAAGCTGCCTGAGCGCCCCAGCAAATATGGAATGTGCTTGTAACATTTGTTTTAGACCATTCCATAATTTCTTTAAGCTCTTCCCAGTAATCTACTTCTTCAAACGGCATATTTTCAACAGGTGCACCTGTTATAACCATACCGTCAAACTTCATATGCTTTATCTGGTCAAATGTCTTATAAAAGCTTAATAAATGTTCTTCAGATGTGTTTTTTGATGTATGTGACTTAGTATGCAAAAGCTCAATCTCAACCTGAAGCGGAGTGTTTCCCAAAACTCGTGCGAGCTGTGTTTCTGTCACTATTTTTGTGGGCATAAGGTTTAAAATCACAATTCTGAGCGGACGTATATCCTGCGTTAGTGCCCTTGTTTCAGTTATAACAAATATATTTTCATTATTTAAAACTTTCGTTGCAGGAAGTTCATTAGGTATTTTTATCGGCATAATATCCTCCTTTATGTCCTATCGGCATAAAAGCAATTAAATACTTATTTAAGTATTATTTTGTGGAAAACTTTTTTACCTTTTTTAACAATTATGCCTTCTTTTAGGCTATCAATTGAAATTAACATATTCGGGTCGGAAACTTTTTCATCATTTACACTGACACCGCCCTGAGTGATGTTTCTTCTGCCTTCGCTCTTGGATGGTACAATACCCGCCAAAACCATAAGGTCTAAAAGCATAGTTTCACTTTCTGCAGTATCTATTACAGTTTGTGGCATATTTTCTGTGCTTCCGCCACCAAATAAGCCCTCAGCAGTAGCCTGTGCAGCTTTAGCATCTTCTTCGCCGTGGACGAGTTTTGTAACTTCATATGCAAGAAGTCTTTTAGCTTCATTAAGCTCCTGACCTTCAAATTTTTCCATACGTCTGATTTCATCCATAGGAACAAATGTTAAAAGCTTTAAGCACTTAATAACATCATCATCGCCAACATTTCTGAAATATTGATAGAATTCATAAGGTGTTGTTTTGTTTCTGTCGAGCCATACTGCACCATTTGCAGTTTTGCCCATTTTCTTGCCTTCGCTGTTTGTCAAAAGTGTAAATGTCATACCATAAACTTGCTTCTGGTCTTTCTTATGACAAAGTGAAATACCGCCTAAGATGTTGCTCCACTGGTCATCACCGCCAAGCTCCATCTTACAGTCATATTTGCGTGAAAGCATCAAAAAGTCATAGCTTTGCATAAGCATATAGTTAAATTCAAGGAAAGAAAGACCCTTTTCAAGCCTTTGTTTAAAACATTCAGCCGTGAGCATCTTATTAACAGAGAAGTGTGCGCCAATATCTCTTAAAAACTCAACATAGTTGAGGTCTAAAAGCCAGTCAGCATTGTTAACCATAATAGCTTTGCCATCAGAAAAATCAACAACCTTTGAAAGCTGCTCTTTAAAACATTCGCAGTTGTGATTTATTGTCTCTAGTGTCATCATCTGACGCATATCAGTTCTTCCTGACGGGTCGCCGATATGGCCTGTGCCGCCGCCAACTAATGCAATCGGACGATGTCCTGCAAGCTGCATATGACGCATAACAACCATCTGCAAAAAGTGTCCTACGTGAAGACTGTCTGCAGTTGGGTCAAAGCCTATATAAAATGTTACTTTTTCTTTTCCTAAAAGCTCTCTGATTTCTTCTTCGTGAGTTGTCTGTGCAATCAAACCGCGTTCTTTAAGTGTGTCAAAAACATTGCTCATAAAATTGTTCTCTCCTTAAATTTATGTATAGTCAATTAAATTCGATAGTCCATTAATATAGTATATCATAAAACTGCATAAGAAACAAGTATAATTTATATTGTTTTTCTTTTATATATTGCTTTACAAAAAAAAATCATTGTGTTATAATAAAAAAGATAAAAATTAAAGAAAGGATATATCACTTTATGAAAAAGCTTATTGCAAAGGATTTACTCAAATTAAAAGCGGTATTTTTAAGACCTGACGAGCCATTTACTTGGGCAAGCGGTATAAAAAGCCCTATTTATTGCGACAACAGATTGATTTTGTCTGACCCTGAAATCAGAGAAAGAGTAGAAAATGCTATCGCGCAGACAGTTAAGGAAAAATATCCTGAATGTGAAGTGCTTATGGGTACAAGCACAGCAGGTATAGCACATGCGGCTATCGCTGCTGAAATTTTAAAACTGCCGATGGGATATGTACGTTCAAGCGCTAAAGACCACGGCAGAACAAATAAAATTGAGGGAAAACTTCTTCCTGGTCAAAAAGTTGTTGTTATTGAAGACCTTATCTCAACAGGCGGAAGTGTTATTGATGTTGTAAATGCTTTGCGTGATGAAAAAGCAGAAGTTTTAGGTATAGTGAGTATATTTACATATGGAATGAAAAAAGGTCTCCAAAGACTACTTGAGGCAAATGTAGAAAACACAAGCCTTTCAGATTTTGACGTTTTAGTAGGAGTCGCTGCAGAAGAAGGTTATATTAAAGAAAGCGATGTGGATAGACTTATTGCCTTTAGAAATAATCCAAGTGACGAAAGTTGGATAGGTAAATAAAGATTCATCTTTTGCAAATGATAAATTTTTAGGAGGTAAATATGCGTCATTTAATAGATATTAAGGATTTGACAGTTGAAGAAATTGATGAGCTTTTAGCCATTGCTGAAGATATGATAAAAGACAGAAAAAAGTATAGCCACGTATGCGATGGAAAAAAGCTTGCTACATTATTTTTTGAGCCCAGTACAAGAACAAGACTTAGCTTTGAAGCTGCAATGATGGAACTTGGCGGTAATGTTTTAGGATTTTCAAGCGCAGATTCAAGTTCTGCAACAAAGGGCGAAAGTGTTTCAGACACAGTAAGAACAGTAGGCTGTTATGCAGACATTATTGCGATGCGACATCCAAAAGAAGGCGCACCGTTAGTTGGTGCAATGAAATCAAGGGTGCCGATTATAAACGCAGGTGACGGCGGACATAATCATCCCACACAGACACTTACTGACCTACTCACCATAAGACGTGAAAAGGGCAGACTTTCTGATATCACAATCGGTATGTGCGGTGACTTAATGTTTGGCAGAACGGTACATTCACTTATAAATGCCTTAGTGAGATATGAAAATGTAAAATTTGTTTTTATTTCGCCTGATGAGCTTAAACTCCCTGACTATTTGAAAGAAGAGATTTCGAAAATAGATGGTGTTTCTTTTGTTGAAACAGACAGCTTAGATAATTCAATTGCCGACCTTGATATACTATATATGACAAGAGTGCAGAAAGAAAGATTTTTCAACGAAGCTGACTATATAAGACTTAAAGATAGCTATATTTTAGATATGGCAAAGCTTGCAGGTGCTAAAGATGACCTTGTTATTATGCATCCACTGCCGCGTGTAAACGAAATAAGCACAGAAGTCGATGATGACCCCAGAGCTTGCTACTTTAAGCAGGTTGAAAATGGAAAAATAGTGCGAAAGGCACTCATCTTAAAGCTTTTGGAGGTGCAGATATGAAAATAGACAGCATTCAGTGCGGATTTGTTTTAGACCACATTAAAGCAGGTAAGAGTATGGAAATATATAAATACTTAGAGCTTGATAAACTTGACTGCTGTGTAGCTATAATCAAAAACGTAAAAAGTAATAAAATGGGAAGAAAAGACATTATCAAAATTGATGATGAATTTGACATAAATCTTGATATATTAGGTTATATCGACCCTGATATTACAGTTAACGTAATAAAAGATGGAATTATCGTAGGAAAGCATCATTTAGAGCTTCCTGAAAAGCTTGTTAATATCATTCACTGCAAAAATCCAAGATGTATCACATCAATAGAGCAGGAAATAGACCACGTGTTTAAGCTTGCTGATAAAGAAAAAGGTATTTACAGATGTGCATACTGTGAAGCGGAAAAAACAAATAGTAAAGGTTGATTTTTGTGACGGAAAACGTAGCTAAAAAAATAAACAACAGAATTACACTTTTCAGTTTCGTTTTGAGTGTGCTCGTTGTATATCTGCACACAAAAAACATTGGTAACTACGCTATTTTGCATAACGCGTCTTTTGCCGGTAACATTGTTATGAATTTTGAATGGTTCATTTCGGATAACATAGCCAAATGTGCAGTTCCGGGTTTTTTTATGCTGTCGGGATTTTTGTTTTATAAAAACTTTGATATGTCGCTTTATAAAAGCAAAATGACATCAAGATTTTATTCACTTTTAATACCATATATATGCTGGAACATACTAAGAATGTTTTATGCTCTGTATATAAGAAACATATTGCTTGTTACCGGTGAAAAGCTTGCAATAGACTTTGAGATGCTGTTTTCAAGCATATTTTTATATAAGTTCAATCAAGGCTACTGGTATATGTTTCAGCTTATTTTATATGTTATACTTTGTCCGTTAGTTTACGCTTTGATTAAGAACAAATGGACGGGCATAGTAGCATTAGCAGCACTTTTTATGGTCAATATGTGGCCTGGCTTACCTGAAAAGGTGCCTGTACTTTTGACAGATTCATTTTTCTTTTATGTGCTCGGTTCATATCTTGGAAGATTTTTTTATGACATAGTAAGCAAAGACCCGCCCGTGCCAATGCTATGGACAGTGCTTTGCTTTGTTATATCACAGGTATGTATGCAGCTTTATTTAAAAACTGACTTTATTTTTTATTATTTTGGGTTTTGTCTTTCTATTGTATGTGCTTTTTTCATAGCAACTTCTATGATTAAGAATATGAAGCTTCCAAAATGGATGAGCTTTTCATTTTTCATATATTCACTTCACGGTACGATTTTAGAATCAATGCAGCAACAGGTTTTATGTTTACTTCCGAGAAGACCAATGTATGCAATAGCAGAATATGTTGTGCTTCCGATTTTTACAATTGTGGTGATTGTGCTTATAGGTCTGTTTTTAAAGAATAAGATTCCGTTTGTGTGGCGACTGTTAAACGGTGGCAGACAGCAAAAGAAGAAGGACAGTGGTTATAAAGATGCCTATTTACAAGCTTGAAGCTAAAGAAAAAACATTGCTTTCCGATTTGCTTTTGGAAAATGGAGTAGTGGTAGATAAACTTTGTGGAGGACTTGGCACTTGTGGAAAATGTAAGATAAAAGCTATAGGAGACTTATCTCCTGTTTGCGATGCAGAAAAAAATCATTTAACGAGCCAAGAGCTTTCAGAAAACGTTCGACTTAGCTGCAAAACCTATGTCTGTGGCAAATGCACAGTTGAAATATTTGAAAAAGAAAAAAACAAAGAAGAGATTAATATAGAAGATATAAAAGCATGCTGCGCGGCGGTTGATATTGGAACAACCGTTTTAGAAGCATACTTTTTTTCTTTGCCTGATTTTAAGCTGATAAAAAAGTCAAAAATGAAAAATCTGCAGAGCCAGTTTGGTGCAGATGTAATCTCGCGTATATCTTATGCTAAGGATGAAGAATCGATAAACAGATTAAAAAAAGTAGTAAGACTTTCATTTAAAGAAATGGCAGGAAGCCTTTATGATAAGGTCAAAAACTTGGTTATAACAGGAAATACAGCGATGCTTCATATGTATGTGGGAATAAATCCTGCTTCAATAGGTAAGTACCCATTTGAAGCGGAATCAATGTTTGGCTATAGCAGAGAAAACACATATTTCCCACCCTGCATTTCATCATATGTTGGCGCTGATATCGTTACGGCAATTCTGGCAAGCGGAATGGAAAAAAACGCATTTCCTTCACTCCTTGTTGATATCGGCACAAATGGAGAAATAGTGCTCTTTGACGGCAAAACATTCCATTGTACTTCAACGTCTGCTGGTCCTGCACTTGAGGGTGCTTTGATATCTATGGGAATGATAGCTTTAGACGGTGCGATAAAAAAAGTTGATAAAAACGGAGATTTTGAAACAATAGGAAAAGAAAAGCCAATAGGAATTTGCGGGAGCGGACTGATTGACGCAGTAAGCTATATGCTGGATATCGGTATTTTGGATATAAACGGATATTTGGAAAAACCTTTTGAAATTAAGGATAGCGGTGTTTTTATCACTCCACAGGATATAAGACAAATTCAACTTGCTAAATCTGCGATATGCGCAGGAATTGAAACAATACTTGCAAAAAACAATATAAACATAGAAGATATAAAAACTTTATATATTGCAGGCTCACTTGGAAATAATGCTGATATAAATAATTGCAAAAAAATAGGTCTTATTCCGTATATTGATAATAAGAGAATAAAAATGATTGGAAATGCTGCACTAAATGGTGCGTGTATGATTTTAAAAGACGAGAAAATGAAAGAAAAAGCTAGAGATATTGCAAATAATTCAAAGGCTTATGACCTTTCGCTAACCGGTGAGTTTTCTCAAAAATATATTGAAAATATGATGTTTTAAATAAAAAAATGCAGTTTGTAATTTGCGTATTACAAGCTGTATTTTTTTACTTATTATACATTTCTTTAAGTAGTAATAAAACTTTTCTTTCCATCCTGGAGATTTTCATTTGCGAAACATTCATAATTTTAGCAATCTCTGCCTGACTCATTTCATCATAGTAGCGATATTTAAGGAATGCTTTTTCATCATCTGTCAGGTTTTTAAAACAGTTTTCCAAAAATATTTTATCCTCTAAAAGCAGCAAACTATTATCCTCAATGCCCAAAACATCAGAATAAACCATTTCTTCGCCTTCGTGCAAAAATTGGTCCAAGGACTTTGCAATTCTGTTATTTCCCCATGAGAGTGCAAACGAAACTTCATCAACACTGACGTTTAATTTTTCAGAAAGCTCCAATGCAGTCAGTTCTTTTCCTGATTTTGCAAGACTTTCCTGTATTGCATTTTTTGCGTGATAAAAAATATCACAAACTCTTCGTGGGACTTTGATATAGTTTCCGCTTTCACGGAAAAGATGCTTAACTTCACCTAAAACACAAGCTGTCGCATAAGTAGAGAAGTTGTTTTTAAAACGTGCATCAAAATTCTGGATAGCATGAAAAAGACCAATGCATGCAGCCTGATATAAATCATCATATTCAAGTCCTTTAAATGCATAGCGCTTGGCTATGCTGTGCGGGATGTGAATATATTTTTCCATTATTTGATTACGCAGAATTTCCGAACCTGTTTTTTTGTATTCATAAAAAAGAGAAGAATCATCAAAATCAGGTATAATCTTTTCAGGCAAGTTATTTTTCATAATCTTTTGACCTTTCG
This sequence comes from Clostridia bacterium, assembly GCA_045648985.1. Classification (GTDB taxonomy): domain Bacteria; phylum Bacillota; class Clostridia; order UBA1381; family UBA9506; genus SIG437. The sequence goes on from JAZROZ010000034.1 coordinate 10,053, forward strand.
ATGAACCTTTAATACAGACAGGGTAAAAGCATTAGTAAGTTACCATACGGTCTTGTCCGGCACCTATACGTGTTAGATAGATTTTTCTTCTGTTTTTATCAATCGTAACTATTGTAAATAATAATTCTGATTTGTCGCCATCCGTGCGAAG
>JAZROZ010000035.1:0-23689 GCA_045648985.1 Clostridia bacterium
CTGCAAATATACGTCAGTATTATTATGCTTAGCATAACAAGGTTCTCGGGTCCCCAACAGAAATCTGTGATTTCGTGTTGGGTGAGGTTCTTATTTTTGAATTTTCTTTGTCTTATATCAAAATTTTCTCTTTTTGAACTCCTTGACCTTATACTTAGGAAAATTTTAAATGATTTAATTGCGGAGGCTGAAGCTGGGCTGACGCCCTGCAAAGCCGACAAATTTTAACCATTAAAATTTTACAAGTATAAGGCGTAATAAGTTCGACTCTCCGATGACTAACCGAAAGAGAGTGATCCGAACCTGCCTAAAACGGTGAAATTTCGGTATCTTTCGGCTTGTCATCTTTGCAAGGCACGAGCCTTGCTGCATCTTCCGTACCAAAATCTACTCAAAATTTCATACGTTTTAGGTCGTAGAATTTTTAGAGTGAGGATTTTTGGTTGCGGAAGGCAAAAACGCAGGTAATCCTGACGGATTGCCGAGTATTTTAACACATCGAAAGCGAAAATCCGCCTCTAAAAATCGGAGTTTGGATTACTCTCTTTCGGTTTAAGGAGGAAATCATATGAAATGTCCATATTGCGAGCACGAAGAAAGTAAAGTTATTGATTCAAGACCTACAGACGAGGGCGAGGCTATAAGAAGAAGACGTGAATGCTTAGACTGCGGTAAAAGATTTACTACTTATGAAAAAATAGAAAACATACAGCTTATGGTAATAAAAAAGGATGGTAAGAGAGAGCAGTTTGACAGACAGAAGCTGCTTAGCGGTATTCAGCGCTCATGCGAAAAAAGACCTGTTCCTGTGAGTGCTATGGAGCATATCGTGAACGAGATTGAAAATGCTGCGCAAAACCTATTGGAGCGGGAAGTGAAAACAGAGCAGCTTGGAGAAATGGTTATGGAAAAATTAAAGAACCTTGACGAAGTTGCATACGTTCGTTTTGCATCTGTTTACAGACAATTTACAGACGTTAACACATTCATTGACGAAGTAAATAAGCTCTTAAAGAGGTAAATATATGATAAGTTTGCAAAATGGTTGGGACGAGCTTTTAAGTGAAGAATTTAAGAAGGATTATTTTAAAGAGCTTCTTTCTGTACTCAAAGAAGAATACGAACAAAACACCATATATCCTGCTAAAGAAAACGTATTTAATGCCTTTCGTTATACAGATTATAAAGACGTGAAAGTGCTTCTGTTAGGTCAAGATCCATATCACGGTGAGGGTCAGGCACACGGACTTGCGTTTAGTGTACAGGACGGCACGCCCAAGCCCCCGTCGCTTTTAAATATGTTTAAAGAATTAAAATCGGACTTAGGGCACGATATTCCCGATAGCGGCAATCTCACTCCCTGGGCAAAACAAGGTGTTATGCTTTTAAACACGGTTTTAACTGTACGCGAAGGGCAGCCTAATTCGCATAAAACTCTGGGTTGGACAACCTTTACAGATAAGGTTATTTCACTTCTTAACAGAAGGGAAGACCCTGTCATTTTTCTTTTGTGGGGAGCTAATGCAAAAGAAAAGCTTAGCTTAATAACAAATCCAAACCATTATGTGCTCAGCGCCCATCATCCAAGTCCCTTATCTGCATCAAGGGGATTTTTTGGCTCGCGACACTACAGCAAAGTGAATACAATTTTAGAAAGAATAGGAAAAGAACCTATCGACTGGCATATTTAGATAAAAATTATTGTGAGGAACAATATGGACTATATAATATTTGATCTGGAATGGAACAGATTATCAAAAAAAGTAAAGCTTAAATGTCCTGATGAGATAATACAGATTGGTGCTGTTAAATATGACTCTGACCTTAATTATGTGGGTAGCTTTAACAGTTTGATAAAACCTATGCTCTACAGTAAGCTTGAGCCTATGGTGCAGGAAATAACAGGTATCACTATGGATATGCTCACAAAAGACGGTGTTCCGTTTGCAAAGGCATTTAAAAATTTTCGGGAATTTATGGGAAATGATTTTGTGCTTATGTCGTGGGGAGTTCAGGATGCACAGATTTTGCGTGATAACTGCATTTACTATAACAGAGATATTAATCTAAAGTGGCTCAAAAATTTCGCAGACCTTCAGAATTTCGTATCAGGTGATGAGAGAATAGAAAGTGAGCAAAATCAGCCTGGACTTAAAAATTCAGTTGTAAGTTTAGGAATAAAATATGATGAAAGGACTCTTCACAATGCTTTGGTTGATGCGACACTTTCAGGTGAGGTTTTTGTAAAAACCTTTGACAAAAACCGATTTGAAAAATATATTTTTGATGCAAGAAAAATCAAGGCTCATTATAATAAACTTCATATTACCGATTTAAAAAGCATCACAGTAAACAAAAGAGAGTTTTTGGTCAGATGCCCCAGGTGCGGCAGGTTTGCGACCAAGACATCAGGCTGGTACAAACAAAGGAAAGGCTTTTTTGCTGTTCACAAGTGTAAGGCGTGTAAAAAAGAACTGCTTTCTACGATGGAAGTATTACTCCTTTCAGATGATAGTATAGAATATAGAAAAAGAACTAACATAATAGAAAAAACAGAAATATAAAAAGGCGGTATCAAAAATGCAAAGATTTACAGAATATCTTGATAAAAAAACAAAGGAAGAAAGATTAGAAGCACTTTCTGATATGATTTTAAAAGGAGTTTTGGGCGAAAGAAAGGTAACAGAAGAAGTAAACAATCACATACATACAAAATATTCGTTTTCGCCATACACACCAACTATGGCAGTTGTAATGGCATATAGTGCAGGGTTATCTACGGCAGGTATTATGGACCATGACTCAATCAGCGGTGCTGAGGAGTTTATAAAAGCAGGCGAGCTTATCGGAATGAGCACTACTATCGGTATTGAATGTCGTGCTGATGTTTCAAAAACTGCTCTTGCCGGCAGAAGAATCAATAACCCTGACCAGAAATCTGTAATATATATGGCTCTTCACGGAGTTCCGCACACACAGATTTCAAAGGTAACAGAATTCTTTAAGCCATACACAGAAAAGAGAAATGAAAGAAACAGAAAAATGATAGAAAACATCAACGAGCTTTTAGCACCGTATGATATTTCTATTGATTTTGAGCTTGACGTTGTTCCGCTTTCTGAGTATCAAAACGGCGGCAGTATCACAGAAAGACATCTTCTTTATGCAGTAGCAGGAAAAATTATTGATAGATTCGGAAAAGGCAAAAACACAGTAGATTTCTTTAAAAATGATATGAGAATATCACTTTCTCAAAAGCTTGAGGAATTTTTAAGCGATGAGGAAAACATCCACTATGCCTACGACGTTTTAGGTCTTTTAAAGAGTGATTTAATCAGCAGAATTTATGTTGATGCGACTGATGAATGTCCTGACGTTTGTGATGTTATTGCTTTTGCAAAAGAGATTGGAGCAATCGCAGCTTATGCATATTTAGGTGATGTGGGAAACAGCGTAACGGGTGACAAAAAAGCGCAGAAGTTTGAAGATGACTATATTGACCTTTTGTTTGATACGATAAACGAGCTTGGCTTTGATGCAGTTACTTATATGCCGTCAAGAAATTCAAAAGAGCAGCTTGCTAAAATTATGGAGCTTTGCGATAAATACAATATGTTCCAGATAAGCGGCGAGGATATAAACTCATCAAGACAGGCGTTTATATGTGAAAAATTAAGAGAGCCTGAATTTAAGCATTTGATTGACTCAACCTGGGCATTAATCGGTCACGAAAAAATGGCAACAGAAAATTTAGATAGCGGTATGTTTGCTAAAAATACTAAAGAAAAATACCCTGCTATTAAAGACAGAGTTGCATATTTTAAGAAAATAGGAATGGAAAGAAAATAGCCTACATTAAAAGTAACCTCAAATATATTATTTTCGTATAATGTATTTGAGGTGTTTTTAACGTGAAAATTCCTCTCCCGTTAATGCCTCCGGCGGATTGAAAAGCCCGTGCGAAATTTTCTTGGCTAAAGCCAAGAAACGCCTATATGCGTAAAAATCTCTTATCATTCCTTGCCACACGGATAAGAGAACTGTAATTACTATTTGTGCCGACGTGTGGCGGCGGAATGGAGATTTTTATGAAAAGTGGATGTAGTTGTGATATTTTGAAAATTATTAACAAATTAGAGAATGAAATCAAATGTATTTTAAAGCTTAAATGTAATGATAAGCCTGATTGTAATAAAAGGAAAACGAGAAAATGTGAAAATGAATGTGAAGAAAATAATAGTCGTTCATGCAAATGCGACTGCTAGTCATGTTCTCTTTGGGTTAGGGCAAAATACCAAAATATGCTGTAATTACCTGATATTACAGCATATTTTTTTTGTATAATATTTCAAAAGAGAAAATGGAATATATCTATTGACATATAACATAAAATGTTATATAATAACATCAAGATGTTAATTTTTAACTAAAGGGGGATGACAAAGTGCCGGAATCAAGACGTAATTTAATATATGAATTAATTGAAAAAAAGGGTGAAGTGACAATTTCTGAGCTTGTGAAAATGTTTCCGGATGTGTCATCGATGACCATAAGACGTGATTTAGATGTCTTGGAGAACGAAAATAAAATCGTAAAAATCAAGGGCGGTGCTAAATCAATAAGTCACCTTTCTAAAAGCTTAATAAAGAGTAACGTTGAAGACGACTACGCGCGAAGAGAAATGTTAAACCCGATAGCTAAATCTGAAATTGCAAAAAAGGCAGCGCCGCTCGCTGAAGAGGGAAGAAGTATTTTTATAGACGCGGGCTCAACTATGATGAGCTTAGCATCAAATCTTTTGGATGGAAGATTTTATGTAATTACATCAGGTGTCAATGTTGCTTTGGAAATGGCACTAAATAAGCACGCTAAGGTCAATCTTTTAGGCGGTCAGTTAAACAGAGGCAATTTCTGTGTCTCAGGCGCAGGTGCCTTAGAGCAGATTAAAGGAATGAATATTGATATCGCATTTATGGGCGCAAGCGGCTTTAGTGCAGACGGTGGCTTTACAAACGGAGATTTTAATGAATGTGAGCTTAAAAAGGCAGTAATTAAAAAAGCGAAGAAAACAATCATATTGATGGATTCTGAAAAGCTTGGCAAGAGTATGCCATATACTTTCTGTAATCTTGAGGATATTGATGTTTTAGTTATAGATAAGCCCAGTGAAAAGCTTTTAAGCCTGGCAAAAGATGCCGGTGTAGATATAATGTAAAAATATTTTAATTAAATACCTGCTATATGGCAGGAGAACGGAGAGACGAAAATGAAAACTAAAGCAGTAAGACTTTACGGTAAAAACGATTTAAGATTAGAGGAATTTGAACTTCCCGCAATTAAGGATGATGAAATTTTAGCACACATCATATCAGACAGTATTTGTATGTCATCATATAAAGCTGCAATACAGGGTTCAGACCACAAACGTGTTCCAAACGATATAGACGAAAACCCAATTATCATCGGACACGAATTCTGCGGTGAAATTGTAGAAGTTGGTGCTAAATGGCAGGATAAATTCAAAGCTGGTCAGAAATTTGCTATTCAGCCTGCAATCAACTATAAAGGAAGCCTCGATGCTCCCGGATATTCATATAAATTCGTTGGCGGTTCTGCAACATATGTTATCATCCCTCACGAATTTATGGAAGAGGGTTGTCTGCTTCCTTATGAGGGCGATGCATTCTTCTACGGCTCCCTTGCTGAGCCTATGAGCTGTATCGTTGGCGGATATCACGCATCATACCACACTACAGCAGGCTCATACGTTCACGATATGGGTATCGTAGAGGGCGGAAACGCAGCAATCTTAGCGGGTGTTGGTCCAATGGGACTTGGTGCTATTGACTATGCTATCCACTGCGACAGAAAACCGAAAAAACTCGTTGTAACAGATATTGACTCAGCTCGCTTAGAGCGTGCTGCATCAATTCTTACAGTAGAAGATGCTAAAGCAAACGGCGTTGAGCTTATATATTTAAACACAGGCGAAATTGAAGACCCTGTTAAATATATGATGGATTTAACAGAAGGAAAAGGCTATGACGACGTATTCGTATTTGCTCCTGTTAAACCTGTTGTTGAAATGGGCGATAAGATTTTAGGAAAAGACGGCTGCTTAAACTTCTTTGCAGGCCCGACAAATCCTGCTTTTTCTGCTGAATTCAACTTCTATAACGTACACTATGCTTCAACTCATATCGTTGGAACATCAGGTGGCAACACAGATGATATGATTGAATCAATCAAAATGATGGAAAAAGGCTTAATTGACCCGTCCGCAATGGTTACACACATTGGCGGTATTGATGCAATCGTTGATACAACTTTAAATCTCCCGAAAATTCCGGGCGGCAAGAAGCTTATATATGTAAATATCGATATGCCGCTTACAGCTATCGCTGACTTTGATAAATCAGATGACCCTGTTATTCGTGAGCTTGCATCAATCGTAGCTAAGAACAACGGCTTGTGGTGTGCAGAAGCAGAAAAATATTTACTTGCAAATAAATAATAAGAGAGAGGTACGTTATGAAAATATACGAAGCAGCTCCTACAATCAGAATGATGATTGGTGCTCCTGCGCTTAAGTTTTCAGAGGGTGAAAATGCAGAAGTAGTAATCGAAGCAAAATGTCCTGATTGCATTAAGGAAGCTTTAAAAGATAAAAAAGGTGTTAAATCAGTAGCCGTTAAGGGTATTGGAACATTTACAGCATATGAGCCATTTTCAAGCGGCAGATTAAATGGTAAAATCTCAATCGTAACAGGCTCAGCTCAGGGCTTTGGCTTAGGTATTGCAGAGGCTATGATTGATGAGGGTGCGTGCGTTGTAATTGCTGACCTTAACTATGATTTGGCAAAATCAGTTGCAGAGAGTCTATGCCAAAGAGCAGGAGAAGGAAGAGCATTTGCAGTCAAAGTAAATGTATCTGACGAGGAATCTGTTGAAGCGATGATGGAAGAAACTGCTAAAGCTTACGGTGGCTTAGACATCTTCGTAAACAACGCAGGCGTCGTTAGAGCAGGAAGCCTAGAGGAAATGGATGCAGGCACTTTCGATTTTGTTACAAAAATCAACTATAATGCATATTTTATCTGCACAAAATACGCGTCACGCATAATGAAAGCGCAGTATGCGGCAGATAACTCAAAATATTTTGATATTATTCAGATTAACTCAAAATCAGGCTTAGAGGGTTCAAACAAAAACTTTGCATATGCAGGCGGCAAGTTTGGTGGCATAGGTCTTACACAGAGCTTTGCTTTAGAGCTTTGTCCGTTTAACATCAAGGTTAACTCAATTTGCCCCGGTAATTTCTTAGGCGGTCCGCTCTGGGCAGACCCCGAAAAAGGACTTTTCGTTCAGTATTTAAAAGCAGGAAAAGTTCCCGGTGCTAAAACTATTGAAGATGTTAAAAAGTTCTATGAATCAAAAGTTCCGATGAACAGAGGTTGCGAAACAATAGACGTTGCACGTGCACTTTTCTACATCGTAGAGCAGGAGTACGAAACAGGTCAGGCAATCCCCGTAACAGGCGGACAGGTTATGCTTAATTAGTTTAAAAATTTGTTAAATATAAAAAGGAGTGTTATTAAATGGCAACACCGGTAATCATGCCAAGACAGGGACAGTCAGTTGAAAGCTGTATCATTGCAAAATGGCATAAACAAAAAGGAGATAAGGTTAACGTAGGCGATTTGCTTTTCACTTATGAAACAGACAAAGCTACATTTGATGAAGAAGCAAAAGTAGCAGGTACATTAATCGATGTATTCTATGAAGAGGGCGACGACGTAGAATGTTTATTAAACGTTTGCGTAATCGGTGAAGAGGGAGAAGATACGATGCAGTTCAGCCCTACAGGAGAAGCAGCTCCTCAGGAAGTAGCTCCTGTAGCAGAAGCAGCGCCGGCCCCTGCTGCTCCCAAGAAAGCGGCAGTAGCACCTCCGGACGGAAAGGCAACACCGGTAATTATGCCAAGGCAGGGACAGTCAGTTGAAAGCTGTATCATTGCAAAATGGCATAAACAAAAGGGAGATAAGGTTAACGTAGGCGATATTCTTTTCACTTATGAAACAGATAAAGCAACCTTTGACGAAGAAGCAAAAGTAGCAGGTACATTAATCGACGTATTCTTTGAAGAGGGCGACGATGTAGAATGCTTATTAAATGTTTGCGTAATCGGTGAAGAGGGAGTAGATACTGCATATTTCAGACCTGACGGCAGCGAAGAAGCAGCACCTCAAGAAGCACCTCAAACAGTGGCTCCTGCACAGGCAGCCCCTGTAGCACAGGTTGCTAGCACACCTAAAGAAAATGTTTTCATTTCACCAAGAGCAAGAAATCACGCAGAAAAATTGGGCGTTGATTACAGATACGCGCAAGGCACAGGCCCTAACGGAAGAATCATTGAAAGAGATATTGAAGCACTTGCACAAAGCGGTGTTATGTTTACAAAAGCAGCAGCTGACGGCGCACTTTCAGCAGATGGCGCTATCGCAGGCACAGGCATCGGCGGCAGAGTATCTGTTGCAGACCTAAATGCTCCTGCACAAACGCAGACAGCACCTGCGGCACAGACAACAGCTGTGGCAGCATCAAGCGAGGCTGAATATGTTGATGTTCCAATGACAAACATCAGAAAAGTTATTTCTAAAGCAATGCATAACTCACTCTCTACAACGGCTCAGCTTACACTCAACACAAGCTTTGATGCTACAGAGATTATGGCATACAGAAAGAAACTTAAGGCTAACAGCGAAAAGCTTGGTCTTGGCAATATCACATTAAACGATATCGTTTTATATGCTGTTTCAAGAACAATCTTAGAGCATAAAGAATTAAATGCAACACTTCAGGATAACACAATGAGAATCTTCAATCATTGTAACTTAGGTGTAGCTGTTGACACACCAAGAGGTCTTATGGTTCCGACAATTTTTGCATCTGACTTAAAGTCATTAGCACAAATCAGTGCAGAAACAAAAGAGCTTGCTAAGGCTTGTCAGGGTGGTACAATCAGTCCTGATTTACTCTCAGGTGGTTCATTTACAGTAACAAACTTAGGTTCATTTGGTATTGAGTCATTTACTCCGGTATTAAATGCTCCGCAGACAGGTATCTTAGGTGTTGACACAATCGTTCAGCGCGCTAAAGAGGTTGACGGCGAGATTAAGTTCTATCCTGCTATGGGTCTTTCACTCACATTTGACCACAGAGCAGTTGATGGCGCTCCTGCTGCTAAGTTCTTACAAGACCTTAAGACAAATCTTGAAAATTTCAGTGTATTACTTGCAAAATAATATAGAAAGAAGGAAAACCTCAAATGAGTTATGATTTAATCGTATTGGGCGGCGGCCCAGGCGGATATTTAGCCGCAGAACGTGCAGGACACGCAGGCTTAAAGACTCTTTTAATCGAAAAAAGAGCTTTGGGTGGTGTTTGCTTAAACGAAGGCTGCGTTCCGTCAAAATCACTTTTATATTCAGCAAAAATCTATGATTATGCTCGTTTTTCAGACCACTATGGTGTAACCTGCGAAGGTGTTAAGTTTGATCACAAAGCAGTTATTGAGCGTAAGAAAAAGGTTGTTAACACATTAGTTTCAGGCATCAAGGCTCAGATGAGAGCTAACAAAGTAACAGTTGTAGAAGGCAACGGTACAATCTGCGGAAAACAAGGCGAGGACTACGCCGTTAAGGTTGGCGATGAGACTTATACAGGTAAAAGACTTATCATTGCAACAGGCTCAACTCCTGTTATGCCTCCGATTCCGGGCGTCCGCGAATGCTTTGAAAAAGGCACAGTACTCACAAACAGAGAAATCCTTGATTTAGAGGAAATTCCTGCTGAACTCGTTATCGTTGGCGGCGGTGTTATAGGCTTAGAGATGGCATCATATTTTAACTCAGCAGGCTCTAAAGTAACTGTTGTTGAAATGATGAACAAAATCGCAGGCCCGACGGATGCTGAAATCTCAACAATTCTTATGAAGAACTACGAGAAAAAAGGTATCTGCTTCAAGCTCGGTGCTAAGGTTACTCAGGTTAAGCCTGACGCTGTTGTATATGAAAAAGACGGCAAAACTGAAGAAGTTAAAGCTGATAAGGTTTTACTTTCTATCGGCAGAAGAGCATTCACAGAGGGCATTGGCCTTGAAACAATCGGTGTACTCACTGAAAGAGGAGCTATCGTTACAGACAGATTCTCAAAAACAAATATCCCGAATGTATATGCAGTAGGTGACGTAAACGGCAAATCAATGCTCGCTCACACTGCTTACAGAGAAGCAGAAGTTGCAGTAAACAATATTTTAGGCAAAAAAGACATTATGAGATACAATGCAATCCCTGCTATCATTTATACAAACCCTGAAGTTGGTTCTGTTGGTGAAACAGAAGAAACTGCAAAAGCTAAGTGTATTGACTATGAGGTTGCTAATCTTCCAATGGTATTCTCAGGAAGATATGTTGCTGAAAATGAAGGCGGAAACGGTATCTGCAAGGTTTTAGTTGATAAGAAAACAAAAAGACTTATCGGTTGTCATATGCTTTCTAACTATGCATCAGAAATCATCTTGTCAGCAGGCATTATGATTGAAACTGAAATGCGTATTGACGATATAAAAGAAATCGTATTCCCGCATCCGACAGTAGGCGAAGCAATACGCGAAGGTATTTTCCAACTGTAATTAAAATTAAAGTAAATTATAAGAAAAGAGGTTATAAATTATGCCAAAGTCACAATTTATGGATCCTAATGAGCTGAGAAAGCCGGGATTCGTGGAATTTGAACCAATTCCTGTAAACCAGTACAACAAATCAATCAAAGACGAAAAAGAAAACTATTCAAAAGATGATTTTATGCGTATCTACAGAGATATGGCTATCATCAGAGAATTCGAACAGATGCTCTTAGACATCAAAACCAAGAGTGAATATCAGGGTATTGAGTATAATAACCCGGGTCCTGCCCACCTTTCATTAGGTCAGGAAGCTTCAGCTGTTGGTCAGGCTTATATCTTAAATAAAAATGACTATATCTTCGGTTCACACAGAAGCCACGGCGAAATCCTGGCAAAAGGTTTATCTTGTATCCACAAGCTTGACGACAAAGAACTTTTAAACGATATGGAAACATTCTTTGACGGTCAGACATATAAAGTAGTTGAGGGTAAAGAAAAAGATAAGGGTAATGTTAAAGATTTAGCTATCGACTTCTTACTCTACGGTGCGCTCGCTGAAATCTTTGCAAGACAGACAGGCTTTAACAAAGGCTTAGGCGGCTCAATGCACGCATTCTTTACACCATTTGGTATTTATCCTAACAACGCTATCGTTGGTGGTAGTGCTACAATCGCTATGGGCTCAGCACTCTTTAAGAGAGTAAATGCTAAGGACGGTATCGTAATTTCTAACGTAGGTGATGCTTCCTTGGGTTGCGGTCCTGTTTGGGAAGCACTTAACATGGCATCTATGGACCAGATTACACAGCTCTGGGAAGAGGGATATAACAAAGGTCTTCCGATTATATTCAACTTCTTCAATAACTTCTATGGTATGGGTGGTCAGACTGTTGGTGAAACAATGGCATATAACATCTTGGCTCGTTTCGGTGCAGGCGTAAGCCCAACTCAGCTCCATGCTGAGCGTGTTGACGGTTATAACCCGCTTGCTGTTATTGATGCAATGAAGAGAAAGAGAGCAATCATCGAAGAGGGCAGAGGTCCTGTGCTCTTAGATACAATCACATACAGAATGACAGGTCACTCACCGTCTGATGCTTCAACATACAGAACAAAAGAAGAGATGGATGCTTGGGCAGAGCATGACGTACTCGTAAATTACGAGAAGAAGCTCGTTTCTGCTAAGGTTGCTAAGGCTGACGAATTCGCTCAGATGAGAGAAGAAATCAGAGAAAGAATGATGAAGATTTGCCGTCTCGCTATCGATGAAGAAGTTTCTCCACGTATGAATATGAAAGCAAATCCAAACCTTATTTCTGACATTATGTTCTCAAATCAGAGAGTAGAGAAGATGGAAGACAGACCTTGTGATGTTTTAATTCCAAAAGAAGAATGTCCAAGAGTTCAGAAGATTGCTAAAAAAGAAAGATTCGGTATCGACAAAAACGGCAAGCCTGTATCTAAGAACAAGGTTTACCAGCTCCGTGACGGTCTCTTTGAAGCAATTATTGATAAATTCTATGAAGACCCGACACTCGTAGCTTACGGTGAAGATAATCGTGACTGGGGCGGCGCTTATGCTGTATATCAGGGCTTAACAGAAGCACTCCCATATCACAGATTCTTTAACTCTCCAATCTCAGAAGCAGCTATCGCAGGTTCTGCAGTTGGTTATGCTATGAGCGGTGGTCGTGTAATCGCTGAAATCATGTACTGTGACTTCATCGGCAGAGCAGGTGACGAAATATTCAACCAGCTTGCTAAATGGCAGTCAATGTCAGCTGGTATCTTAAAGATGCCGGTTGTAATCCGTGTATCTGTTGGTTCAAAATACGGCGCACAGCACTCTCAGGACTGGACAAGTATGTGTGCTCATATCCCTGGTCTTAAGATTGCATTCCCTGCAACACCTTATGATGCTAAGGGTATTATGACAGCAGCTCTTAACGGAACAGACCCTGTTATCGTATTCGAGTCACAGAGAATTTACGATGTAGGTGAGCTCTTCCACGAGGGCGGCGTTCCTGAAGGCAGCTACGAAGTTGCGCTCGGTGAGCCTGATATCAAGAGAGTAGGTTCAGATGTTACAATCCTTACAATCGGTGCTACACTCTACAGAGCATTAGACGCTGCTAAAGAATTAGAAGCTAAATACGGCATCAGTGCTGAAGTTATCGACGCAAGAAGCATCGTTCCGTTTAACTATGAAAAAGTGTTAGAATCTGTTAAGAAAACAGGCAAGATTGTTCTTGCATCAGACGCTTGTGCAAGAGGTTCTATGCTTAACACAATGGCTCAGACTATAACAGAGCTTGCGTTTGACTATTTAGATGCTCCTCCTGTTGTTGTTGGTGCTAAGAACTGGATTACTCCGTCATACGAGCTTGAAGATTCATTCTTCCCACAGGCAGATTGGATTATCGATGCTATCAATGACAGAATAATTCCACTCAGCGGACACGTTTCAAAACACAACTTTACTGAAACAGAACAGCTAAGAGAAAACAAAATGGGTGTATAATTAAGGCTTTGAAAAAATGTCTGGAGCGCATAAAGCACGAAGATGTTTTGAATTGTTTTAAGATTTAACATTAAATATTAATTTAGGAAGGAATTCGTAGAAATACGAATTCCTTTTTAAATTGGTGCCTTATGCTATGAACAAACTTCGCCTCTCGACCACGTCAAAACAAGTCCTTAAAGTTCGGTTTCTCCTTGCGGAGAAACCTTCACAAAAGCGGACTGTTTTTCCTTCTCATCAAAAGGTTGTGACCTTTTGATGAAAGAGGAACAGGGGCGGAGCTAATGAGTAGTCGGTGAGAAACCGACTACGAGTAGTGCGAAACATCCTGTGACGACGTACGTCTTCGGGTATCCAAAAGCAAGAAAGTTCTTGCTTTTGATCAGTTTGTCCATTCCAAACTATTTTTTTCTTTGCCTTAAGGGTTGAAAAAAGTCCCGAGAAATCTCGGGACTTTTTATGTTAAAAACTATTTACAACAGTGCGGTCTGAAATGTTCAGATTCGCAAATTTCACATTCTGTTTTTTCGGGTGGGAAGAATTCTTCAAACGGGAAATCAATTTTTTCAAAGATTTCACAAGGTGAATCTTCGCCTGCGCCCACACATTCTTTCTGCGGAATACAGAAGTCATACGCAGGGATTAAAAGCTGAACGCTTCTTTCGAGTCTGACGATTGAGAAAAGACCGATTGTGATAAATACTCTCTTTCTTTCACCACCTAAAACTAAAGAATCGTCAAATATTCTGCATACGCAGTCAGGAACGGTAGAAAAGTCAATATCATCATTACAGCAACACAGTTTGTCGTTAATATCTACCACTTTAGCAGAAAGAGCAATCGGGTCGACCACTTCTACAACCGCCTTTGGCATATTTGTTTTATGCCATGATTGTTCATCAAAGCTATCGTAGCTGTATTTTGATTCAAATACCTTTGCATTTCCCTCGGAGCCGTAGAGGATAACCTTTTTGTCAAAGGTTGCAAGACCTTCTATTTTTGTCGGTTTGCCTACACCTAAGAAAACATCAAGAGTAATTTTGAAGAAGAATTTTAAATCAACCGTATAGTAGCCGCCATTAAAAGGTACAGGCTCAACGTCCGAGAATACCCAGATGATTTCAGCTTTGCGGCTTTTGATGTTTACTGCTCTGTCGATTGTTTCCTGGTCACACGCAGTAAAGAAAACCCTTGCATCTTCAATGCAGTCTTTATCTTTACAGGAATCATAAACCTTGTCTGTATGTATGCACACTGAATCCTTTATATCATTACAAGGTGAAAAAGGATTTACGCGCTTGTTTTCGTTCATATTTTTACCTCCTAAAAGTTGAGAGCGTTTTAAGCTCTCTTTTACAATATATTATGCACCATATACTTATTTCGTGTATGCAAAAATAAAAAAAGGTTTTCAGTCACTCTGTGACTGAAAACCTTATAATCTCATATTCTTTAAAATCGCTCATTGCCATACACCTTTTAAGACTCCTGAGCGTCATAAAAGCTTTAGCTGAATCAATATCCCCCACTAGAGTACGTTTATTGAAAACATACTTTATTTCATCTGCTACTTTGACCTTTACTTTGTAATAAACGTCGAATTCTTCGTCTGTATAGGGTATATCAGTTCTCATTTTTTACCTCTTAGCAACTTTCTATGATTTTTATCATTTCGTCAAAATGTTCTTCCATAGATGCCGCGAGTTTGAACTGACATCTTGCTCTTTCTAAGTTCTGTCCTTCGTGGTCGATACCGAAATATACATCGCCCTGGAGGTGGTCTGTCAAAAAGCGCATTCCAATCTCTAAGGTCATTGTTTTGGCGCCTTGCGAGAGATTATCTCTTTCAACCTTGGTCATATTGCTTCCGACAGCGTCAATAAAGCCTTTGGCAAGATTTTTGTATTTGTCTAAATCTATCATAACTTTTGAAAGGTCTTTTTCATCTTCGCTTGCTGTGTTTGTGATAAATCTTGCTGCATCACCAAAGTCAAGCACTGAAATACCCGGCATTACTGTATCTAAGTCGATTACACAAAGAGCGTTGTCGGTTTTATTATCTATTAGAATATTATTTACCTTAGTATCGTTATGAGTAACACGTGTTGGTATTTCTTCTGCCTGCTGCATCAAAGAGAGCATTCTTATATCATCACCGCGTGCCATCATAAAGTCTATTTCAGCCTGAACGTCTTTAACTCTTCCGACTTTATCTTCAGCCACTGCCTTTTTGAAATCTTCAAACCTTGAAACTTCGTTATGGAAATTTGGAATTGTCTCATAAAGCTTGGCTGCATCAAAATCTGCGAGCATATTCTGAAAAGTTCCAAAGCCGAAGCCTGCTGTGTAGAGCTTAGCACTTTCAACGTTTTCGTCTAATGTATAAACATCATCTATGTATTTATAAACCCGCCAATAGTCACCATTTTCATCTATGTAGTAAGGCTTATCATCTAAGGCATTTATAACCTCTAAGCATCCTCTTTCGACATCTCCGCCAGATGCTTTGATTTTTTCCTTTATATGCTTAGTTACCAAAGAAATATTATGCATTACTTCATCAGGTTTTTTAAATACATATTTATTTATTTTCTGCAGAGTATATTTTTCGTTTTCAAAATCAACTCTGTAGGTTGTATTAATACGACCGCTTTTTATTGGTTTTACATTTGTTGGGGTGCCATCTACGCGGAAGTTTTTTATAATATTGATTGCTTCACTCAAATTGTGCACATCCTTTGTTATTAATTATATCAAAGACATTATACAAAATATTGCAATGTTTTTCAAGGGGTATTTAATATTTTATATCACTTTCAGCAAAAGAATGTAATTTAAAAAAGGTTCTTTGATGATAAACCATCAAAGAACCTTTCAAGTTTAATTAATAACTTAGATTTCTTCGCAACGTTTTAAGATTGCTGCAACTTTTTCTTCGATTTCGGCTTCTGTCCAGTCACAGTGGAGAAGTACGTGGAATGTACGGTTAACCAAATCAAGTGTCTTTGGAAGCATATCGTTTGTATATGTCATGTTAAGGTCTTTGTTCTGTGGGAGATTGTATGGATTGAGTTCATCACAATGAGCGCCTCTGTGTTCCATGATCGGACCCCAGTTGTAGTAGATGTGCTTTCCTGAATCTGCTACTAAGATACCGGGTAAGCCTTCGCCGTCAGCAAATTTTCTTGCAACTTCTGCATCGTGGAAACGGAGCGGAAGTGTTGTACCTAAATCGCCTTCGATGTCGTGGCTTGGTGCGATATCAAAATATTTGTTGCCAGCAAGTTTTTCAGATACTGTCTTTTTGATTCTTCTGAGGTCAGCGATGATGCCGTCCATACGAGAGAGCTGAACGTTCATAATAGCAGCTGTGATTTCATTTGTACGCATCTGTGTTCCCATAAATACAGGCTCTGTAAGCTCGCCTGAGTATGGTCTGAATGCTGCGCCACCGTCGTGGTAGATTAATGTACGTTCATAAACTTTTCTGTTGTTTGTTGTAACAGCTCCGCCCTCACCAGCTGAGATGAGCTTATAGAAGTTGTAGCTAAATGCACCTGCATCGCCGATTGAACCAAGTCTTTTGCCTTTGTATGAACCACCGTCTGCCTGACAAGCATCTTCTAATACATAGAGGTTGTGCTTTTTAGCAAGAGCGCAGATTGCATCCATGTTACAAGGATATCCGCAGATATGTACAGGGATGATTGCTTTTGTATATTTTGAGATTTTCTTTTCGGCATCTTCTACATCGAGTGTCATTGTTTCATCAATTTCAGCTAAAACAGGGATAGCACCAACAGCTAAAACTGCGCTTGCACTTGCCATAAATGTGTAACCAGGAACGATAACTTCATCCCCAGGACCGATGCCAAGACCAACTAATGCAGAAATTAATGCACCTGTTCCTGATGATAATAAAACTGCATAATCTGTGCCGATTGTTTCTGACCATGCTTTTTCAAATTTGTCAACTTCGTGAAGACCGTTATTAACACGGAAAAGCTCTTTTGTTTCTATAACGCGAGCAACCGCTTCGGCTTCTTCTTTACCCATTCTAAACATAATTAAATCCTCCTAAAACTTTATTTTTATTTATTTTTTAATTTATTTAAAAGCTTAACGTTTTCTGCGACTAAGTGGTTATCAAGGCCATCTATAAAGCTTGGAATAGTAGCCGCATAGAAAGAGTCAACTTCATACCCTCCATAAGGAATCTGCTCTTCTGTGGGAAGATATCCGATTGAGCCGTTTGAAATACCAAACGGAAGAGTTATTTTAAACGGCGATTTCTGTTTGAGAGAAAGACCTATTTCGCAGAATGCTTCAAAAGGTATTGGAACGATTACCAAATCGTCTAAAGCAACTAAAGTCTGCATAAAGGGGATGCCCTCTGAGAAAGCTTCACCTGTTTCGTACATTTTTTTGATAACCTGCAGGTTTGCATATTTTCTTACATTCACTTCTATCAAATCTTCGGGATTTCCCAAAGCTTCAATCTGTGCTAAAGTTTCTTCATATGAAAGTGGTGCAGTAGATGGGAAGAACATATCACCTGAGAGTGTTTTAAGGGTTGGAACACTGAACTCGCCAAGATTTTCATAAGCTTTTTCGGCATCTTGCGCAGCAATAGCACCAAGCTCAAGCATTGACGGCTCATCTGCTGTTGTTTTGCCGTTTGAAAGTCTTGGTCCGACGTCGCCCTCTGTACCATTTACAAACATACATGGAGCAGAAGTGATTTCTTCGACTTTATCCATCATAAGACCGGGCCAGTCTCTTGTGATTGAAAGGTTAGGTCCACAGGCTGTGGGATGTGCTGCAAAGTGAATAAATGAGCCGATGTTTTCGCCGTTTGTTGTTTTAAATGAAACAACCGTCATTTGTGGGTCATACGGACCATTGGGGTCCTGACCTAATATGACTTCGCCATTTGCAATTTCACGTCTGTTAATACCAACCTGCGAGTTTGTCATACCGACAGCCATAACTGCAGGCTTCATATTTTCCAAAGCCTTTCTTGCAGTGCTGAGCGCGGTGGGGTATAAAATATTATCCAAAAAGTCGGTATTCGCAGTTCCCCATCCTGCAACTGTGGCAGATACGGGACCTGAATGTGTATGTATTGCAGAGCATATGATGTTTTCAGGTTTTACACCCAATTCTTTATAAATGCTTTCTTTTATGCTTGCACATACATTTGTTTCAGCTACGGTAATATCAAAGCTTATCAACAAAACCGTTTCATCGTTTTGCTTCATTGCGATAACACTCAAGTTTAGGTTATCAAGCACTCTTTGGGCCGCTCTTTTTGATGGATACCCAAAAAGCAAAGTGCCAAGCGGTGGAGTGATGTCTCCTTTAGCCATACCAACTAAAAATTCTTTCATTGCTTATTCCTCGCTTTTGACTTAGTGTTTATTATAAAGTCTGTTTAAGAAATTAACGTTTTCTTTAACTAAATGTTTATCGAGTCCGTCAATAAATCCCGGAATTGATGCTGCACGGAAAGATGCAACTTCATATCCGCCATAGGGGATTTGCTCTTCTGTCGGGATATATCCCCTTGCACCGTTTGAAATACCTAATATAAGAGTAGTCTTAAATGGTGATTTTTCTTTTATACCAAGTGAAATTTCACAGAAAAGCTCAAACGGAAGCGGAACTATTGCCAAATCGTCAAATGAGATTACTGTGTGGTCAAGCTTTACACATTCTTCAAAAGCTACGCCGTCTTCATACATCTTTTTGATTCTTTTAAGGCGGTCATATGTTGAGATATCCACTTCAATTAAATCGTCAGGATTTCCCATGGCTTCCATATTTTTTATAACATCTTCAAGTGATGGTGCTTTTATGCAGGGTAAGACAAGCTCGCCTGTATGTATCTTGATTTCGGGGACTGTATATTCTTCTATATTTGAATATGCAACCTCTGCATCGTCTGCTATAAGCTTTCCTACTGCGAGCATCGCAGGCTCATCCTGAGTTGTTTTGCCGTTTGGAAGTTTAGGACCGACGTTGCCTATCGCACCATTAACGAACATACATGGAGCGTTTGTTATATCACTGATTCTGTCCACTACAACACCGGGCCAGTCCCTTGTGATTGAAAGGTTGTCCCAGCAAGCCGTTGGGTGTGCTGCAAAGTGGATTATTGAACCGATATTTTCACCATCTGTTGTTTTGAATGAAATAACTGTCATTTGTGGGTCGTAAGGGCCATCAGGATTCTGACCTAAAATAACTTCGCCATTTAAAACCTCACGTCTGTTAACTATTGTGTGTGATTCTGTTATGCCTACACCCATAACGGCGGGCTTTAGCTCACCGAGTGCCTTTTTTACTGTATCAATACAAGCGGGGATTAAGATATTTTCCACATAATCCATATCAGCTGTTCCCCAGCCCGCAGAAGTTTCAGTTATCGGACCTGAATGTGTATGAGTGGCTGAAACGATGATATTTTCCTTTTTCAAGCCACAGTCTTTTATGAGAGTATCTTTAATAGTATCAATTGTGGTTTTTTTAAGCTGCAATAATTCAGCGCTGACTAAAACAATGGCTTCGCTGTTTTGCTTCATAGCTATGGCATAAAGACTTAAACTATCAAGCACTCTTTCAGATGCTCTGTCTGACGGATATCCATAAAGGAGTGAGCCGATTTTAGGAGTGATATCTCCTTTTGCCATACCAACTAAAAATTCTTTCATTTACTATCCCTCCGTTGCTATTAACAAATCTTTATTTTATAATATCACGAGAGCAAAAAATCCTCAATACTATATTGGGGCAATTTTTACTCAAAAAGTTGCAAAAAATAATGCAAGTCACTTTTTATTGGGATATAAAGCGGACATTTTTTAACTTTACATAATTATTCGAATACGATTTCTTCTGCTTGGGAAGTTTTAAAGTATTTTGCTCTGTACTCAGATGGTGTCATTCCTGTGTATTTGCGGAAAAGGCGGCTAAAGGATTTAGCAACGGGAATACCTGTCATTTGCCCGACTTCACCGATAGAGTATGACTTGTACTCCAAAAGTCTTGATGCCACGTTTATTCTGTAGAAATTAAGATAATCGTGAAAGGTCATATTTGTGATTGACTTAAAAAGTCTGCAAAAAGCCCTTGGTTCATAGCCGACAAAGGATGCCGCTCTGTCCAGCGTTATTTCTGTGTTGTATTCTGTTTGCACCAGATCAAACACCTTCTGAATTTTAAGATATCTGTCAATTATTTTTCGTTTCTGGTCATTTTGCATTTGCATAGGAACATATCTTACAATCATTGCAAAAAGCTCATAAAGATAGCCTTTTATTGCCCAGTATGAGCCGTCACGATGTCCGTTGTATTCCTGACAGAGCTTTTTTAAAGGCTTGATTATGCGGCTTCTGTAGGCACATTCTTCATCAGAAGCGATATGGCATTTAACAAAGTTTTTTTCCGCAATTTCCTTAAAGCTTGCACCTAAAAACTGCGAGCCGAACTCAATTACAAAAACATCGGCATTATTTTCGATTATAATCTGGTGCATAGCAAGACTGCTGACAAAAAAGATACTACCCTCCGAGAGCTCATATTCCTTATCCTCAACGATAGCTTTAGCCTGACCCTTGACGCAGTAAAAAAGCTCTATTTCATTGTGACAATGTCTGGGATAGGAGGTCTGAATGTGGGCGACAAAATACGGATTTTCTCCCAGTAACAGTTTTTGATATTCCATTACTTTTCACCTCGGTATAATTGTTTTGCAATTATTATACCATTGTAATTACGTGAAATCAAGAGAATTGAAATATTTTTGCAATTTTTTGGGTATAAAAACAATTATAATAAATTATTGACAACGCAGAAAAAAGATGGTAAAATAAAGAGTTGAAAAAGGTTTTGGAGGGTTTTTATGGAAAGACAAGTTAAATTTGCTATAATTGGTTGCGGAAGAATATCCGTAAATCACATTGATGCTATAGAAAATGCACCGCACGCAAAGCTCGTTGCCTGCTGCGATCTTATTGAAGAAAAAGCAAAGAAAGTATCAGAACAAACAGGTTGTAAGTATTATACTGATATTGATGCAATGCTCAGCAGTGAAGAAATTGATGTTTGCTGCGTACTGACACCGAGCGGTATGCATAGTGAACACGTATGTATGGTAGCTGAAAGAAAAATTAACGTGTTGTGCGAAAAGCCGCTTGATGTTACAGAAGAAAAAATGCTCAAAATGATAGAATGCTGCAAAAAGAATAATGTTAAGCTGGGCTGCATATTCCAGAGAAGAACATTTGAAGCGGCACTAAAAACAAAGGAAGCCATTGAAAAGGGCTATCTTGGAAAAGTTACACTTGCAGATGCATATCTTAAATACTATCGTGACCAGGCATACTATGACAGCGGAGAATGGCGCGCTACCTGGGAGCTTGACGGTGGCGGAGCCTTGATGAACCAGGGAGTTCACGGAATAGATTTAATTAACTGGATGATGGGCGGAATTAAGTCTGTTAATGCAGATTGTCAGACTATTGCATGGGATATTGAAGTCGAAGATACTGCAGTTGTAAGAGTGAAATATAATAATGGAGCCATAGGTGTTATTGAAGGCACAACTTCTGTTTACCCTGGACTTGATACTATTTTTTCAATTCACGGAACAAAGGGAAGCATACAGTTTGGCGATGAGGGATTCATTCAATGGAATCTTGCGGACAGCTCAATTCCAATGCCTGATATAGAGGGCTCAATGGGCGGAAAGAACTGTCAGTACAGTACCACAAATTATGGTCATACATATCAGGTTGAAGATATGGCAATGGCGGTAATTGAAGACCGCGAGCCTATGATAACCGGTGAAGAAGCGATGAAAAGTGTTATGATAATACTTTCAATATATAAGTCATCACGTGAGAAAAAGGAAATAAGCTTATAAAATTTAACTATGTAAGTAAAATATACGCACCCCAAAGTCTTTGGGGTGCGTATTCTAATATATATCATTATAAATCTATTCAGATTAGGAAAAATAACTAATTTGAGTAGATTTATAACATAAAAGCCTTTGCAGTCTGAATATAATAATTTAACAGATTATATAGCGGAGGTTTATATGAAAAAATCATTATTTTTTTGGCAAATACTCGGATTTTTATGTACAGGAACAGCAGGAGTTATTCTGCATTTTCTTTTTGACTGGACAAATCAAAACATAGCTATTGCTCCTTTTTCTGCAGTGAATGAGTCTATTTGGGAGCATATGAAATTATTGTTTTTTCCAATGCTCCTTTTTGCCATAATTGAATATCGGTGCATAGGCAAAGACTACGAAAGTTTTTGGTGTGTTAAACTGATAGGGATTGTACTTGGGTTTTTGCTGATTCCAATTTTGTATTATACAATTAATGGAATATTCGGTGCGACACCTGACTTTATAAACATAGCAATTTTTTATATTGCATCAGCAATTAGCTATACTGTAGAAAGTTGGTTGATAAAAAAGAATATCATAACTTGTAAATCATCCAAAAAAGCACTGGGGATTTTAGCTTTAATAGCGGTAGTGTTCATAATATTTACATTTATGCCACCTAAAATTCCGATATTTAAGGATCCAATCACAAACACTTATGGATTTTATCAAATATTGTAGGCTAAAAAACCTATTTTGAGTCGTTCTCGTTATGA
Source organism: Clostridia bacterium (assembly GCA_045648985.1). Taxonomy (GTDB): domain Bacteria; phylum Bacillota; class Clostridia; order UBA1381; family UBA9506; genus SIG437. The sequence goes on from JAZROZ010000035.1 coordinate 22,887, forward strand.
CCTCTTCGATACTTCTCCAAGTATGTTAATTCGCTCAAGTTTTAATAGAGCAAAAAACAAGCAATATAGAATTGTCTGGGTTTTGGTTAGAAAAACTGCTAGATAAAGGTGTTTTGGGGGATTTGCAAAATCGCTCAAACCCGCACTGTTAAGCCATTTGTGAGGTTTTATTTACAGTCTCACCCGGGGGATTTCGAGCTCCTAGACACTCTTTTTAGATAGAGTAAATAAGCGGAAGTTAAAGGAACTTAAAAAGCGATAAAAACCGCATAAAATCAAGGCTTTGAGGGGTTGAAAACCTTCAAAGCCTTTGCTGTTCTCGCTAATTTCGTATTGCCACTTTTTGATGCGTTTTTTGGGTTTTCGCTAGAAAAGTGCTAGAAAAATGTTAGATAAAAATATATGAAATGATAAAACAGTTTGACAGAATAACTATACCTTAAAAAGAAACAATAAATAAGGGTAAATTTTCTTAATATATTGACAATTCCCTTAATATGTGATAATATTTAAGGGAAAGAAAGGAGGTTAAGGGCATGAGAATATTTAATTATTCGATAATCAAAGAACATAAATGGGATTCTGAACTTCTCGGTCTTGTAGCTGGCATATATAAAGAAGCTGGAAAACAGGACTTCTATTTAAAGATGCGCCCGGAAGAACTTGAAAAACTTGTGGAAATCGCAAAGGTACAAAGCACAGAGTCTTCCAATGCAATCGAAGGTATCGTTACAACAAATACACGTATTAAACAACTTGTAGCAGAAAAAACAACTCCCAGAACCCGTGATGAACAAGAAATT
>JAZROZ010000036.1:0-43638 GCA_045648985.1 Clostridia bacterium
GCTGAATTGAAAAGATATATTGACTATTACAACAACGAAAGAATTTCTTTAAAACTAAAAGGAATGAGCCCGGTACAATACCGAACTCATTCATAAGCAATTTAATATTAAATTTTTGTCTAAACTTTGGGGTTCACTTCAAATAACGATGCAAAAATGCTTTACGCTATTTTGCTCGACCGTATGGAGCTGTCGAGAACAAACGGCTGGGTTGAAGATGACGGAACGATATATCTTATTTTCAAGCGTGAAGAATTATCCGATGTTCTTGGCTTATGCGAAACAACAGTCTGGAGAGCTATGAAACAACTAAAAGCAGTTGGTTTAATCGGAGAAAAAAGACAGGGGTTGACAAAGCCTAATCTTATTTACATAGGTAAAATTGACTGTACCGATCCCGAAGAACCGCAAGATGATACAACTGATTCTAATAATGAAAATAGTGAAAAGACCGATGATGATGCAAAGACAGTCACCCAATCTCACAGCGAACCTTTAAATATTAAAGCTCAAATCATTTCAAACCTAAAGGAAAATAATACTGATTATAATAAGACTGAGATAAATAATATTAAGCTAACAAAAGAAATTAAAACTGAAAGCAATAATTATACAGATATAGATACCGGTTGATATAATTATTATGGTTATTTATGCCCGATTTTCAAGGGGTGACTTTTTATGTGTGAATTTTGTTTTCAGCTTAAAAAAAGAGCGATTTGCTTTATATAAAGTCGATAGCCTGATTAAACAACAAGAAGAAAGACGGGCGAAACGCAAACCGAAACAGCATAGCCACGATGACGAAATGGAACTGTAAAAATTTTTAGTGCAAAATGGATATATTTTTCAAAAAGCATTGTAAAAATAAGACCGATGTGTTATAATATATTATACCACACTCTTAATTAAAATGGGAATATTGTATCAACTTGTATATATTATGCATGGAGGAGGTACGCTATTTGGTAAAAGCGTACGCTCTGACAAACTTCTCTATGCAGATGCAAGTTATTTAAGAGTGTGGTAACCTTAAAGTCGGAGTTGATGCGTTTTTCGGTGCATAACTCTGAAATACGGGTTATGCACTTTTTTTGTTTTAGGAGAATAAATATGCCAGATGAAAACAAACAACATAGTTGTTGCTTTTTCGGACATAGAAAAATAGATGAAACGCCCGAACTGATAGAAAGGCTCACAAAAGAGATTGAAGTCTTAATCACAGAAAATGATGTCAGCACTTTTTATTTCGGCAGCAAGAGCGAGTTTGATGATTTGTCCCATAAAATCGTTAGCGATTTGAAAGAAAAATACCCTCACATAAAGCGTGTTTATATAAGGTCAGCATTTCAACATATTCCCGATTGGTATGAAGATAGTTTGCTTAAACATTATGAGAATACATATTTTCCTGAACGAATGGCAAACGCAGGAAAAGCATCTTATGTGGAACGCAATCAGGAAATGATAAACAAGTCTGCTTTCTGCATCGTTTATTATGATGAAAACTATGCACCGCCGAGAAGAAGAAACAGCAGACGAGCTTTAACGGACTACCAACCCAAAAGCGGTACAAAAGTTGCATACGATTATGCTGTAAAGAAAAAGTGCGAAATAATAAATATTTTTACAAGGAGTGAAAACGATGTTTAATTTTTTGAAAAAGAGAAGCAAAAAAACTGTTGAGCTTGACGAAGAAGCAATGAGAAAATCAAGTGAGGATTTTTTGAAAGAACACGAATATAAAATGGAACACGACCCCGAATACAGAAAGTCAGTTGAGCAAAGCCGTGCATTTTTCAAGGCAGACCACGAAGCACAGGAAAAAGCCGGACTTGTAAACAAAATAGGCTCATATACTTTCACTTGCCCTAACTGTGGTACACTATGTAAAGGCGAATGGGTACGCTTCGACCACTTGGGCAATCTTCACGGACGGACTGATTGCTTTACTTGCGATATTCATTTAATGGTTTAATACATAGACAGGTGCAGTTTGTGTCAAGTGGCACATTCTGCACTTTTTTTATCTGTTAGTGCGGATAGCACTATATAAAAATCACAAACTTGTGCATAAGTGAGAAAATGCGCTAAATCGACACTATTTTTGGTTTTTAATTGAAATTATAGGCTGTTTGTGATATAATATAATAGTATTTTTGCATCTAAACGGCGATTTATATATAGATAAGGAGCTTTTCAAAATGATTGATAACAGAAAAGAACAAGAGCGTGCAGAGCTGCACCGCACTATATGGAATATAGCAAATGATTTGAGAGGTAGCGTTGACGGTTGGGATTTCAAGCAATATGTGCTTGGTTTCCTTTTCTATCGTTATATCTCCGAAAACCTTACTGCATACATAAACAAAGGCGAAGCTGAAGCTGATAATGTAGGCTTTGACTACGCACAGCTTTCTGATGAAGATGCTGAGTGTGTCAGAAATGATATGGTAACTACAAAAGGCTTCTTTATTTTGCCGAGTGAGCTGTTTTGTAATGTAAGAACAAATGCAGCAAAGGACGAAAACCTTAATGAAACACTTTCAAGAGTATTCAAGAACATTGAAAGCTCCGCACAAGGAACTGTCAGCGAGGACGATTTCAAAGGCTTATTTGACGATATAGATGTAAACAGCAACAAGCTCGGTGGCAGCGTTGCAAAGCGTAATGAAAGACTTGTAAAGCTCCTTGACGGCATTGGAGAAATGAAGCTCGGAGATTTACAGGATAACACCATTGATGCGTTTGGTGATGCCTATGAGTATTTAATGGGTATGTACGCTTCTAATGCAGGAAAATCCGGCGGTGAATATTATACACCGCAAGAGGTTTCGGAGCTGTTGACACGCTTGACCGTTATCGGAAAAACCGAAGTAAACAAGGTTTATGACCCCGCTTGCGGAAGTGGCTCTTTGCTTCTTAAATTTGCAAAGGTGCTTGGCAAGGATAAAGTCAGACAAGGCTTTTACGGACAGGAAATCAATATCACAACATACAACCTTTGCAGAATCAATATGTTTTTGCACGATATTGATTATAATAAATTCAATATCGCACACGAAGATACATTGACAGAGCCTCAGCATTGGGACGATGAGCCATTTGAAGCTATCGTATCAAATCCACCTTACTCTGTTAAATGGCAGGGCGATGATAACCCGATACTTATAAATGACCCTCGTTTCTCTCCGGCAGGAGTTCTTGCACCAAAATCAAAAGCCGACCTTGCATTTATAATGCACTCTTTATCTTGGCTTGCTACAAACGGCACGGCAGCTATTGTATGCTTTCCGGGCGTTATGTATCGTGGCGGTGCAGAACAGAAAATCAGAAAATATCTTGTTGACAACAATTTTATAGATTGTATCATTCAGCTCCCCGACAACCTTTTCTATGGTACAAGCATAGCAACTTGTATTATGGTGCTGAAAAAGGCTAAAACCGATAATTCAATACTTTTCATAGATGCTACAAAGGAATGTGTTAAGGTTACAAATAACAATAAAATGACCGCTGAAAACCTTGATAGCGTAATCAACGCATATATTAAAAGAGCTGATAAAGAATATGTTTCAAAACTTGTTTCAAGTGATGAAATCGAAAAACAGGACTATAACCTTTCTGTATCAAGCTATGTTGAACAGGAAGATACAAGAGAGAAAATAGATATTAAAGAGCTTAACAAAAACATTGATGAAATCGTTGCAAGAGAGCAGATTTTGCGTGATGAAATCAGCAAGATTGTTTTGGAAATTGAAGGAGGTGCTGAATAATGGATAACAATTTTAATTTTTTAATTTATCAGACTTCGGAGGAAAATGTTTCCGTTAATGCACTTATTAAGGACGAAACAATATGGCTGACACAAAAAGCTATGGCTGAACTGTTTGAGGTTGATAAATCTTCAATCAGCAGACACTTGAAGAATGTTTTTGCAGAGGGCGAGCTTGACGAAAATATGGTTGTTGCAAAATTTGCAACAACCACTCAACACGGTGCTATTGCGGGAAAAACACAAAGCAAAGATACAAATTTTTATAACCTTGATGCAATTATCTCTGTCGGTTATAGGGTTAATTCTCGCCGTGCTACAAATTTCAGAATATGGGCAACAAGCGTACTGAAAGAGTATATGCAAAAAGGCTTTGCTATGGACGATGAAAGATTGAAGCAAGGTAAAACTGCTTTCGGACAAGACTATTTCCGTGAACTCTTGGAAAGAGTACGCTCAATTCGTGCAAGTGAACGCCGTATATGGCAGCAGATAACAGATATATTTGCAGAATGTAGTATTGACTATGACAGAAATTCGCAGATAACACACGACTTTTACGCTATGGTGCAGAATAAGTTTCACTTTGCCATTACAGGACAAACGGCTGCTGAAATTATCTATACAAAGGCAGACAGCAAAAAGGACAATATGGGACTTACCACTTGGAAAAACGCTCCCGATGGCAGAATATTAAAGTCTGATGTTGTTATTGCAAAGAACTATCTTGTAGAAAAAGAAATCAGACAGTTAGAAAGAGCTGTTACAGGATATTTTGACTACATTGAAGATTTAATCGAAAGAGAAAACACCTTTACTATGGAAGAATTTGCAACAAGCGTAAACGAGTTCCTTTCTTTCCGTAAATACGATATTCTAAAGGACAAAGGACACATTTCAAGACAGGCTGCTATCGAAAAAGCAGAAAGTGAGTATGATGTCTTTAATAAAACTCAAAAAATAACTTCCGACTTTGACAGAGAGGTTAAAAAGCTCCTTGAAGGCGGTGCAACGAATGAGTAAATTACAAGAGCTTATTGATACACTATGCCCTAACGGTGTTGAATATAAAACAATAAAAGAAATCGCAACAGACATATATCGTGGAGCAGGAATAAAGCGTGATGAAGTTACTGAAAGCGGAATCCCCTGTGTGAGATACGGTGAAATATACACCACCTACGGAATATGGTTTGACGAGTGCGTTTCTCATACTTCTTTGGAAATTATCAAGACACCTAAATATTTTGAACACGGTGATATTCTATTTGCAATCACAGGTGAAAGTGTTGAGGAAATTGCAAAATCAACCGCCTATATTGGAAACGATAAATGTTTAGCCGGCGGTGATATTGTTGTATTAAAGCATAATCAAAATCCTAAATACCTTTCCTATGCACTATCTACAACAGAAGCACAGCAACAAAAAAGCAAAGGCAAGGTAAAAAGCAAGGTTGTTCATTCAAGCGTTCCGGCAATCGAAGCTATAACAATTCCTGTACCGCCATTGGAGGTACAGAGTGAAATTGTCAGAATACTTGACAATTTCACAGAGCTTACAGCAGAGCTTACAGCAGAGCTTACAGCAGAGCTTACAGCGAGAAAACAACAGTATGAATATTATTCAAGAAAACTGTTTGAAGAAGCGAAAGATATTGAATATACAACGCTTGATAAAATTTCGGAGAATTGTGATAGTCAAAGAAAACCCGTTACGAGTGGTAAAAGAGAAAGCGGAACTATTCCATATTACGGTGCTTCAGGAATTGTTGACTATGTAAAAGATTATATTTTTAACGGAGATTATTTGTTAATTTCAGAAGATGGTGCAAATCTGTTAGCGAGAAATACACCTATTGCATTTTCAATTTCCGGCAAAACTTGGGTGAATAACCACGCTCACATATTAAAGTTTGATGAATATGCTACAAGAAGATATGTAGAAATGTATCTCAATTCAATCGACTTATCTTTCTACATTACAGGAGCAGCACAACCAAAACTTAATCAGCAAAATCTAAATAGAATTGAAATTCCTCTACCACCATTAGAGGAACAAAAGCGTATTGTTGATATTCTTGACCGCTTTGACAAGCTATGTAACGACATATCTGAGGGACTACCGGCAGAGATTGAAGCAAGGCAAAAGCAATACGCATATTACAGAGATAAGCTATTATCTTTTGATGAAATAAAATGATTTTCGGGCGGAAAATCCGCCCGATTTTTATGTATAATATACTTTTTCAATTAAAACTATTGACACAAACGGTAATTGATGTTATAATAATGGTAATCTATATAGGAGGTTGGAGATATGAGTATTTTTACAGACAGACTATCTTCATTATTGGAAAAAAATAATATGACGCAAAGAGAGCTTGCGGAAAGAATCGGTGTTACTACCGCTACTTTATGCCGATATGTTTCGGGAGAAAGACAGCCTAAAAGTGATACGGTGGCAAATATCGCTACTGCGCTTCACACAACATCAGACTATTTATTAGGTCGTGAAAGTGATGAAGATTTTGATTTTCCTAAAATTGAAAGGATTATTGCACGAAATGCTTCAAAAATGACCATTCAGGAAAAAAAGGAACTTATCAACGCATTATTTGGTGAAGATTAAGAGAGGTGCAGGCTATTGATATTAAGTGACAGAAGATACGAAGAAATAAAGGAAACGGTTGTAGATGTATTTGACAAATTAGACATACACTGCACACCCATAAGCGGATTTGAGATAGCAACAAAGCTGGGTGCTAAAATTATCCCTTATTCGGCAAAACCGCAAAGCACGCAAGAACTTATGTTAAAACGGAGCGAGGACGGCTTTTCTGTTAAACGCTTGGGCGAATGGTACATTTTTTATAACGACAGCAAGCCATACGGAAGAATTAACAATACAATTATGCACGAGGACGGACATATTGTGCTTGACCATACCGAAGACAGTGAGCTTGCAGAGGCAGAAGCAAAGTTTTTTGCAAAATTTGCTTTAGCACCGCCTGTACTTATTCATAAATATAATCTTACCAATATATTTGAGATTGCGGAGCGTTTTGAAATAAGCTATGAGGCGGCAAACTATGCTTTAAAATTCTATAATAAATGGCTTAATTACGGCGGTAAATATTATACGGATTATGAAATAAAGCTTTGTAAACTTTTCGGTATTGCTGTTTAGAAGGAGGAAATATTTATGGGATTTACATAAAAAAAGAAAAAACACATCAAAAAGTTGTTACCAGCAACTAATCAATGTGTTCAATCTCGGATATGTTAAACATATACCTATTAGCGTATGTATATTTTAACATATCCTTTCCGACTTGTCAATCGGCAAGTTCTATAAAGTTAATATTTTTATTGCTGATAATATCAGCGGAAAGGATAATTATATGAATAGTAAAGAAATGCGGAATAATCCGTTATTTATGAGAAACTCTTACGAAACTGACGGAAAGTGGGAAATTCCACTTGTAAAAAAACAAAAATTAGATATGAATGATATTCGCTTGATTGCGTGTTCAGATACTAAAGCAAATGACAACGAATCAAACAAGAAAAACGGTGTTCACTTTTTTGTTGACGATTATCGTTTTAATGGGATCTACGATAATCCCAAGAGGTCTTTGAACAGATATTCACAGTACAAATTTTTATTAACACCTGATTTTTCTACATATACAGATATGAATTTATGGCGACAGCTTGAAAGTATTGCAAAAAATCGTTGGGTTGGTGCATATTGGCAAAACGAGGGATTGAATGTCATTCCTACGATAAGTTGGGGACTGTCCCAAAGTTATGAATTTTGCTTTGATGGTGTTGAAGAAGGCAGTATTGTAGCTATCGGTATGATTGGCTGTAAACAGACAAAAATTCAATTTATGCGAGGATATAATGCAATGCTTGAAAAAATACAGCCTTCAAAAATAATATGTTTTGGCTCACCTTTTGCTGAAATGCAAGGAGATATAATCGAGGTTGATTATATGGCATCAAGAAAGGTGGTGCGATAATATGGGTGGCAGAGGAACTTTTGCGGTAGGAAACAATGTTGCATATAGCTATGAAACGGTTGGTAACATTCAAGGTGTAAAGGTTTTAAGAGGATTGAACGGTAAACACGGACTTCCAGAAGAGGCACATTCAAGTGATGCTTATATTAAATTGAAGCCTAATGGTACTTTCCACGAAATGAGAATCTATGATAAAGACCATTATTTAGTAAAAGAAATTGCATATCATCCTGAACCCCGCATAAACAACGGAAACCGAACAGAAAATGTATTGCATATTCATGAGTATAAAAGGGATAATTTCAACGACAGACAACCACGATTGCTTACTCAAAAGGAAATAAAAGAGTACAAAAAATATCTAAAAGGGGTGAAATTCAAATGATAAATGGAGATGTTAAAGAGTTCATTGATGGACTATATTATGGAGATGAAAGATTCTTTATCTATGACGGTGATAAGTATTTTGTACAAGGATATTGTGAAGCTGAAACATTTACACTTGAGTTGTATATTATTGAAAACCCGGAAAATGATTTTGAATGGCGTGCTTGTTCGCAAGACAGGCATTATCTTGTAAATGCGTTTGAAAAAGCCAAAATATTTAATGGTAAGTCTTTTTGGGAAGTTGAAAAAGAAATAGAATGGGTGGACTGTTAAAATGAGCGAATTTAATATTATAATGGCAAGCAACGAAAGCACGGTTGTTGCTGAATACACTCCCGAACATAAGAAATCGGACGCATATCAAAGTGAAGCTGCACTTGAAAAAGAGTTTATCCGTATGCTTGGCGAACAGGGATATGAATATATCACTATTCACAGCGAAAAACAGCTTATAGATAACCTACGCAAGCAGCTTGAAAAACTGAATAACTACACCTTTACCGACAGCGAATGGGATAGATTTTTCACTACCTCTATTGCAAGCATCAATGACGGAATTTTGGAAAAGACACGCAAAATTCAAGAGGACTATATACAGGTGCTTACCCGTGATGACGGTACGCAAAAGAATATCTATCTGCTTGACAAGAAGAAAATACACAATAACTTTATGCAAGTTATAAATCAGTATGAGGAATCAGAGGGTACGCACAACACACGCTATGATGTTACTGTACTTGTCAACGGACTTCCGCTTGTTCATATAGAGCTGAAACGCAGAGGTGTTGCAATCCGTGAAGCCTTTAATCAGATTAAACGCTATCAGAGGGACAGCTTTTGGGCAGCTTCGGGATTGTATGAGTATGTGCAGATTTTCGTTATCTCAAACGGCACAAATACAAAGTATTATTCCAACACTACCCGAAACAGCCATATCAAAGAAGCAAACGGCAATTCAAAGAGTAAAAAGACAAGCAACAGCTTTGAATTTACTTCCTATTGGGCAGACGGAAACAATAAAGTCATTACAGACCTTATTGACTTTACAAAGACATTCTTTTCAAAGCATACCATACTCAATATCTTAACTAAGTATTGTGTGTTTACATCTGAAGAACTACTGCTCGTTATGCGGCCATATCAAATAGCTGCAACCGAGCGAATACTTAACCGTATTGAGGTTTCGACCAACTATAAGAAAACAGGCACGATTGATGCCGGAGGTTATATTTGGCATACAACAGGTAGCGGTAAAACCTTAACATCTTTCAAAACTGCTCAACTTGCAACAAAGATTGACGGTGTTGACAAGGTATTATTTGTCGTTGACAGAAAAGACCTTGACTATCAGACAATGAAAGAATATGACCGCTTTGAAAAAGGTGCAGCAGACGGAAACAAATCCACTTCCGTTCTGCAACGACAGCTTGAAGATAAAGATGCAAAGGGCAATCCCCATAAGTACAACATCATAATTACTACTATTCAGAAATTAGATGTGTTTGTATCAAAGAACAAGACACACGACATTTACGGAAAGCACATTGTAATTATCTTTGATGAATGTCATCGTTCTCAGTTCGGAGATATGCACCTTAAAATCACAAAGCAGTTTAGGAACTACCATATTTTCGGATTTACAGGCACACCGATTTTTGCAGCTAACGCAACAAGCGGTGGAAATCCGCAGCTTAAAACCACTCCGCAGGCCTTCGGTGATAAGCTCCATACATACCCCATTGTTGACGCTATCAATGACGGTAACGTTCTGCCGTTCAGAATAGATTATCTTGATACTATCAAGAAAAAGGATAATATCAAAGACAAAGAGGTTTCGGCAATAGACATCGAAAAGGCTATGAACGCTCCTAAAAGAATATCGGAGATTGTAAGCTACATCATAGACCATTTCGACCAAAAGACAAAACGCAACAGCTTCTATTCACTTAAAGGACAGAGAGTTGCAGGATTTAACTCTATCTTTGCAGTTAGCTCTATTCCTACGGCTATGAAATACTATGTTGAGTTCAAGAAGCAGCTTGCGGAGAAAAACAAAAATCTGAATATTGCTACAATATACAGCTTTGGAGCAAATGAAGCAGACACAGAAGATGTACTTGCTGACGAGAGCTTTGACACAGAAAACCTTGACAAAACCTCAAGAGAGTTTTTGGAAAGTGCAATCCAAGATTATAATAAGACCTTTAATGTGAATTTTGACACTTCAAGCGACAAATTCCAAAACTACTACAAAGACCTTTCACAGCGTATGAAAACCCGTGAAATTGATATTTTAATCGTTGTAAATATGTTTTTGACAGGTTTTGATGCTACTACCCTTAATACACTTTGGGTAGATAAGAATTTGAAGATGCACGGACTTATTCAAGCGTTTTCAAGAACAAACCGCATACTTAACTCTGTAAAGACCTTTGGTAATATTGTTTGTTTCCGTGATTTACAGGAAGAAGTCGAAGATGCTATTGCACTTTTCGGAGATAAAGAAGCAAGCGGTATTGTAATGCTGAAAAGCTATGATGATTATTACAACGGCTATGAAGAAAACGGAAAACATATTGACGGATATACAGACCTTATAGACACGCTTCTAAGCGATTTTCCGCTTTCACAGCAGATTATAGGCGAACAGGCACAAAAGGACTTTATAAAGCTGTTTGGAGCTATTCTAAGGCTTAAAAACATTCTTTCTTCCTTTGACAACTTTGAGGGGCAAGAGATTTTACCGCCGAGAGTGTTTCAAGACTATCAAAGCATTTATATTGACCTATGGCACGAAATCGCACCGCCTACTAAGGTTGATAAGGAAAACATCAATGATGATGTTGTCTTTGAAATCGCGCTTATAAAGCAAGTTGAAATCAATATAGATTATATCCTTATGCTTGTTGAGAAATATCACGAATCCAACTGCACGGATAAGGAAATACTAACAACGATTGACAAAGCAATCGGCTCATCAATTCAGCTCAGAAGCAAAAAGCAGCTTATTGAACAGTTTATCAAAACTGTCAATGCTTCGGGTAATGTCAGCGATGAATGGAGAAAGTTTATATATCAGCAAAAGGATAACGACCTTGACGAGATTATCACAACGGAGCGTTTGAAAGCTGATGAAACAAGAACATTCATTGACAACTCTTTCCGTGATGGCGAGCTGAAAACAATCGGTACTGATATTGACGGAATATTACCGCCTATGTCCCGTTTCGGTGGTAATAACAGAGAGGTTAAGAAACAGACAGTAATTGACAAGCTGAAAGCATTTTTTGAAAAGTATTTTGGACTAATAAACTAACATATTTTTTGAATTTTGCTAAATAGAACAACTAACAAAACACCTTCTGATGACTATAAGGGTTGTCAGAAGGTGTTTTTGCTTTGTAAATCTCATGGTTTTTACTTATGAAAAAATTCTTAAAAATTTTTTCAAAGGTGAAGGTTTTTGACAGGTTTGACTGATATAATGTCAGTAAAAATTAAAAGAGCCTCAAGAGAAAACATAAATTTCTTGAACATTTTCTTTTAAAGGTCTATAAAGACCATTGCTCATTGACAACTGAATAGTAGCATTATTTGTACATCGCCTATGGCGGTGATGAGCCAAAGCGACATATCAGAGCACGCTTGCGGTTATGCTTGTGATAGTTACCTTTTGTGGTGAAAGGGATTGCGATGATTCCATAGGATATATAATGATACTTCCGTTAAGTCCTAACCTCACGTCTGGATAACGGTTCGGTGGAACTCCGGAGATATGCCCGCCGTATTTGCGAAAGAATACGGAGCGGATTTCATGATGCCTGTGCAACCGACAGGATGCAGATAATGTGTGAAAAATTAAATACAAACGGGAGGTAATTATTATGTTAATGAAATTGCAACTATCCTTCGCTATCTTTTTGCTGATAATCCTTATTCTTGAAGAGTACGATGAAAAAGTATGGACAAAGAAAACAAAAAGTGGTGAAATCAGGTTTGACGAAAATGGTATTGTTATGAAAATAGGTAAAACTATATATACGACTGTCGGATATTTCAGCCAGTCATCAAAGCAGACGGCAAAAGAAAAGCTGGAACGAATTATCAAAAAAGAAGCAAACAAAAATCAATAAATGTCTGGACTCTTTGTGTGCCTTATAGTATAATATAAATAACAAAACCATAATTATATTGACTGTAAGGCAGAAAGGAGGATAAATGTTACAGTCAGATAAAATTACAGCCTTATATTGCCGTCTTTCAAACGATGACGATAATATAGGCGAATCAAACAGCATTTCAAATCAAAAGGCAATGCTTATGGAATATGCAAACAAGCATAATTTCAGCAATATCAGAATTTGGATTGATGACGGCTTTTCAGGTACGAATTTTAATCGCCCTGCTTTTAAGGAAATGACAGAACTGATTAAGTCAAAGAAAATCGGTACGCTTATTGTAAAGGATTTATCAAGACTTGGCAGAAACTACATAGAAACAGGTAATTTAGTTGAAATAATTTTACCGCAATATGATGTCAGATTTATTGCTGTCAACGATAATACAGATAGTGAAATTGGTCTTGACGATATGTTTTCGGTGAGAAATTTGTTTAATGAATTTTACCCAAAGGACACAAGCAAAAAGGTCAAGTATGTTAAGCGTATGCAGGGAGAGCGTGGCGAACGGACAGGCGGTATAATTCCCTATGGTTATGATTCGGTTGATAAAAAACTGATTATTAACGAAGAAACCGCACCTGTTGTAAAGAGGATATTTGAACTGTGTATTTCAGGCTACGGTCCATCACATATTGCAAGGATTTTAACAGATGATAAAATTCTTACACCCAAAGCCTATGAAAATCGAAGAAGTGGAAAATGGAATACACCCTTTGTAGTCAATCATCCTTATGAGTGGTCAGAACAATCAATAGCCAACATTTTAGAGCAAAAAGCTTATCTTGGACATACTGAAAGTTTTAAGTATTCGAAGCCTTCGTATAAACTGAAAAGGATTGTTGCAAATCCCGAAGAAGTCAGAAAGGTTTTCAAAAACACGCACGAAGCAATTATTGATGAAGAAACCTTTGAAATTGTTCAGCGTATCCGTCAAAACAAAAGACGGATAAACAAGTTAGAAGAATTAGGTATGTTTTCAGGAATAGTCAAATGTGCTGACTGTGGAAATAACTCAACGCACTATCGAGGAAAAGGCATAGACAAAAAGTATGAGCACTACATTTGCAGTAAATACAGAAGAAAAGCTTCAGACTGCACAAGACATTCCATAAAAGTATTGGATTTGGAGCAGATAGTTTTAGCACATCTTAATCATACTATTAGTTTTGCCAAATCCTATGAGAATGAATTTCTACAAGCTGTTCTGAATGAAAATGCTGTTAATCAACAAAATTTATTAAAATCTAAAAAATCTGTTTTGTTAAAATCAAAAAGCCGGATTGAAGAGCTTGACCGTATAATCAAAAAGCTGTATGAGGACAATGTATCGCAGAAAATTTCGGACGAAAGGTTTATGCAGTTCTCTAACGAGTACGAAGAAGAACAGCGACAAATTAAGGAAACAGTTTTAAATCTTGAAAAAGAAATAGCTGACGATGCCGAAACAGCAGTCAATACCGATAAATTTCTGAAACTCATACGCAAATATACTCACATAGAAGAATTAAACGCAACCATATTAAGAGAGTTTATAGAAAAGATAATGGTTCACGAAAAGGTTAAGCAAGACGGCATAACAACACAACAAATAGATATTTATTATAACTTTATCGGGCTTGTAGAAATACCCGATAATACGAAAACAGCAGAGAGTGCGTAACTCTCTGCTATAATCGAAAAACATCCTTATTACCCGAAAGCCTTAGTATTACGGGATTTTTATTCCTTGTCTAAATCTAAAAATATGAAGTTCAAAACTGCCTTGCACCTTGAAATGTTCAATTTTGAATGAAGTTTAAGGCGAAAACGGCTCATAATCCTGGCGGATATGAGCCGTTTTTAACGCAGAAATTCGTCAAAATTGTCATTTTAGGGCAAATATTCCTTATGAGTGACGGGCTTTAGGATGTCTTTTTATTATCTCCACGTTGGATTAAGGGAGATATTTTTACATCATCAGTGGCAGGATTATCAATGAGTTTTCCGTTTTTTGAAAAACGTGAGCCATGACAGGAGCAATCCCATGTGTGTTCATATTCGTTCCATTTAAGAGCGCATCCGAGATGAGAGCATCTCTTAGCTGTAGGCAACAAAAAGTTTGTAGCCGTTTCAAAAGTGTTTACTAAAAGCTGTGGTTTTAAAATACTTCGTTGTGGCGAAAAAACTTCTTCAAAATCGTTTCTTTTTTCCTGTACCATATCGCAAAGAATTTGTGCAGCCACCATGGAGGATGTCATTCCCCATTTGTTAAAGCCTGCTGCAACAAACAGGTCGGGTGTGCGTGCTGAGTATTTGCCGATGTATGGAACGGAATCAAGACTCATACAATCCTGAGCTGCCCATTCATATTTAAGGCTTGCATCGGGATAATACTTTTTGGCAAAGGAGCGTAGTTCTTTCCAGTTTCCGCCGTTTTTTCCTGTCCGATGACTTCCTCCGCCGATTAAAAGCAGATTTTCATACGTTCTAAAGGATAGTCCGCTAATGTTTTCATCAACATACATACCTGCTAAGTTTTGTGCATCACAAAAAGCAGATACATATGAGCGATGCTGGTATAGCTTTAAAAAATAACTTCCGTGTTTATTGATAAATGGGAAATGTGTTGTGACAATGATTTTTTTTGCTGTGATTTTGCCGCTATCAAAAAATGCCGTGTGCGGAGTGATGTCGTGTATAAAAGTATTTTCATAGATGTTTAAATTTTTAGATATTTCCCGAATGAATTTGATGGGGTTAAACTGCGCTTGGTTTTTAAAGCATATAGCACCGCAAGTTTTAAACGGAAGCTCTGTTGCTTCTTGAAATTCAGCATTAAACCCTAAGGAATTTACAGCCCTGACTTCATCTTCAATCTTTTTTGTGTCTTTCATAGAATAAGTAAAGGCAGGCTTTTTTTCATAGTCGCAATCGATATTTTGGCAAAGAGTGTCAAATTGGTTTAATGCTTTTTGATTTGCAGATAGATACATTTGCGCTTTTTCTTTTCCAAATTTTTGTATCAGCTTATCATATATAAGTCCGTGCTGTGATGTAATTTTTGCAGTTGTATTTTTCGTTGTACCTGAGGCTATTTTACTTCCTTCAACCAACACATAAGAAATGCCTCCCTGCTCTAAAAAATGCGCGCACAAAATTCCTGATAAACCTCCGCCTACGATTAAGACGTCAGTTTTGATATCTTTTTCTAATTTACTGAACTCAGGTAGTTTTGCTTGACTTTCCCATATTGATTTTTTCATACCGATTACCTCTTTTATTTTTCTTATAGTTTGTCCGTTTTTTGTTAAATTATATTTCTGAAAAAACTTGCTAATCTAATTGTTTTGTGCTATACTTAATAATGTATAACTTTTGGAAAGGAATGACTCTTGATTTGAATACTGTAAGAAGAATTTTTGTTGAAAAGAAACCGGGCTTTGATGTTGAGGCAAGTGGTCTTTTAAAGGATATTAAGGAGAATTTATTAATATCCGGACTCACATGCCTAAAGATTGTAAATCGTTATGACATACAAGGCGTAACCGATGATGAATATAAAGAGGCAAGAGATATAATTTTTTCTGAGCCTCCTGTTGACACTGCATACGATGAGGAATATCCTGTGGAGGAGGGAGCTACTGTAATTGCTACAGAGTTTTTGCCTGGACAGTATGACCAGAGAGCAGCATCTGCTGCTGAATGTGTGCAGCTCTTAACTAAAAAGGAAAGACCAAAGGTGCGTGTTGCAAAACTGATTGTTCTTGCAGGTGACGTTTCAAAAGAGGAAGTAGAAAAGATTAAGAAATATATTATAAACCCTGTCGAATCACATGAGGCAGAGCTTTCAAAACCTTTGACTCTTGAAATGAAAGCAGAAGTGCCTGCTGATATTGAAACGATGGATGGCTTTACAGAAGCTAGCGATGCAGAGCTTTCTCAAATGATAAAAAAATATGGCTTTGCTATGGATTTAGACGATATTAAATTCTGTCGTGAATATTTTGCAGGTGAAGAAAAACGTAATCCTACTATGACAGAAATGCGTATGATTGATACATACTGGTCTGACCATTGCCGTCATACTACATTCTTAACTAAACTTCAAAACATTGAATTTGCTGATAACTCTGCTACAGATGTTGTAAAAGAAGTTTTCCAGCGATATGTAAAGGCGCGCGAAACTTTATATATTGAAAAGAAAAAAGATATAACATTAATGGACGTTGCAACAATAGCTGCAAAGGAACTGAAAAAGGCAGGCTACTTAAAAGAGCTTGACCAGTCAGAAGAAATCAACGCTTGCAGTATTGAAGCGGATGTTGATGTTGACGGAAAGATAGAAAAATGGCTCATAATGTTTAAAAATGAGACTCACAACCATCCGACAGAAATTGAGCCGTTTGGTGGCGCTGCAACTTGTCTTGGTGGTGCTATCCGTGACCCGCTCTCAGGTAGGTCTTATGTATATCAGGCTATGCGTGTGACAGGTTCAGGTGACCCGAACAAGACGCTCGCTGAAACTGTAAGCGGTAAGCTCATGCAGAGAAAAATCTCTAAAGGTGCGGCATCAGGCTATAGTTCATACGGAAACCAGATAGGTCTTGCTACAGGTCAGGTTACAGAAATATATGACGAGGGATATGTTGCAAAACGTATGGAGATTGGTGCTGTTATTGCTGCAGCTCCAAAAGAAAATGTAGTACGTGAACGCCCTGAGCCTACAGATATTATCGTACTCTTAGGCGGCAGAACAGGCCGTGATGGTTGTGGCGGTGCAACAGGCTCATCTAAAGCTCACACAGAAGAATCGTTAGAAACTTGCGGCGCAGAAGTTCAGAAAGGTAATGCGCCTGAAGAAAGAAAGCTCCAGAGACTTTTTAGAAATGGCGAAGTTACAAGATTAATCAAAAGATGTAACGATTTTGGTGCAGGTGGCGTTTCAGTAGCAATAGGCGAGCTGGCAGATGGCTTAGTTATTGACCTTGATAAAGTACCGAAGAAATATGAAGGCTTAGGCGGAACAGAGCTTGCAATTTCTGAATCTCAGGAACGTATGGCGGTTGTTGTTGCTAAAGAGAATGTAGAAAAATTTATTGAGCTTGCTCATACTGAAAACTTAGAAGCTACTGTTGTTGCTGAAGTTACAGATACAAACAGACTCACAATGCTTTGGCGCGGAAAAGCCATTTGTGATATTTCACGTGATTTCTTAAATACAAACGGCGCAACTAAAGTTCAGGACGCTTTCGTTGAAGTGAAAGATGCTAAAGGCTTCTTTAAAGCAGAAAAAACAAATGATATAAAAGAAAAGTATCTCTCTGTAATGGGTGATTTAAATGTTGCATCACAAAAAGGTCTTTGTGAGATGTTTGACTCATCAATCGGCAGAGGTACAGTCATAATGCCGTTTGGCGGTAAGTACAGATTGACTCCGAATGAGTGTATGGCAGCTAAAGTCCCTGTACTTCATGGTGAAACTACAACAGCTACACTTATGTCATTTGGATATAATCCTGTGCTTTCAAAACTCAATCCGTTTATGGGTGCAGTTTATGCAGTCGTAGAATCAGTTGCTAAAATTGTTGCCGCAGGCGGAGATTATAAAAAGATTTATTTAACATTCCAGGAGTATTTTGAAAGATTAAATAATGATAATACAAGATGGGGAAAACCATTAGCAGCACTTTTGGGTGCATATTTAGCACAGACAAGCCTGAAGATAGCGGCAATCGGCGGAAAAGACTCTATGTCAGGCTCCTTTAACGACTTAGATGTTCCACCAACACTTGTTTCATTTGCAGTCGATACGGCAAATGCAGGTGATATCATAACAGGCGACTTAAAGAGCACTGAGTCTGACCTTTATGAATTCAGAATAAAAAGAGATGAATCAGGTCTTCCTGATTTTGAAGCATTAATGAAGATGTATGACGAAATTCATACTTTGGCATTAAAAGGCGCAATTCTCTCAAGCTACACAGTTCGCTCAGGCGGTATTGCCGAAGCTGTAGCAAAAATGTCTTTCGGCAGCAGAATAGGTGTAAGTTTAGATGAAACTGCAAGAGAAAGACTCTTTGATGCTGAAATCGGTTCAATTATTGTTGAAGTTCAAAAAGGAACAACTTTAAATGCAGAAAAAATCGGTCATACAGTTTGTGAGGAATCTATTTCTGTTGGTGTGGTTAAAATATCAATAGACGAGCTTTTAGCAGCTTGGGAAAAACCGTTAGAAGCAGTATATCCGACAAAGACTGAAAAAATAGAAGGAAAACTTGAAAAAGCAGAATACACAAAAGGATGCCCGCTTGTTGCTAAATCATCATTTGCGCGCCCACGTGTGTTTATTCCTGTATTCCCGGGAACGAACTGCGAATATGACACAATGAAAGCATTTAATAAAGCAGGGGCAGAGAGTGACATTTTTGTAATCAAGAACTTAACAGCCGATGACATCACAGAGTCTGTTAAGGAAATGACAAAGCGTATAAACGAAAGCCAGATTATTATGATTCCTGGTGGATTTTCAGCAGGCGATGAGCCTGAAGGTTCAGGTAAGTTTATAGCGACAGTGTTTAGAAATCCTGACATAAAAGAGGCGGTTACTAATCTTTTAAAGAACCGTGACGGACTTATGCTCGGTATCTGTAACGGCTTCCAGGCATTAATTAAGCTCGGCTTAGTACCATACGGCGAAATCCGAGACTTAGATGCTGATTCACCTACCCTGACATATAACAAAATCGGCAGACACGTATCTCAGACAGTTTACACAAGAATTTGCTCGAATCTTTCACCTTGGCTTTCAGGCGTTAACGTGGGAGATGTTCATTCAATCAGTGTGTCACACGGTGAGGGCAGATTTGTTGCCAGCGATAAGTGGATAGAAGAGCTTACAAAAAACGGACAGATTGCAACGCAGTATGTTGATATGGCTGGTAACCCAAGCTATGAAACATCATTTAACCCCAATGGCTCGGTTAACGCAATAGAGGGTATCACAAGCCCATGCGGAAGAATTTTGGGTAAGATGGGACACTCTGAACGTATTGGTAGGTATGTTGCCAAAAACGTTTATGGAGAACAGGATCAGAAGATATTTGAGTCAGGTGTTAAGTATTTTAAATAAGATTTATTATCGAAGAGTCGAACAATTTAATTTTCGACTCTTTGGTTATATGGAGGCACAATGTATAAACAAGAAAACATAAGGAATTTTTCCATAATAGCTCATATAGATCACGGAAAATCTACGCTCGCCGACAGGCTCTTAGAGGCGACAGGTCTCTTAACGGCGCGTGAAATGGAAGACCAGATTTTAGACAATATGGACATTGAACGCGAACGTGGTATCACAATTAAAGCACGTGCCGTAAGGCTTTTATATAAAGCAAAAGATGGCGAGGAGTATATCTTAAATCTCATTGATACTCCCGGTCACGTTGACTTTAACTATGAGGTTTCAAGAAGTTTAGCTGCCTGTGAGGGCGCAATTTTGATTGTAGATGCAGCACAGGGAATAGAGGCACAGACTTTAGCTAATACTTATTTAGCTATTGACCACGACTTAGAGATTATGCCTGTTGTGAATAAAATCGACCTTCCTGCTGCACAGCCTGATGTTGTAATCCGTGAGATTGAAAATATTATAGGTATTCCTGCAGAAGATGCTCCAAAAATCTCTGCAAAGCAGGGGATAGGCATAGATGAGGTTTTAGAGCAAATTGTAACACTTATACCACCTCCAAAGGGAGATATAAATGCACCGCTTCAGGCACTTATTTTTGATAGCTTCTATGACCCTTATAAAGGTGTAATTATATATTTCAGGGTTAAGGAAGGACGCTTAAAAGCAGGTGATAAAATAAGACTTATGGCAACGAAAAAAGAGTTTGAGGTTGTCGAGGTAGGACATCTGCACCCATCAGGCTTTTTAAAATGTGATGAGCTTTTAGCAGGCGAAGTTGGATATTTAACAGCGAGCATCAAAAATGTTGAAGATACCCGTGTCGGTGATACTATAACCCTTGCAGAAAGACCTGCAAGTGAGGCACTCGCCGGCTATAAACAAGTAAATCCAATGGTTTTCTGTGGTATTTACCCTGCAGATGGTGCTAAATATGAAGATTTACGTGATGCTTTGGCAAAGCTTAAGCTAAACGATGCATCGCTTTCGTATGAAGCAGAAACGTCAGTCGCTTTAGGCTTTGGCTTCAGATGTGGATTTTTGGGACTTCTTCATATGGAGATAATTCAGGAGCGTATTGAGCGCGAATATCTTTTGGATATTGTAACAACAGCACCGAGCGTTATATATAAGGTAAAAAAGACAAACGGGGAAATGATTGAAATATCAAACCCGACAAATCTTCCAAATCCTGCAGAAATTCAGTATATGGAAGAACCTATGGTAAAAGCTGATATCATGACTCCAACTGACTATATAGGAAGCATTATGGAGCTTTGTCAGGATAGACGTGGAATATATCATAATATGACATATATAGACGAGGGCAGAGCCCAGCTTCATTATGATTTGCCGCTTAACGAAATAGTATATGACTTTTTTGACGCACTAAAGTCACGTACTAAGGGTTATGCGTCATTTGACTATGAGCTTGCAGACTATGTGCAGTCAGACTTAGTCAAGCTTGATATACTTTTAAACGGCGATATGGTCGATGCGCTTTCATTTATTGTTCATTCTACAAAATCATATGCAAGAGGAAGAAGAATTGCAGAAAAGCTTAAAGAATCAATCCCAAGACAGCTCTTTGAGATACCTATTCAGGCTGCAATCGGAAATAAAATTATAGCAAGAGAAACCGTTAAGGCTATGAGAAAACACGTTTTGGCAAAATGTTACGGCGGTGACATAAGCCGTAAGAAGAAACTACTCGAAAAGCAGAAGGAAGGTAAAAAACGTATGCGTCAGGTCGGCAGTGTAGAAGTGCCGCAGGAGGCGTTTATGTCAGTATTAAAGCTCGATGAATAATCACAGCAAAAAGACAGGGCTTTATATACACATTCCTTTTTGCATAAGAAAATGTGCATATTGTGATTTTGTATCATATGAAAATATATCCTGTGACTTAAAAGAGCGGTATGTCACGGCTTTAATAGACGAGATGCAGGACTATAGAAACGAACAGATAGATACAATCTATCTTGGCGGCGGAACACCCACAACTCTTGATATCGCACAGATTGAAAGACTTATGCGGGCAATATTTGACGTGTTTGATGTATTAGGTGATGCTGAAATTACAATAGAGTGCAATCCCAAAACGGCAGACGAGAAATATTTTAAAAAGCTCAGACAGATTGGTATAAATCGCCTTAGCATTGGTGTTCAGTCGCTAAATGACGACGAGCTTTCTTACTTGGGAAGAGTTCACTCAAGCTATGACGCAAAAGAGGCTATCCGTCAGGCAAAGAATGCAGGCTTTTATAATTTCAGTGTTGATGTGATGTTTGGACTTAAGTGTCAGACCATTAACAGCTTGAAAGAAACGCTTGACGAGATTTTGGCTTTTAATCCGATGCATATTTCGTGTTATAGCTTAATTATCGAGCCGGGTACTCCTTTTTATGAAAATGGGGTAGAGCCTCAAGAAGAAGATGAAGAGCGAAATATGCAATCATTTATTGTTAAGTATCTTGAAAAGTATGGCTATTCAAGATATGAAATATCAAATTTTGCAAGGGATGAAAAGATTTCGCGACATAATACAAAATATTGGGAACTTGTTTCATATATTGGATTAGGTGCTGCAGCAAGTTCGTATTATAACGGCGCGCGTTATGAAAATGCTGCTGATATAAATGAATATATCATAAATCCGCATGCAAAAATAAATGTAATAAAGCTTACAAAAGAAGATGAGATGTCAGAATTTATGTTTTTGGGACTCAGAAAAATGGAAGGTGTATCGTTTTCGGAGTTTTATAAAAAATTCGGTATAGAAATAGAAGAAAAGTTTGATATAAAAAAGAATTTAGAGCTTGGTCTTTTGATAAAAGAGAACGGAAGACTTTTCTTATCCGAAAGAGGTATAGATGTTTCCAATACGATTTTTTTAGATTTTGTATAATATTGTGCACATAAAAAAGGTATGGCAAATTCTATTTTGTCATACCTTTTTATAATTATTCAGATTCCAAATGGTCTATAATCTTAGTATAAGAGCCTGAGCCATACATCAAAGCTCTGTTTACGCGGGATATTGTTGCTGTGGATGCACCTGTAGTACGCACAATTTCGTTAAAGGTTACACCCTTTTTTAAAAGTTTTGCAACCTGAAGTCTCTGAGAAATCAGTTTAAGCTCATTGATTGTACAGATGTCTTCAAAAAAGTCATCACAATCTTCTATTGTTTCCAAAAGCAGAATTGCTTTATAGAATTCCTCTTTGTCTTTAGTATATTGCGCTAAATCTTTATTTGTATTCACAACTAATCCCCCTATTATTTTTCAAAATATTTTTAATTAATCGCGAAACTGAGATAAGAACTCTTTTGTGCGTGGGTTTTTAGGATTGTCGATAACCTCTTCGGGTGTTCCTTCTTCTGCAACAATCCCGTCATCCATAAATATAATTCTGTCGGATACGTTTTTAGCAAAATTAATTTCGTGAGTTACGATAACCATAGTGATATTTTCTTTGGCGAGCTGTTTTATAACACGTAGAATTTCACCTGTGAGCTCAGGGTCTAGGGCGGAAGTAGGCTCGTCAAAGAAAAGAATTTTAGGCTTAAGTGCTAAAGCTCTTGCAATAGATACACGTTGCTGCTGACCGCCCGAGAGTTGACATGGATAGCTATCCATTTTGGAAGAAAGTCCAACACTTTCGATAACGTCCTTAGCATTTTTTTCGATTTCTGCAATAATTTCCTGCTTGTTCTTTTTATAATCAGGTCGTTCTTTTGCTAAAAGTTTTGGTGCGAGCGTCACATTTTCCAAAACGTTATATTGCGGGAACAGATTAAAGGACTGAAAAACAAGACCGAAATTAAGCTGTGCTTTTCTGATTTCACTTGATTTATATGTGTCATTTTTTGCATCAAAAATAACTTCACTATTTACTTTTATTACGCCCTCATCTGCACGCTCTAAAAAGTTTATACAGCGAAGAAGAGTAGTTTTTCCGCTTCCTGATGAACCCAGAATCGAGATAACCTCGCCTTCATTCATACAAAAGCTTACACCCTTTAAAACCTCTGTATTTTCAAATTTTTTATAAATATTATTTACTTCAAGTATGCTCATATCTTCACCTTAACCTTTATAGTAATCAAGCTTTTTTTCAAAATACGATAAAATCATAGAAAGAACTGCCGTAAATCCAAGAAAATACAATCCTGTTGCAAAAAGCGGCCAGATTATGCCTTTTGCGGCAAACCTCTGTGCGTTCTGGATAATTTCCATAACACCGATAACACGGGCAAGGGACGTATCTTTAACTAAAGTAATAACTTCGTTACCCATAGCAGGTGTTATACGTTTGATAACCTGGAAGAGTACAACTTTGAAAAAGGTTTGTGTTTTTGTAAGGCCTAAAACCTGACCTGCTTCGTACTGACCTTGTGAAATACTTTCTATTCCGCCACGATAGATTTCTGAAAAATACGCAGCATAGTTTATCACAAATGCAATGCAAGCTACTATAAAACGTGATGATATGGGATAATCAAATAAAAGACCAGGCGCATAAAGTGCAACAAAAAGTTGCAGCATGAGCGGTGTTCCTCTGATAATCCATACAAATGTTTTCATAAGCCATTTGAGTGGCTTGAATTTTGACATTGTGCAAAATGATATTAAAAGACCTAAAGGAAGTGACAACACAAGTGTTATTACAAAAAGTATAAAGTTTGTGCCAAAACCTTCAAGTAAAAGTTTCCAAGCGTTCATTATTTGTTTCCTCCAAACATTTCTTCCATTTTTAATATTGCATTATAGAGCATCTCTTCTGTAACCTGGTATGGACAAACATCCATATCGGGATCTTTAAGTGTGGCTGAAAGCACAGGCTTTAGATAGTTATAATCAAGATTAATGCCACGCTCTTTAAGTGTTGTTTCAACACCCATACTGCTGATTAAGTCACCAATCATTTTTGCTTCATCAAGCTTTTTATCCAAAACAAGCTGAACGGCTGTTGTATATCCTATGACGTCTCCGTGCAAAAACTTTTCCTCAAAGCCTTCAATTTCAGTAAGACCATAGAAAAGTGCGTGGGCCACAGCACCATTAAATTTAGGATTTACAAGCATGCTGACCATTCCTGTGCTTACCAAAATGATAAGTGAGGTTTGCTCAAATTCTTCTGATACACGATTGTTTTTACAATCCTCCAAAGCAGAAAGTGCGGATTTTATAAGCGGTTTATTACACATTCTGCTGATAGATAGTGCCATTTCGTCATTATATGTTTTTTCTTCTTTTCGTGCGGAAAACTCAACTTCGTAGTATTTTGCAAGAGTATCTCCTATTCCTGCTCTGAAATATTTATCCGGTGCATTTGAGATTATTTCAGTATCAATAAAAATGTGGTAGGCAGGAGCTTTAAAATACCAAAAACCATCAAATACGTGGTCTTTAGTGTACATAACTGCGAGCGCTGAAGATGCGGCACAGGTTGAGGCGATAGTAGGAACTGTGACTATCCTGACTCCTAACAAGTCTGCCGTACATTTTGAAGTGTCAAGCGCTTTACCACCGCCGACCCCTACGACAAAACTTATATTTTTGTCTTTATATCTTTCATATAATTCCTCTGCGCGTGCTCTTACACATTCATTACCATAGATAACAGTATCTACGATTTCAAAATCGGACATGTTTGCTTTAAGTTTTGCTTCTGCTTTTAAAAGAGCGGTCTTTCCACCGATAATGAGCGCTCTCTTTCCTAAAGGAAGACAAACCTCTTTTATATTTTTATATGCATCTGTACCGATAGTGTAGTCAGCAAAGTAACGTTCTTTCATTTTTGTTGGTGTGCCCCCTTTTTTCAAATCAAGCCTTGGATTATTGGTCTTTTAAGAGATGTCTCTTAAGACACCAATAATCCAAAGGGGCTAAAATGCTTTAGCCCTTTGGATTGTAGTTTTAGTGATTATAATTTTTGTAGGATTGTATTATTGAGCGTCTGCAGCAGCTGCGATACCTTCTGCTAAGCCGTACTTGTTAGCAATTTCGCCTAATTTGCCGTTTTCTGTAAGTTCAGCGATTGCTGCGTTAACTTTTTCACATACGTCGCTGCCTTTTCTGAAAGCAATACCGAAATACTGTGCACCGAATTTGTTGTCCATATTGATTACGAGGTCTGTAAGTGATGAACCTTCGCTTTCAATCATACCCTGAGCGATTACAGAGTCAATAACTGCGATATCTGCAACACCCTGCTGAACATCTAAAAGTGCTGTTGCCATTGATTCAACACCTGTGTATTCTGCATCTTTGAAGTAATCTTTAGCCATAACTTCTACAGTAGCATCGTTTGTATCGTCAATTTCACCTGTGAGTTTGCCTTCACCTGTTGAACCAGCTTCAGCAACAACTTTTTTACCTGTGATGTCAGCTAAGATTTCATCAGCTTTGTCAGCTTTCATAACCATAGCCTGTGTGTTGTACATATATGGTTTTGTAACTTCCCACATTTCTTTTCTATCTTCTGTGATACACATTCCGTTCCATAAACAGTCAATGTTTTTAGATGCAAGCTCTGTTTCTTTTGCTTCCCAGCTGATTTCTATGAATTCAACATCGATGCCTAAGCTTTCGCCTACTGCCTGAGCAAATTCTGTGTCAAATCCTGTCCATTCGTTGTTGTCATCTAAGTAGTTCATCGGCGGGTAGTTTGTAACACCGATTGTCATGACACCTTTGTCCTGGATGTAATCCCAGTCACTTGCTGTTTCGTTTGTTGTTGCAGTGTTGTTGCAAGCGCAAACTGCAAATACCATCATTCCTACTAAAATTAAGCTTAAAAGTTTTTTCATTTTTGTTTCCTCCTAAAAATGTGTTTTTTTATTTTGCAAGCTTCATTACATTAACAGTTTACCACTTTAATTCACTAAAGTCAAGTGTTTTTTTAAATTTTTTTAAAAAATTTTTTAAAAAAGCAAACAGACGCCTGAAAGGCGCCTGTTTGAAGGGGTTTTAGCCACTTTAAAAAAGAGCTAAATAGTATTTTGTGAGGTCAATATTAGTATTGACACTGCAAAAATTCTTTATACATAAAAAATCAGGAATCTGCAAAAGCAAATTCCTGATTATAGATTATTTATTATTCGGCGGGTTCTTCCGATGGCTCAGCTACATTTTTAGAAGATACAATTTCATATCCTGAGAAATCAAGTTTTGTCAGATACAAATCACCGCTATCTGCGAGATAGTAAACATAATCGCCGCTTGCGTTAAAAAGTGAAACCGACTCAGCTTCTACAGTTGGTTCGCTGCCCTTTGTGAATTTATAAAGCGTGCCGTAGTTGTTGTAATCTGTGTAAT
Organism: Clostridia bacterium; assembly: GCA_045648985.1. Classification (GTDB taxonomy): domain Bacteria; phylum Bacillota; class Clostridia; order UBA1381; family UBA9506; genus SIG437. Next base: position 26,859 of record JAZROZ010000036.1, read on the forward strand.
AAACTGTGTCACCCGAAATCGAGAACAATGATACCATTGCATCGGAAATCAGTGTTTCTTTGTGTCTGCCGTTTAAATCTGTAACTTCTAATGCCAGTGTCGGCATTCCTGTTTCGGAGGTTTCGGGGATAGTACCATCTGTGTAATATATTCTGTCGTTTTTGATATCAAACACATTTATGGAAGCGTCTATAAGCTTCTTAGAATTTTTGCCGTCAAGTGACATTGAGTAAAGAGCATAATTGTCTTCAAAGTCAATGTAGTAAATTTTATCCTTGTAAATAGTAAATGCTCCTATATTGTTTTTAGAAATAAGCTCAGCCTCCTCACTACCTTCCTTTAATATATAGAGAGCATATGGGGCTGCAGATTCTGCCGCTTCTGTACTTTGTTCGTAATCGGGATTGTCAGTAATGAAATATACATCATTTGCTACGGTTGAGAAATAATACACAGGTGCCTCGTACACCAGTTCGTTTGTTTTTCCGTCAGGAGTTGTTCTGTAGATGAATTCATCCTGTACATTAAGATAGTAAAGATAACCGCCTGATGCACATAAAGACCTTCCCTTGATTTCCTCTAAAACAGTTTGCTCACCTGTGCTTTTATCCTTTTTATATACAGAAAAAGAGTTATCTACAAAATAAATGTTGTCAGGGTCTTGTGACATAATACCCATATAAACAAGATTTGAAGCAGAGCTTCCATATACATATTCAAAAACGTCATCATATTTAGATGAGCCTGAAAGCTGATACATCTTAGCAGCTTTAACATAGTCACCCTTAGCCGCGTTTGAATCGCCTATTTTTGTAACAATGAACTTGAATGCAAATGTAATTACTAAAATTGCAGCTATTATAAGAGCGGCCACAGAAACTACTTTCTTTGTTTTTTTGATTATGGCAGTTTTCTTTAAGGCTTTCTCTTGTGCTAAGATTTCAGCTTGTCTGGCTGCTTCTAAAGCATCATTTTCTTCCTTTTCAAGTATTGCTGCAGCGAGTGCCTGTTCAGATATGTAATTTTTAAGTACATTTTCTTTTTCTCTTAAGCAATTTACACAACTTTCTGATGCTTTATGATTAGGCATTCCGCATACACAGAGCCAATATGAATCTTCTTCCTTTGCATAGCAGCATGCATCATTTATACCTGCACGTATAAAACGTGCTTGCTCGTCTGAGGTAAGGTTGTTTTCTGCAATTTCAGCAAAATCGCCACTTGGCACAAATACAGTTTCATCATCAAAAGTAAACTCATCAAAAGTGATGCTTGCACTTTCTGCATTTTCGATGTTTTCCGCATTGATAACTTCAGATACGCTCTCACGCGGTGCAAGAGTAATATCTTCGAGTCCTGACGAAATTTTAGAAATTTCGTTGTTTTCAGCATCAAACAAAGTCAGCGTATATTTCACAGCTTTAATTGTTTTTTGGCTGATGTTTAAAAAGGTTGCCACTGCCAAAGATTCTTCCTTATTTAAATGAAGACTTTTAATCAGGACAGGGCATGACAGATCGATTTTCATAATTTTCCCTCCAGATATGTTTTATAACATAAAATACTTTATTATAAGTAATACGAAAGTAATTATACCATAAATGCATCTATATGACAACTTTTTTTCAAAATTTTATTCTTTGTTCATATTATTAGTAAAAAAAGTATTGACAAGTTGTGTTTAACAATATATAATATAGTAGAATATGTTAAATGCAAGTATTATGGCAATTTGTTTTTAATAGATAACAGGAGGTGGAGAAATTGCTGAGAACATATCAACCTAACAGACGTAAAAGAAAAAAGGATCATGGTTTTAGAAACCGTATGAGTTCTCGTTCCGGCAGAAAAGTTTTGGCCAGAAGAAGACTAAAGGGCAGAAAGGTATTGTCCGCATAGTTTGTATTTATGAAATAGTTGTCGCTGAGAGCTTTAGCTTTTAGCGACTTTATTCATAAATTACAGGAGCCGGTGGTAACATGAAAAACACAGTCAGTTTGAAAAAGAACGAGCTTTTTCTGCGTGCTTATAAAAAAGGTCAGAAAGCACACGGCAGATTTTTTACAATGCACTATGTAAGTAATGGTCTTGACTATAACAGGTTGGGAATAAAAACGGGGAAAAAGCTTGCAGGAGCGGTAAAACGCAATCGAATGAAAAGATTGATTAAGGAAAGCTACCGTTTGTGTGAAACAGATTTAAAGACAGGATTTGATATTGTTTTTGTTGCCAAAGATGCGGCACTTTTAATTGATTCGTATTTTGAAACATCATATGCCATTAAAAAGCTTTTAAAAAAAGCAGGGATGTTTACTGAAAAAGCTTAAAATTTGGGCATATTAAAAAGGAACGGTTGTTTTAATGAAATGTTTTTTGATAGGTATAATAAAGGTTTACAGAAAATTCATTTCACCCCTGAAAGCTCCGTCATGCAAGTTTACTCCTACCTGCTCGCAGTATGCCATTGATGCGATTGAAAAAAAGGGAGTTATAAAAGGACTTTTTATGGTAGTATGGCGCATTTTAAGGTGTAATCCGTTTTCAAAAGGCGGGTATGATCCCGTTAAATAAGTTATAACAAGGAGGCGCGGCATTGGGTATTTTTGACCTGATTACCATACCGCTTGGATATTTATTCAAAGGTATTTATTTTGTTGTAGGCAACTACGGTTGGGCTTTGGTGTTGTTTACAATAATAACTAAATTGATTCTGACTCCGCTTTCAATAAAACAGCAGAAGTCAACTCGTCAAATGCAGAAAATCCAACCAAAACTTCAGGAATTACAGAAGAAATATCAATATGACAAAGAGAAGCTTAATCAGGAAACATTAAAGCTATATAAGGACAATAACGTCAGTCCTGCAGGCGGATGTCTTCCTCTTTTAATACAGTTTCCGGTACTTATTGCACTTTACAGTATAATAAGATCACCACTTACTTATATTATTCAGCTTGGTAAACACGGTCTTCCTACAATAGAGGAAGTTCATAGCGCTCTTACAAATCTTGGTTCAACGGTACTTGTGACGGACCAGATTCAGATAGCTGCGGAGATGAATAAATTTAAGACGGAACTTTTAGCGCAATTTTCAAATCTTTCCTTTATCGACTTTGATTTTTATGGACTTAACTTGGCAATAGTTCCAAAAGCGGCTTTAAACTCAATCGTAATATTAATACCAATCTTAGCAGGTGTTACAACATACTTGCTTTCAAAACTTACAAGTCCGTCGCAGAGCACGCAGGGGCAGACTGATTCTGCTCAAAGTTCAATGCAGATGATGACTTATATGTTCCCGATAATGACACTAATATTTTCAATTTCACTTCCGGCAGGTCTTGGTTTTTACTGGATAGCATCAAATCTCTACCAGATGGCCCAGCATGTTATTCTTCCAAAACTTATTAAGGAAGAGGAGGCGCCGCAGGAAGTAAAAGAACACTATCGTCAGCGTGAAAACAGGAGGAAAAAGAAATGAGTAAAACTATAGAAAAAACAGCAAAAACTGTTCAGGATGCTTTGGCTTTAGCATTAAGTGAATTGGGACTAACAGAATCCGAAGTAGAATATGAAGTAATTGAGGAAGGCTCAAAAGGTCTTTTTGGTATAGGTGCTAAAGATGCAGTTATCAAAGTTACACCTAAGGTTAATTTTGAAGCACGTGCATATGATTTTTTAAATGATGTATTTGTCGGTATGGGCTTAAGAGTTAATGTTGATATCACAGTTTCAGAAAAACGTATGGACATTGTACTTTCAGGTGACAATATGGGTATTGTTATCGGAAAACGTGGTGATACACTAGATGCTTTGGAACATTTAGTAAGCCTTTGTGTCAATCGTGGTGACGGTGAATATATCAGAGTTTCTTTAGATACAGAAAATTATCGCGAGAAAAGACGTCAGACACTTGTTAATTTAGCAGAAAATCTTGCACACTCTGTTGTTAAAAACAAAAAGAAAGTTACACTTGAGCCGATGAGCTCAAACGAGAGAAGAATAATTCATTCAACTCTCCAGCAGAACAAATATGTTGATACGTACAGCATCGGTGATGAACCTAACAGAAAAGTTGTAATAGCACTCAAAAAGAGCAAATAAAATTCTCCTTTTGAAGAAGGCTATTGTAAAAATATTTGTAGTTTTCAGTTTTAAAAGAGCGAAAAGGAGTAAAATCTTTTTCGCCTTTTTTGCCTGATGAAGAATCATAATGTATTGTATTATGAGGAAAGGAAATATCATGTTAAAACCATTAGCTGACAGAATAAGACCTGAAAATTTATCTGATGTTGTAGGACAGAAACATATTTTAGGACAGGATAAAACTCTATATAGGCTGATATCAACAGGACAGTTTCCGAACATGATATTTTATGGTCCGTCAGGCACTGGAAAAACTACTGTTGCAAACATAGCGGCACAAATGTCGGATAAAAAGCTATTTAAGCTTAATGCAACAACTGCCTCCGTCAGTGATATAAAAGAAATTGCTACGCAAGTCGGTACGATTGGTGCAAGCGGTGGAATCTTATTATATTTAGATGAAATACAGAACTTTAATAAAAAACAACAGCAATCCCTTTTGGAATTTATAGAAAACGGCTCTATAACATTGATTGCAAGTACAACAGAAAATCCGTATTTTTATGTATATAATGCGATTTTATCCCGTGCGACAGTTTTTGAATTCAAACCCGTTTCGCAAGGAGATGTTAAATCGGCAATCCTAAGAGGAATAAGGCTTTTGACTGAGGAACTTGGCGCAGAAATTACGATTGCGCCTGATGCACTTTCGCATTTAGCATCGGTGTCCTCCGGAGATGTAAGAAAAGCATTAAACGCTTTGGAGGTTTGCACTCTTTCAGCTCCTGCCATAAAGGATAATACTGTTAACATCACACTCGATTTGGCAGAAGAATGTACGCAGAAAAAAGCATTTCGCCATGACCGTGATGGAGATAGTCATTTTGATGTGTTAAGCGCTCTGCAAAAATCAATAAGAGGTAGTGACCCTGATGCTGCAATTCACTATTTAGCAAGACTTTTATGTGGGGGAGATATGCTTTCTGCATGCAGAAGACTTCTTGTAATTGCAGCAGAAGACGTGGGCCTTGCTTACCCTCAGGCGATGGCTATAACAAAAGCATGTATAGATAGCGCACTTCAGCTTGGGATGCCTGAAGCGAGAATACCACTCAGTGAAGCGGCTTTGCTTTTAGCAACAGCACCAAAAACAAATAGTGCTGTTTGTGCAATAAATGATGCAATGGCGGATATCGAAAATGGAAACTCGGGGGATATACCATTACATTTAAAAGATGCTCACTACAAAGGGGCATCATCTTTAGGCAGAGGCATAGAGTATAAATATCCGCACAACTACCCGAATAACTATATTAAGCAACAATATCTGCCTGATGCAATAAAAAACAAGAAATATTATAATCCAGGGTCAAATAAAAATGAGCAAACAATTAAAAACTATTGGGATCAGGTGAAATGCTAACCGAAACTTCACCTTTTTCGGTGAGTTTGGTGTTATGGAGGCGAAAAACAGATGAAAAAAAGCTATGGGCAGTTTGCAAGGCTTTATGACTCACTAACTTTTGATGTGCCATATAGTGAATATGCTGACTTTATTGAAAAACAAATAAAAAAACATGGCATAAAAGCAGAACTTGTTTTTGACCTTGCGTGTGGGACAGGCACACTTGCTGCAGAATTATCAGAGCGAGGTTATGACATGATTGCAGCAGACAGTTCTTTAGAGATGCTCGACTGCGCCATTTCAAAATATGGTACTGAAAAAATTTTGTTTTTAAATCAACCTATGCAGGAATTTGAGCTTTATGGAACAGTTGATGTGATAATCTGTATGCTTGACAGCCTTAATTATTTAACGGAAGACGGGGACTTAGAAAAAGTCTTTTCCCTTTGTCATAATTATTTAAACGACGACGGACTTTTGATTTTTGATGTAAATTCTGAATATAAGTTTAAAAATGTACTTGCACAAAATATTTATACATATGAAAAGGACAATATTTTCTACGTTTGGGAAAATGATTTCTGCGAGGAAACGAAGCTTTGCGACTTTTTCCTGACATTTTTCAAGCAACAAAGAAATGGCCTGTATGAGAGAATAGAAGAACATCACGTAGAAAGATGTTATACAGAAGATGAAATTATGAATGCGCTTGAAATGAATGGTTTTACTATAACGGGAAAATTTGACGGATACAGTGAAAAACCACCCCAAAATGACTCAGGACGCATTTCATATCTTTCGGTTAAAAGGAGAAAATAATGGAACAGATAATACTTGTAAAATATGGTGAAATAATTTTAAAAGGGCTAAACAGACCTTTCTTTGAAGCATCACTTGTAAAAAATATTAAAGCTGCTTTGAAAAAATTTAAAATGGAAATCTGGTGGGCTCAGGCAACTATTTATGTTAAAACCCCTGAGACTGAAAAGATAGATGAAATAATAGAGATATTAAAAAAGGTTTTTGGTATCACATCAATTACGAGAGCCTATGTTTTGCCAAAGGACTTAAAAGGTATTTGCGAGGGAACAAAAGAAGCACTTTTTGATGAGCTGAAGGATGTAAAAACGTTTAAGGTAGAAGCAAAAAGAGCAGATAAGAAGTTTCCGCTGAAATCACCTGAAATCTGCAGAGAAGTTGGCGGATATCTCTATGAAAACTTTGATAATTTAGAAGTAGATGTAAACAATCCCGACAAAGTTGTTATGATAGAGGTGCGCGAACAGAATGCCTATGTTTACTGCGGAAGAGAAAAGGGTAGAGGTGGTATGCCGGTAGGCACAAATTCAAAGGCGGCACTCTTATTATCGGGCGGAATAGATAGTCCTGTTGCAGGATATATGGTAGCTAAAAGGGGAGTGGCGCTTGAGTCAATTCATTTCTTCTCACATCCATATACAAGCGAAAGGGCGAAAGAAAAGGTATTAGAGCTTGCCGACCTCTTAGCAGTTTATACAGGCGGAATGAAGGTCCATGTTGTTCCTTTTACTGAAATACAGCTTGAGATAAAGAAAAAATGTCCTGAAGAATACCTGACAATAATTATGCGTAGGTTTATGATGAGAATTGCCGAAAAAATAGCACAGAAAAACAAGCTTTCAGCTTTGGTAACGGGAGAAAGCATAGGTCAGGTAGCGAGCCAGACTGTTGAAGCTCTAGGTGTTACAAATGATGCAGTATCAATGCCCGTATTCAGACCTGTAATCGGTATGGACAAAGAGGAAATTGTAACAATTGCTAGAAATATTGGTACTTTTGAAACATCAATTCTTCCATATGAAGATTGCTGCACGGTATTTACTCCAAAACATCCACAGACTAAGCCGAAGCTTGAAAAGGTTAAAGTATATGAACAGGTGCTCGATATTGAAAGATTAGTAGAGGAAGCAGTTTCAGGTGTTGAAATTGTAACTTTATAAGGAGAGAGAATATGACAGACGCGATAGTAAGTTTTTTTCAGGGATTAAATTTATCAGAAGAATTAATAACATTCATTATTTCTATGTTTCCAATTGTTGAACTCAGAGGGGCTATACCCGTTGGTGTTATGTTCGGGATAGAATCTTGGAAGCTCTACATACTTGCAGTTTTAGGAAACGTACTTCCAATTCCGTTTATTCTGTGGCTAGGAAGACCGATTGTGAATTATTGCCTTAACAGTCGTTTTTTTAAAAGATTCGGACAATGGCTGCAAAATAAGGTAGATAAAAATTCAGACAAAATCGTAAAGTATGGAACTTGGGGACTTATGATATTTGTTGCAATACCACTTCCCGGCACAGGTGCATGGACAGGAGCTTTAGCTGCAGCATTACTTGATATCAGAATTAAACGTGCAATACCTGCGATTTTAGCAGGGGTTATGATAGCGGGAATCATAATGTTGTTTGGAAGCAATATAGTAAAGTTTATAGTAGGGTTGTTTTAAAAAGGTTGCTATCACATAAAAGTGATAGCAACCTTTTTAAAATGTCAGTCAGATAAAATAACCTTATAAAGCCAAACAGCACAGACGCATTGCGCCTGTGCGAAAATTCATATATAAGTAAATCAATAAGATTAGATAGCTCTTGTAACCTTATTAGAACGCAGACATCTTGAGCAAACACTCACAGACTTCGGCGTGCCATTAACAATAGCCTTAACTTTTCTGATGTTTGGCTTCCAAGCCCTATTGCTTCTTCTGTGTGAATGGCTGACTTTAATACCAAAAGTAACGCCTTTACCGCAGATTTCACATTTTGCCATTTATAGCACCTCCATTTGAAAACAATATTACGATTATGCTTTATATCTTATTTTAAGAAGAATAAAGCAATTGATGTGATTAAAAACAAAATAGCAACAGTAGATGTCCACTTTTCAAGCATGGCATCTATTGTACGACCTTTGTTTTTTCCAAAGAATGTTTCAGAACCGCCGGCGATTGAACCTGAAAGGCCTGCTTGTTTACCCGACTGGAACAAAACAACAATCACAAGAACCAAAGCTATGATTATATGCAATATCTGTACTGCAAGTAACATAACCTACACCTCCATAAACAACCTAAGTTCAAGCTGCAAAAGCTCTAAACCTGTGCCTTACGATAAAATTATTCTTTGATACCAAATCTTTTTCTGAACTTTTCAACACGACCGCCCGTATCAACAAGCTTCTGTTTGCCTGTGAAGAACGGATGACATTTTGAACAGATTTCAACTGTAATGTTCTCCTGTGTAGAACCTACAGAAATAACCTCTCCGCATGCACATTTTATGGTTGTATCGTAATAATTAGGATGGATTCCTTCTTTCATTACTTTTCACCCTCTCTGATAAATTACTAATTAATCCATAGCAGAAATACATTATAACATAACAATTCCCCTTTTGCAACAGTTTTTTTTGTAAAATTTAAAAAAGTTTGAAAAAATAAAAATTGCAAATAAAAAAAGAGAAAATTGGGAATATTTATACTTGACAAAGTAATATTATAGTGATATAATATTTCTTGTTCATACAGAAAGTAACATATCGCGGAGTGGAGCAGCATGGTAGCTCGTCGGGCTCATAACCCGAAGGTCGTTGGTTCAAATCCAGCCTCCGCAACCAATTTTACACAAGACCGATTCCAAAGTGCTTTTTACTTTGATTTCGGTCTGTTTTTTTATGTCTATTCTATCTACCAAAATTAAAATAGCGTTTCTGTCAGTATTGTTTCTGAGTGAATCAAGCCATGCGCCAACTTGTTCTACGGTGTAATCTTTTGGCGGTTCTGTATTTTTAAGTGCTTCGATTTCTTCTTTAAGCTCTTGCATCCTTGTTCCTATATCTGCGACTATTTCTCCTGGAAGGGTACCAGAGGAAAGGTTGTTCAGAAGAGCCTCATATTGTCCTTCTTTTTCATTTATTTTTCTTCTTAAAATTGATTTAAAATCTTCGTTGCGTTGTGTTTCGCCTTGCTTATATTTTCTTAAAGAATCTGCTATTTCAGTATGATTTTTAGCAGATAAAATGTCATGTAAATATGAGAGAACTGCAGAATCTACTTTTTCCATACGCACAGAAGGTTGTCCGCACTTCTCAGAGCAGGAATAATAGTAGTAAGTATGTCCTTTATTTGAAGATTTGGCAGCATGCATCTTTGCTCCACAAGAGCAATAAACAAGTCCGCTGCATAAATAATCTGATTTTTGTCCGGTCTGTTTTCTTTCACTCATTATTTTTTGTACCTCCATAAAGGTTTCTTTGTCTATAATTGCAGGAATAGCATTTTCTATCCTTATTGCATTAGGTTTTGAACGTCTCTGACCTCGCTCTTTTTCGTTGTCTTGGCTGTAAAGATATACACCGGTATATTTTTCGTTGCGGAGTATTTCATAGATTTGAGAGTATTTTATGGGCTTGCCACGCTTGCCTTTTATTCCGCATGATTCCATTTCTGCTATAAGCTGCGTAAACCCTTCCCGGCCGAGAGCTGCAGCGAACATCTTTTTGACATAGGCTGCCTCAAATTCATTTATAACATAATGCTGATTTACTACGTCATAACCAAAAGGCGCATAACCGCCATTGTGTAAGCCTTGCAAAGCGGTTTCTTTATGTCCTTTTTTGGTTTCTCCGGAGAGATTGTCTATATAATATTCAGATAAGGACCACATCAGAGCGCGCATGATTTTAGCTTCGTTTGTATTGCCGAAGTTTTGAGCGGTAGCTATCAGCTCCACGCCTATGTCATCAAGCCGTTTTTCAAGGTTTACGTGTTCTCTGAGGCTTCGTGCTACTCTGTCATACTTGTGTATTAAAATTGTCTTAAAAGCACCTTTTTCCGCATCAATGAGCATTTGCTGATATTGCTCTCTTTTTGCCGTTTTACTGCCTTTTCCACTTATAGCCTCATCTGCATATATGTGTATTATATTTATCTTATGAGAGGCAGCATAATCACGGCAAGCTCTGACTTGTGCCTCGATGCTGTCCTCTGTTTGTTTGTCTGATGAATACCGGGCATATATTACTGCATCAGCTTCCATGTGCGCGCCTCCTTTCGTTGTGTTATGTTGTTGTGTCATCGTCATCTTCTGATTCTACTCTGTAGGGAATACCTTCTTGAAATGCTGCAAATCGAATTTCTTCATCTTCGCTCTGAAGAAGGTAGTTCGGATTCTCTAAAAGGCCGTCTGTATATGCTTCTACTTTTATTTTACCCATATTATTAAGCTTGTTATATTTCTTCAAGATTGGCGGTTCTTGATGTATTGCATTTTCTTCAATTCCAATTTTTGTGCGCTCGAAATTTATCGCTCGTGTGGTAAGCAGTGCTTTATGCTTGTTGCTAAGATTGCCATCTTCATAGATATCATCTATTGGAGTTACAAACAACAATGATTCAAAATCCATATACAAAGCATCACAAATCTTTTTTATGGTTTCTAAGTCTGGCATTCTATTCCCGTTTTCATAATTTGAATATGTGGAAACTGGAATACCTAGCGATTTAGCAAAGTCCTTTTGTGATATGCCCCGAAGCAAGCGCATTTCTTTTATTTGTCCACCTATATTTAAAAATTCTTTTAGTCCGTTTTTTGTTTTCATTTGTATTCACCATCCTACAAATATCATAACACAAAATATTCATTTTTGCAAATTTTTTATAAAAAAGTCTTGACATATTCAAAAACGAATATTATAATAAATGTAAAATATTCAATAATGAATAGTTATCGAAGGAGGTGATACAATGAAAATCAGCGCGAAAAAAATTGAAATTCTGATGGCTCGCAAGAATTTAGCACACAAGGACCTTGCAGACCGTTCAGGAATAAGCAGGCAGAATTTAACTGTTATTAAGCAGCGAGGAAACTGCACTCCACGATTAGCTATGAAAATAGCTGATGGGTTAGACGTGGATGTAACAGAAATTATGGAGGAGTAATTATGGAAAAGAAAAAAATAAGTATTCCTGTATCTGCTACATACAGAGTAGAAGATAATGGCGAGGTCGTCAGAATTGATGCTGAATACAAAGAATTTTATGCTGACGATATAGCAAGGTTTCTTCTTCGCCAATTTGGAGCAGAGGCAATTTTTGGAGGGGAGGGAGAATATTGACATTAACTACTTTAGGAGAACGCATTAGAGAAAAACGAAAATTTTTAGGTATAACTCAAAGCAATCTTGCATCCATGATTGGTGTAACGCGAGCAGTTATATCTAAATACGAAAGCGGAACCATCACAAACATACCACATTATAGAATCGTTCAGCTTGCCAATGCCTTAGATGTTTCTCCGTCATACCTCTTGGACTGTGAAAAGGAAGCTAACGAGAAAAATAGCGAAGAGTTTAAAAATTTACTTAAAAATCGCCGGATTGAGTTGAAATTAACTCTGGAGGAAGTAGGGCGTGCCGTTGGTGTAAAGATGAATATCGGTGAAAGAATCAAAAATGCGAGAATTAGAAAAAAATTAACGCAACGTGAGCTTGCAATAAAAATAAATAAAACTTTTTCATCTGTACAAAAGTATGAACTCAACATAATACAGCCTCCTATAGACGTTATTTTTGATTTAGCTACCGCATTAGATGTTTCTCCCGCCTATCTCATGGGATGGGAAGAGCCTAACAATAAAAGAGAATATTTTATCATACCTCGTGAAATTTGGGCCATTATGTTAAAACTAAAACCTAAAGACAGGGGCATAATGCTTGACTATATTTTTAAGGTGGCTTTTGGACAAGAGTGGAAGGAGTGAGTTACTATTATAAATGAATGAAATAAACGGATATTTTAAGTTGTTTAGAAAGCTTGTTCAATGGGGATGGTATCAGAATAACAATGTAAAAGCTGTGTTCCTTCACTGTCTTATCCGGGTAAATTTTTCAGACCAACCGTTTGAAGGGATGATTATTAAAAGAGGTCAGTTTGTTACTTCTGAGAAAAATCTTGCTTCTGAACTCGGTCTTTCACGGCAACAAGTGCGAACTGCTATAAATAAGCTAAAATCAACCAATGAAATAACCACCCAATCAACCAATAAATTTACTATTGTAACCGTGACAAATTGGGAAAAATACCAAAACGGAATAGAAAATACAACCAATGAAATAACCAACACTGTAACCAACGAGCAACCAACGAATAACCAACGGATAACCAACGAGCAACCACAATATAAGAATATAAAGAATGATAAGAATGATAAGAATGATAAGAATATTTTTATAGAGGACGAACCTCCTAAAAAAACAAAATCATTTATTCCGCCAACGGTTGAAGAAGTAAGAGCTTATTGTTTGGAGCGTAGCAGTCCTGTTGATGCTGAACAGTTTGTAAATTACTATTCAGCAATAGGTTGGTTAGTTGGTAAAAACAAAATGAAGGATTGGAGAGCAGCTGTTAGAACGTGGGAAAGAAACTACAGAGGCGACAACCAAAATAAACAAATTGCTAAAAAAAGCAGTTCAGGCAATATTTTTCGAGATATGGTAAATGAATTACAAAATCAAAAAGAAAAAGAGGAGGATTATATAATTTATGACGATTGAAGAAACATTGAAAATACTTGCAGTAATTAAATCTAATTACCCATATTTTTACAAAGGCTTATCAGATACAGATGCTAAAATAATGGTCGATTTATGGGCAGACTTGTTCCAGGATGATTCAGTAGAGTTAGTGGGTGCAGCTGTTAAAACTTATATTGCGTGTGATTTAGATGGATATCCGCCGACTGTGGGAAAAATTAAAGAGCAGATAAGGAAATTAACACACTCAGAGGATATGAGCGAGCAGGAGGCAATTAACAGGCTTTTAAAAGCATGCGCCAATAGCGGATATAATGCAGCTGAAGAATTTGAGGCGCTGCCTTCAGAACTTAAGCAGCTTGTAGGAAATGCACAGCAGTTGAGAGAATGGGGCAAGCTCAAAACGGATGATTTACACACTGTTGTTGCGAGTAATGTTATGAGGTCCTATAAGGCGATAAAAGAAAGAGAGAGACAAAAAAATGCTCTGCCAAAGAACTTAAAAAACATTTTAGACAACGTGGCGGAACAAAAAAGACTTGAATGAGGTGGTTTTATGCCCTACTACCGCGAATGTGAAAAATGCGGAGCGAAATTAGACCCGGAAGAAAAATGTGATTGTGAAAGAAAGGATGATAAAGATGAAAAAGAAGGAATTAAAGGAATTAGGAATATCAGACGAAGTTATCAGAACCATTCAGATAATGCACGGCAGGGATATAACAAGAGAGAGACAAAAGATAGCTGATGAATTAGGCAGCGACAAATGTAAAAAGCTCAGAACTGCCATATCAAGTATGGTGGAAGTTCTGGAAGATGAAATCAGCTTAAAAAATGTACTATTTTCTGCGATAAAAAGTTTTCGCATAGAGAACTCAAAGGCTAAGGCAATACAAGAGAAAAACGAAGGCTTAAATAAGATTGAAAACGTCCTGGAAGAGATTGAAGAAATAGAAAATGCCGCCGATGCAGAAAATGCAACCGACGGCAAAGAGTGCATATGATACACCCTCAAAACGCAATTTGATTGTATCATATATGCTCTGGAAAATCAAGAGAAAAGGAGCAAAATAAAAAAATGAAAAAGAAAAAGATAAAAAATATGGCTTTAAATGTATTTACAGTATGTATGGGAGCGTTAGCTTTTACTTCGGCCATGACCTTCAGAAACGTAACCAGAGAAGCAGTAGCTATATATATCGGCTCTCTGTTGTGGCTATTTGTTGCTGCTATTGAGGCAGAAAAGAAAGAAGGTGCTGCAGAATGAAAAATAATATAATTATAGCAGCAAAAACATTTGCTTTAAAAGAACTCAAAGGAAAATTGAGTATTGAAAGTCTTACGGAAGCTATAGAGAGAACAGGGTATAGAATAATATATTTTACAGAAAAAGACAAGGAACTATTGATGGATAAATATTGCAAAAATTTTGGTTGGTTCAATATACCTTTAGCTTTTACGATAAAGTGTAACAGGCAAAATAAGCCATATAAAGCAGAGGTATATGTGAATAAATCCCGCAAAGAAAAAGAGCTAATCTCTTTGCTGTTGCATGAACTATCTCATATTTTTTTGGGCCATTTAGACGTTACTTCGAGAGGAATGTATGAACGATGGTTAAGAGAAGCAGAAGCACATGCTTTTGATTACTTTGTTTTAAATGCTTTAAATGTGGAGGTGCATCATGAATAATTTTGATGTACTAAGGACTTTTTAGTATGAAAATAAAAATTACATACAAGGACGAGGAAGAGCTGCAGAAGCTTTTCCTCAAACCTTTAGGGGAATTAATAGCAGAAGGGGCAAAAGTAAAGAAAACAGATAAAAATGCGCCCTATTTACACTGTTATATAGAACTCAATATCAGAAAATGAAAGCACACCATCATACCACTTGACATTTTGCTAATTTTGTGATATAATAAATAAAAAGTACCGCTCCATTATGGAGTTAGCATTAATGTTAAATTAAGGCATGGGAAACGTATTTAAAGCGTTCCTATGCCTTTTTTTATACTAAGGACATTTCGACCAAGTCAATAGACGAAATTGTCTGTTGGAACACTCTGTGTTTCTTTTTACTCTTTTCTTCACAGAGTGTTCCTATCAATCCAGCCTACTCGAGGCGTAAAACGGAGGTAAATATGAATAACGAACAGAGTTTAAGCGAACAGAATCAGAATGAGGAAAACAGTAGCACAAATACTCAACCGGAAGGGAATGAGAATAAGACAGATAAGCTGTTCACTCAGGAAGAAGTAAACAAAATTGTCTCAGAGCGTCTCAATAAAGAAAGACAGAGAACGGTGCAGAGACAGAATGAGAATGCGCTCGATGCACGCGAGAGTGAATTATCTGCAAGGGAAAATCTTTTGACCTGCAGAGACTTTATAGATGAAAACAAATACAATCCTAAACTGTTGGAGTTGTTCAACACTTCGGATGCAGAAACCTTTAAAGAAAGTGTAAATAAACTTTTTGAAGTTTTTCCGAGTTTGCTAAATACTCCTGCAGATGTGGCGCCAATAGGAGATTTTGAAGCAGATGCATTGGCGAGCGTGTTCAAACCACCAAAAATTTAAGGAGTTGAATACGATTGGGGATTGAATTAGTAACAAAATTTCAGCCGTATGTAGATGATATGTTTGCAACGGAAAGTAAGAGAAGTCTTCTGACTAATAACGATTTTGATTGGACGGGAGCGCACACTGTAAAAATATACAAAATAACAACATCTGCCATGAACGACTATGACAGAGAAGGAGCTGGACCCGGAGCTTCACGTTACGGAGCTATTGATAACTTAGATGCAACAACAGAAGAAATGACACTGAAAAAAGACAGGTCATTCACTTTTGCAATCGATAAGCTTGACAATGACGAGACAGGCAATCAGTTAAGCGCAGCATCAGCTCTGGCAAGACAGTGCAGAGAGGTTGTTGTCCCTGAGATTGACTCGTATGTGTATGCAGTAATGGCAGCGAATGCAGGAACTAAAGCAGAGCCTTCAGAACTGACAGAAGAAAACATATATGACGAGATTTTAAAAGCAAGCTTAGCTTTAGATGATGCAGAAGTGCCTGAAACAGGGCGTAGTCTTGTTGTATCATCAGCAACATATAATCTTATGAAAAAGTGCAAGGAAATTGTTATGGAGACAAATATCGGCAACGAATTGCGCTTGAAAGGTGTTATCAGTATTCTTGATGGTTTTAATGTTGTTAAAGTGCCATCAGTACGTTTGCCTAAAAACTTCGGCTTTATGGCTGTACATCCGAGTGCAACGGTTGCGCCGGTTAAACTCGAGGAATACAAAACACATTCAAATCCGCCTGGAATAAGCGGTGATCTTGTCGAAGGTCGTATTTGTTATGATGCATTTGTTCTTGAGAATAAGACAAAGGCTTTATACTATCACGCTACAGAGTAAACCTTCTATTTCAATTTTTGTGAACAGACAGTCTTTTTTTCTTAAGGCTGTCTGTTTGTGCATATATGAGAGAAAGAGTACAACAAAGACACAACAAAGACACAACAAATATCGGCAATAAAATTTTGTAGAGGAGAATAATATGCTTATTCAAAAGGCAAAAAACAATGATGTTGATGCAATAGCAGAATTATATAATCAAAATATAGGCCTTATACGGAAAAAGTGCGTTGCGTTTGTATCTAACCGCTATACTCTGGAAGATTTAATGCAAGAGGCTTATTTTGCTCTT
>JAZROZ010000037.1:0-85580 GCA_045648985.1 Clostridia bacterium
TTTGAAAAATTTCTCTCCGGAAACGCAATTATACGGAATGCAGAAAAGTGTAGAAGCATATCAAAAGGAATTGATTAACAAGTACGGAGATAAAGCCCCTGACCTTAAAATCAATGAAGAACTTGCGGAACAATTCTTAAATGCCGAAACCGAAGAAGAAAGACTGGATGCAGAAATAGAAATCTATATGGATATTGGCAGACAGATGCCTTCTGATTGGATAGACATGTGGAATGCGTGGAGATACCTTGCGATGCTTGGCAACGTTCGCACTCATATCAGAAACATTGTGGGTAACGCAGGACTTGCTCCTGTTGTTCTCGCAAAGGACTTGACCGCTACTGCAATCGAATCTGTTGTTGCTTCCGTAGCTCGCAAGCAAGGTAAAGAGATGCTTAGAGGTAAAGCGTTAGTTTGGGGTAGCAAGACAGACAGGGCATTGCTTGTGGCGGCTTGGAAAGACTATGCAAATGTTGCCGATGCGGTTTCAAATGGTGGAAAATATAACGATTCGGCGATAGGAAACAAATATATCGACGAGGGCAGAACTATATTTAAACACAAAAACCCCATTATAAATTATGTTTTGAAACCCTTTGAAGCGGCACGAAAAGGAAATAGCAATCTTCTTGAAAATGAGGATATGTGGTTTTCTAAACCTCATTACGCTTATGCTTTAGCTCAGTATTGTAAGGCTAACAACATCACTCCCGAACAGATAACAAAGGGTAAGGCAATATCTCCTGCAAGGGAATACGCAATCAAAGAAGCAAGTAAAGCGACCTACAGAGACATAAACGAATTTTCACAAGCAGTAAGTAAGCTCGGCAGAAGAGGAAAGGCAAATCAAGGTGTTTGGGAAAAAAGAGGGCGCATTTTGGTAGAAGGTGTTCAGCCGTTCCGTAGAACTCCTGCTAATATCATGGTAAGGGGTATTGAGTATAGCCCAATTGGTTTTGTCAAAAGCTTGGCTGACATTAAAAAAATAGGCACAGAAAAAAAAGACGGAACAGTACTTACTGCAACAGAGATTATTGATTCAATTTCTGCTGGTTTAACAGGAACAGGACTTTATGCTCTTGGTATATTGCTTGCGGCACAAGGACTTATCAGAGGACACGGAGAAGATGACGAGAGAGAAAAAGAGTTTAATGAGTTAATGGGGCATCAGGCTTATGCTCTCGAATTACCAAACGGCAACTCGATTACATTAGACTGGCTTGCACCTGAAGCACTCCCATTCTTTATGGGCGTAAACACCTACGAAATAAACAGCCGTAAGAAACCAGACGAAATGTTGACTATGTCAGATATGATAACCATAGCTACGAGAATTGCTGAGCCTATGCTCCAAATGTCTTGTTTGCAGGGTATAAACGATGCTCTTGAGAATATAGGGGAGGCCAAATCACAAGGCAGCACAGGAATTATGAAGTTTATATCAGGTGCGGCTACAAGTTATCTCTCGCAAGGAATACCGACTCTTTTCGGACAAGCAGAGCGCACAGGCGAGGAAAACAGAATGACAACATACACAGAAAAGAACGATTTCCTCACAGGCGATATGCAATATGTTCTTGGAAAAGCAAGTGCGAAAATTCCGATTTGGGATTATAACCAGATTCCGTACATTGATGCGTGGGGAAGAAAAGAGGCATCAGGAACGGCACTAAAAAGAGGGCTAAACAATTTTCTTAATCCTGCTTATACATCTACCATTGTAACAAGCAATATGGAAAAAGAACTCTTGCGACTCTATGAGAAAACCGGAGAAGACGGAGTATTCCCCGAAAGAGCCGATAAATATTTCACTGTAAATGAGGTGCGTAAGGACCTCACAGCAGACGAATATGTAAGATATGCAACTCTTAAGGGCGAAAAATCCTATAAGTTGGTTTCAAATTTGGTGAAGAGCAAAGCATACAAAAATCTATCTGATGCCGAGAAAGTAAAAGCCGTTAAGGAAGCATACGACTATGCCAACCAAAAAGCCAAACAAGCAATCAGTAATTACAAGCCTGAGACTTGGGTAAGTAAAGCCGATGAGTTTGGGTCAGACGTTGGAAATTATATCTCTTTCAAGACAGAAGTTAATGGCACTAAAGAAGAGAACGGCGGTAAGATTTCTAAGCAAGAGGTTGTAGATATAATTCTCGATATGGCTCAAAACGATTCTGAAACTTGGAAAATGTATTTATCAATGTATGATAGTGAGAGCGATATGTACGCATACAACAAAGGTATTCACGGCGAGGATTATATGTATTTTATTGCTTCACTTAATAAGCATGATAAACCTACAAAATCAGGTAAGTACGGAACATACACACAGGAAGAAGTAAAGAAAGCTATCGACAATATGCAAGGCTTATCAAGAAAAGAAAAATCGGCTTTATATCAGAGTGTTAATACAGGATGGAAAAACAATCCGTATTGATAATGTGCAACGGCGGCTACATAATTTATGTGGCCGCCGTTTTGGTTTTGGATTATTCGATATTTGGTGTTAATAGTATTTTTATGAAACTTGTAGCTAACCCTATAACATATGCCCATATGTAATCAAAAAGTAAATGATAAACTAAGAGAGAAACAGATATTACGATAGCACTCCATAAAATTATTGCAAAGAGGTGGCTTCTTACACGTATAGAACCTATTATCTGGCAAAAGGCAATAACACCCAATGCCCATGCAGCATCGCAGATTAATATGAAAATTAGTATGTTCATATAGTCCTCCTTTCGTATGTTTTTTATTGTAAATCATGGTTTACATACTGAACAAGGGGAATATCCGTTGTCTTTTGCTTCATCCAATGTTGTTTTGATTCTCGTTTCAGGAAAAATATACAAGCAATTTATTTTATGATATTTTTCTCCATATTCAGTTATGTATACAGTGGGGGAGTTGTCTTCTTTTTTTGCCTTAATAATAGTCTTTGGTGTCTTGTTAGATTTTTGGTCAGTTAAAGTGATATAGTATGTGTCGTCATTGTAATCGGTAACTTTAGTTTCTTTATTTAAATATAAAATTGTGGAGTCAGACCCAAAATAAAGATAACCACCATTATTAAAATATAGGTAATTTATATGGTAATTTAAAGTGGTTATATCTCGACCTTCATCTGTTTCACCTATTTTATCTTCGTATCTTGATATTTCAGCTGTTAGAGTGTATTGTTTTCTGTTTTTTATTTCTTTAGGTTCACGAGATAGGTAAACAATATAATTTTCTGTATATTCGCTGTATTCATAAAAATCGCCTATTTGTGTAGTGCCATATCCTAAAAGTCTTGGCATGTATGGTAGGCTTAATAATAATGTAATACACCATGAAATGAAGAATACTTTTGAAAGCTCTTTAATTTTGCGTTTGAATAGTGATACAGTGAACGTAATTGTTAATATAATAAAAAACAAAAATGCTGCTTCGAATATGTTTCTCAGAAAATAGTAAAATATTTCTTTTGGTGACGACTTACCTATGCGATACGGACATAAAAAAGCAATAATGGATAACGATACTGCACTAACTGAAAAGGCTGATCTCGTATCTTGAGACAGATTTTGCCACCATGTTTGAATAATATTTTTGAGTTTTTTTAAAATATTTATCAATTCATCACCATCTTATGTTAAAAGTTTTTTATAAAAATCTTACATATTCTTATCTTTAACATAATTATATTACTTGAATATGTTAAAGTCAAGAATGATATGTATCTTTAACACAAAAATATAATTGAAAAGAGTTGAAGAAAATGAAGATTTACGATTATAATGGGAAAAAGAATATTTGTGGTGACAAAATCCGAGAAGCCCGTTTTAAGCAAAGACTAACACAGAGTGATTTAGCGGCACAATTACAAGTGGAAGGTGTTAATATCGAACGAGATAGTATTTCCAGGATAGAGATTGGAACACGATTTGTTTGTGACTATGAGCTCAGAGCGTTTGCAAAGGTTTTGAAGGTTGATATAGAGTGGCTAATTTTGTAACTTTCATAATTAATGAAATAAGAAGCAAGAGGTAACGGTTCGCAATGCGTTACCCCTCTTTTTTTATGCAGTTGTTTTGCTTTGCGCACGTGCTTTTGCCCGGAGTCTTAAATATTCGCAGAAATCTATAATCTGCAGTTTATCTAAAGAGGATAAGTCAGATATGTCTAAGTATCCTTCCGGAGTGACGTGTTTTGAGTTTTGCATTTTCCGATACAGATACTCATTTATTTCGCGGTTTTCGTTTTCGATTCCAAGAACATAGTTTACATCTACTTGAAAATAGTCTGCATATTTTTTTACCATTTCCATACTCATTGCCCTCTGGCCGCTTTCATAATTTGATATGCAGCTCCGGGAGACATAGAGGGCCTTTGCCATTTGGTCTTGAGTGAAGCTAATAGAGTTCCTTAATTCTTTTAATCTTAGTCCTAATAATTTTTCCTGTTTTTCCGTAAGTAATCTTTTGCCGAACATTGATGTCACTCCTGTTGTCAAATTTTGTCACAATTTGAATTTAACAGTTAATGACCAATGCTTTCTACAAATGATGCAGAAGGAAGTAAATGACACAAAAAACGTGACAAAGCTGAAAGGAATGGGTGTTTTATAGTACATTTATGAAATATGTTCGTACGTATATCCCCACTCGTACGTCATTATAAGAACTGTGTTTGCAGCATTTCCAAGTGCGCTGTAGTCATGACCTTCATATAAAAGACCACGCTGGGCAACACTTGTTTTTGGTGCTAAATCGACATTTACACTAAAGCCTGCGCTGTTTAATCTTTCTGTGATATTTTCTACAAATGCTACATAGTTATCACCATCATTGGGGTCTATGTATTCAAAATCAATATCAATTCCGACATATCCCTTCTGTCTCATTAAGACAATAATCTTATCAATGAGGAAATTTTGTGCAGCTTTGTTTGCAAAAAGCCTGCTTGCTCTTTCTGTACTGAAGCCTCCGTCTTCTGTGATTGATGAAAGCATCATAATGGGTGCTACATCATACTCTCTGCACGCCTTTATAAGTGGCTCATCGTTTATGGGTATCAGTTCGCCGCTCTCTGTAAAGCCATAACTGAAGATAGTTAGAGATGAAAGATAGGGAAGCGTTTGCATTAGCGTCTGCATATTGATATTGGGATACGCATATCCGTTTACTCTTATTGGTCTTTGCTTTTCGGTAGTAAATGAAATAGTAATTAGTTGTCCCGGATAAAGAAATCTGTTTGAAATCAGGTCGGGGTTATTCTGAAGAAGAATCATAACAGTTGTGCTGTACATATTTGCAATTGACTCTAAAGTATCACCAGCTCTGACTGTATGTACCGTCTGCGGAATAAGTATAAGTAGCGCCTGACCTATGACTAAGCTTCTTTGTGTATTTAAGTTGTTGTCGGCTGCTATTCTTTGTACACTTGTGCCATAGCGTCTTGCTATCTGCCATAGTGTATCACCTTTTTGTACTACGTGAATTATCATTAAATCACTCCTTTTTTTCATTATCATATGCAGAATAATAAAAAATGTTAATATTGTAGGATGTTTTGGATGAAAATTGTTTGACAGATGTTTTTTTTAGGTGTATAATTAAAGGCGGATGTTTTATAAAAAAAGGAGACGATATAAATGGATAAGGAAAAGGTTTTAACAAAACTTACAGATGCAGGCCTTGTTGCAGTTGTCCGTGCTAAAAACGGAGAAGAAGCAATTAAAGTTTCTGATGCATGCTTAGAGGGAGGATGCCCTTCAATTGAGCTTACATTTACTGTGCCGGGCGCACATAAAGTAATTGAAGAATTAGCTGCAAGATATCAGGGTGGAGAGCTTTTATTGGGCGCAGGTACAGTTTTAGACTCTGAAACTGCAAGAATAGCAATTCTTTCAGGTGCAAACTACATAGTAAGCCCGGGCTTTAATTTAGAAACGGCTAAGCTCTGTAACAGATACAGAATTCCATATATGGCAGGATGTATGACAATCACAGAGGTTATCACAGCTATGGAAGCAGGAGTTGACATTATTAAGATTTTCCCTGCTGACCTTTTTGGTCCAACAATCATAAAAGATATTCGTGGTCCGCTTCCGCAGGCAAAGCTTATGCCAACGGGTGGTGTTGACGTTTCAAACGTTGACCAGTGGATAAAAGCAGGCGCGGTTGCAGTAGGTGCAGGCTCATCACTCACAGCGGGCGCTAAAACAGGCGACTATGCTAAGATTACACAGACTGCAAAAGAATTTATTGCTAAAATTAAAGAAGCAAGAGCATAACAGAAAGGATTGATTGATATGGCAAAAGTAGTAACAATGGGCGAAATTATGTTAAGACTTTCAACGCCCGGTTTTGAAAAATTTATTCAGGCAGACGAATTTGATGTATGTTATGGCGGCGGTGAGGCAAATGTTGCAGTTTCTCTTGCAAATTACGGTCATAATGCAGAATTTGTGACAAAGGTGCCGAAAAATCCAATAGGTGAGTGTGCAGTAGCAGCTCTCAGAAAGCATAATGTTAAAACAGATAATATTGCAGTTGGCGGAGAAAGACTTGGTATATACTTCTTGGAAACAGGAGCATCAATGAGAGCTTCAAATGTAGTATATGACAGAGCTCATTCCTCAATCTCAACGGCTACTAAAGAAGATTTTGATTTTGATAAAATATTTGAAGGTGCCGACTGGTTCCATTTCACAGGAATTACTCCTGCTGTATCAGATGCTGCGGCAGAGCTTACTGAAGCAGCACTAAAGGCAGCTAAGGCTAAGGGTGTAACGGTTTCTGTTGACCTTAACTTCCGTAAAAAATTATGGACAAGTGAGAAAGCTCAAAAGGTTATGACAAACCTTATGCAGTATGTTGATGTTTGCATCGGTAATGAAGAAGATGCAGAAAAAGTTCTCGGCTTCAAACCGGGAAAAACTGACGTTACAAGCGGTGAGCTTGAGCTAGCAGGTTATAAAGATATTTTTGAGCAGATGGTTGCAAAATTTAATTTTAAATATGTAATCAGTTCTCTTCGTGAAAGCTATTCAGCATCAGACAACGGCTGGTCAGCTTGCATATATGACAGAGATTCAAAAGAATTCTATCATTCTAGAAAATATAACGTAAGAATTGTTGACCGTGTAGGCGGCGGTGATTCATTTGCAGGCGGCGTTATTTGCGGACTGCTTGACGGAAAGAACTTTAAAGATGCTTTAGAGTTTGGTGTTGCAGCTTCTGCACTTAAGCATACAATTCCCGGTGACTTTAACTTGGTTTCACGTTCAGATGTTGAAACTTTAGTTGGCGGTGACGGCTCAGGCAGAGTACAGAGATAAGAAAATATGGTATAAAAAAGGAGAAGTAAAATCTGTTTTTACTTCTCCTTTTTGCTGACAAGCTTTGCAATAACATCGTTTTCATCTGAGGATATATATATCACAATTTCATTTTCTGTATTATTTTTAAACTTCAAATCTAAATTTCCATAATCTACACAGGCATCTTCACCAAGCTTAGCATATGATATTTCTTTTTCGTGGTTGTGCCTTTCAATAATTTCAAGTCCTGCTTTTTTAGCTACCTGAAACAGAGTGGTGCTCACCTGACAGACACCACCGCCAAAGTCGTTTGTTTTCTCATCGTGTAATAAGACAGGTGCTATCTTGTAGCCTTTTTCTTCTGTACGCGCCCCAACGACTTCGTTAAATGAAAAAATATTACCTGAATAAAGCGAATATCCATCAATACTTTTTAATGCAAGCCTAATATTATTAATTCTGTTATCTGTTTTATCAACAAGTGTAGTAGCAGCTTCTGCGATTAAAACTTCCTGCATTTCTTCTGTTGGCGCATCTGTTTTAACAGGTGCTTTTTCTTCTTTTTCAATGCTGCAACCCGATAAAGATAAGATTAATAAAACTATGAGTGCATATTTCATTTTATCACCGCCTATACTAACATTATTGACTTTAAAGAAAAAAATATGCTAAAAAGGAGAAAACTGTTTTATGGAAAGGGCGAAAACAGCAAAGGAATCGGAAATTGAGATGGTTCAGCTTGTGCTTCCAAATGACGTAAATCTTTTGGGTAATTTAAAGGGCGGTACACTTATGCATTGGATTGATATTGCCGCCGCACTAGCCGCATCAAAGCATTCAAACTGCTTTGTTGCAACTGCTGCTATGGACTCTCTGGATTTTAAGTATCCGTCAAAACTTGGCTCCATGGTAAAGCTTTCAGCTAAACTCATATCTGTTGGTAAGACATCTATGAGGATAAAGGTAACTGTAACATCAGAGCATCTTCAAAGCGGTAAAATAACAAAAACTAACGAGGCAACACTTGTCTTTGTTGCACTTGATAAAGATGGAAAACCAACATCTGTACCGAGACTGATTGATGAAGATTGACATGCTACAAAAATATTTAAAAAAATTTAGCATATGGTGTGCTGAAACAAATTGAGTAAAACTCGCACATAACTTTTTTTGCCGCAGAAGTGTGCTGAAAAACGCCAATTTGACGCATTTATTTACTTGACATAACTTTAACGATTATGTATAATTATGGTATAAAAGACTAAATTTATGTATAAGGAGAAAACAAATGAGCTTTGTACTTATGACCGATTCGTCAGCGAATCTTACAACAGAGATTATTGAAAAATTTAATATTGAAGTAATCCCAATGATTTTCCTTGTTAATGATGTTGAATACCGCAGCTACAAAAAGGGAGAAAATGTCGATATAAAACAGTATTATGATATGATGAGAAACAAAGAACATATAAAAACATCGCTTCTTTCCCCTGAGACATATGCGGAGGCTTTCAGGGAGCATTTAGACAAAGGATATGATATTTTATACATAGGCTTCTCAAGTGGTTTATCCGGAACATATCAGTCATCTAAAATTGCCGCTGAAACATTAAAAGATGAATACCCCGAAAGAAAAATTGTTACGTGGGATTCACTTTGCGCTTCAATGGGTGAAGGCTTAATGGTTTATTATGCTGCTAAAATGAAAGAAGAAGGAAAATCGATGGATGAAATTCTTTCATGGCTTGAAGATAATAAATTAAACCTTTGCCATTGGTTTACAGTTGATGATTTATTCTTCTTAAAACGTGGTGGCAGAATTTCTGCAGCTACAGCGATTTTAGGTTCAGCTTTAAACATAAAGCCTGTACTTCATGTTGATGATGCAGGAAAGCTTGTTTCAGTTGATAAAGCAAGAGGCAGGAAACAAGCATTAAATGCCTTGGTTGCAAAGTTTGAAGAAACCGCAATAGAGCCTGAAAAGCAGGTTGTTTACATCTCTCACGGTGACTGTATAGAAGATGCCGAGTACGTTGCAAAACGCATCAGGGAAAAATATGAAGTAGTCGATATTGTTATAAACTATATAGACCCTGTTATCGGCTCACATTCAGGGCCGGGAACACTTGCATTGTTCTTCTTGGGGACAAAGAGATAGAGAAATTAAAAAGAGCATTGACAGAGCGAATTTTGTCAAGGCTCTTTTTTACTTATAACCTGTGATAAACAGGTTTTCCGCTTATATCACGGCTTTCTTTATATACGGCTGTAAATCTGATGTTGTTTCTTTTTGCTAAAGCCATTATACTGTCAAGGTCAGACATTTTTGTGCGTAGAGAATAGCTGCAACCGCCTGATTTTATTGTGCTTGGTGTTTGCGTGATTTTCACATCTTTAATATTTGCTCTCAGTGCCGAATTTTTTAGTCTGTTTCCTGAAACGGAAGAGGAAAAAACTATCAGTGCAGTTTCCATTTTATACCTCCATACTATATTTTATAACTTATTATATTCTTTTAATACTTTTTTTGACAAAATATTTTTTGCAAAAAATGGTTGTA
This sequence comes from Clostridia bacterium, assembly GCA_045648985.1. Lineage (GTDB taxonomy): Bacteria > Bacillota > Clostridia > UBA1381 > UBA9506 > SIG437. Next base: position 9,870 of record JAZROZ010000037.1, read on the forward strand.
TTTTGTTAAAAAGTATTGACCTTATGTGATTTTTTGTGTATAATAATAGCCTAAGTATTGTTTAGATTTTTTTAGTATAAAAGGAGCTTAACATGGCAAAAGTAGCGATTTTAGGTTATGGTGTCGTTGGTTCAGGCGTTTATGAAATACTTGCATCAAATAGTGACAACATAGCAAATAAAGCAGGACAAAAGGTTGATGTAAAATACATATTGGATTTAAGAGATTTTCCGGACCATCCGAAACAGGAGCTTTTTACAAAAAACTATGAAGATATAGTAAATGATGACGAAGTAGATGTTGTTGTTGAGGTTATGGGTGGAGTTAATCCTGCTTATGAATTTTCAAAAGCAGCTTTATTAAAGGGTAAAAACGTTATAACTTCAAACAAAGAGCTTGTTGCTTCGCATGGAACAGAGCTTATGCAAATTGCAAAAGAAAATAGTGTAAACTATCTTTTTGAAGCATCTGTCGGTGGTGGTATTCCGATTATCAGGCCTTTAAGTCAGTGTATGAGCGCAAACAGAGTGGAAGAAATTTATGGTATCTTAAACGGTACAACAAACTATATTATGACAAAAATGGCAAAAGAGGGTGCAGACTTTGATGCTGTTTTAGCTGAAGCGCAAAAGCTTGGCTACGCAGAGAGAAATCCTGAAGCTGACGTATGCGGACATGACGCATGCAGAAAGATTGCAATATTGTCATCGCTTGCCTCAGGAAAATTTGTAGATTATAAAGATATCCCGACAGAAGGTATCACAGAAATTACAACAACTGATGTTAAGTTTGCATCAAAACTCTGCTCTGTGATAAAATTAATCGGTTCAGCTAAGCTTTCAGAAAATGGCAAAGTGTTTGCACGTGTAGCTCCTATGGTAGTACCAGAGAGCCATCAATTTGCAAGTGTAAATGGTGTCTTTAATGCGATTCTTTTACATGGTGATTCCGTTGGTGATGTAATGTTTTATGGAAGGGGCGCAGGCAAGCTTCCTACTGCAAGTGCAGTTGTTGCTGACGTAATTGATGCCGTTAAGCACCTGAAGACAAACAAATGGCAGACATGGGAAAATGCGGATGAAGACTTTATGATGGATGCATCTAAAGTGGCTTACAGATATTTTGTAAGAACAAAAGACAAAGACCTCTTAAAAGAATTTGATAATGCAGAGTGTTTAGGTGAAATTGACGGTGAATATGGCTTTGTGACAGAAGAAACAGAAGAAGGAAAGTTTGTAGAAAAATTGGCACAAAGAGGCTCATATATCAGAATGCTCTAAAAAATATCAGGGTTGTAGTAATGCAACCCTTTTTTCATTTAAAGGCGGTGGTGTTTTGAAAGAAGTAACCGCAGGGAAAAACGATGCGGGACAAAGACTTGATAAGTTTATTTTAAAATATACAAGTAATATGCCTAAAAACCTGCTATATAAGGCGTTTAGAAAAAAGAGAATAAAAGTTAACGGAAAAAGACAGGAAGCGTCATATATTGTAAAAGAGGGCGATGTTTTAGCGCTTTATATAAATGATGAGTTTTTCGTTCAAAAAGTAGAGAATATGAATTTTTCTGAAAATCCACAAATAGACGTTGTCTATGAAGATGAGAATGTTTTAATTGCCAACAAACCAAAGGGAGTTTTGATGCACGGCGCTAAAGGCGATAATTCTTTAACTTCGGAGCTTCTTTCATATCTCGTTTTAAAGGGTGAGTATAAGCCACAAAATGAGCAGAGCTTTACACCTGCGTTTTGCAATAGAATCGACAAAAATACCGAAGGACTCGTTATTGCTGCAAAAAACGCGCAGACACTTAGAGAGATGAATGAAAAGATAAGACAAGGTATGGTAAGAAAATTTTACCTTTGTACTTTGATAAGAGAGCCAAAAGAAAAAAGCGGAGAGATAGAAACATATCTTAAAAAGGATGAAAAGCAAAATAAGGTTTTTGTCTGTGATAAGGATGAGCCTGGTGCCAAATATGCAAAAACAAGATATAAAGTACTGGAAAAAACGAATGGTGGAGTTTTAGCAGAAGTTGAGCTTATAACAGGCAGAACTCATCAGATAAGAGCACATATGGCATATATCGGTTGTCCGATACAAAGTGATGTTAAATACGGAGCAGAAAAAGACGGAAGTAAAAGCTATCAGCATCTTACATCTTATAAACTTTTATTTGACTTTGAAAAGGATGAAAAAAGTGTATTAAATGAGATTGCAGGGAAAAGCTTTAGTATTACACAAAAGTAAGTAAAGTAAAAGAAAGAATTATATTTAAAATAACTATTGATTTTATAGTATAAAGTATGTTAAAATATTATCATATAAAATTAGATTGTTTTTGATTAAAAAACACTCAAAAAAATTAAGGAGTTGACTTTAAATGCCATTAGTAACAACTAAGGAAATGTTCCAGAAAGCTTATGACGGTGGCTATGCTATCGGTGCTTTCAACGTAAACAACATGGAAATTGTTCAGGGTATCACAGAAGCTGCAAAAGAGGTTAATGCACCGCTTATTCTTCAGGTTTCTTCAGGTGCAAGAAAGTATGCTAACCATACATACCTTATGAAATTAGTTGAAGCTGCTATCATTGAAACAGGTCTCCCGATTGCACTTCACTTAGACCATGGTGATACATTTGAACTCTGTCAGTCATGTATCGACGGCGGATTTACATCAGTAATGATCGACGGTTCACATCATTCATATGAAGACAACGTTGCTTTAACAAAGAAAGTTGTTGAATATGCACACGCTCGTGGAGTTGTTGTTGAAGGTGAGCTCGGTCGCTTAGCTGGTATCGAAGACGACGTTAACGTATCTGACGAAGATGCATCATACACAAATCCTGATCAGGTTGTAGATTTCGTAACAAGAACAGGTGTTGACTCACTTGCTATTGCTATTGGAACAAGCCACGGTGCTTACAAATTCAAACCGGGCCAGAAACCACAGCTCAGATTCGATATCTTAAAAGAAGTTGAAAACAGACTTCCTAATTTCCCGATTGTTCTTCACGGTGCTTCAAGCGTTATTCCTGAATTCGTTGATATGATTAACGCAAACGGCGGACAGATGCCTGACGCTATCGGTATTCCTGAAGATATGTTAAGAGAAGCTGCACGTTCAGCAGTATGTAAGATTAACATTGACTCTGACCTTCGTTTAGCACTCACAGGTACAATCAGACAGTACTTTAATGAAAATCCTTCACACTTCGACCCAAGACAGTACTTAAAACCTGCCAGAGAAGCTATCAAGGGCCTCGTTAAGAATAAGATTGTTAACGTTTTAGGTTGCGACAATAAAGCATAATTAAACGAAAAAGTAATAATTTAAGAGCTTGTTTAATATTAATGATATTAGACAAGTTCTTTTTTTGTTCAGTTAAAACGTAAAGAGGAGAAAAGTATGGAAAACGTTTATAGAAGAGAAAATGCAAGAAGGCAGAAGGTGGAACGTATTTCGGGCGGCGAAAGGTTTTCCGTTAAGACGTTCATTGTTAAACAGAGTATGGTCTGTGGTGTAATTTTTATAGCTGCGTGTATTTTACTATCATCGCCTGATAATAGTATGACATTTCAAAAGAATTCCGTAAAATTCATTCTTTCGCATAATACAGATATAACAAAATTTCCACAAACCGTTAAGAACTTTATAACTAAATATATCTTTGATAAAGGTATAGATGATAAAAAGGGCAAGGACGCTCTTTTAGATATGGTTGCGCCCATAGATAGTAGCGTAGAGTCGCCTTTTGGAATGCGTATACACCCTATAGAGAATGTAAAAAAATTTCATTATGGTGTTGATTTATCAGCACAAGAGGGCACAAAGGTTTTATGTGCAGGGCAGGGTAAGGCAAAAGAGATTTCTGAAAATAGTGAATATGGAAAATATATTATAGTAGATCATAGCGAGGAAATCACGACTTTATATGCACACTTAAGCGACATAATAGCTTCCGTGGGTGATGAGATTGAAGCAGGGCAGATGATTGCACATTCTGGCAGCACAGGAAATGTTACAGGTCCACATCTGCATTTTGAATTAAAAGACGGTGACGAGTGGCTTGACCCTGCGGAGTTTATCGATTTTGCAAATGATAATATGGGGTGACTTTATGATAAAGATTACACGGTTTTTTTACATTAATGTTCTTTGTATTCCACTTTTTATTCTTGCATACCTTACGAAGTCTATAACGACACTGTCCTTAGCATACAGCGTGGCAACGGTACATGAGCTTTTTCATCTTTTTGCGGCGCTCTTTCTCTCGGTGAGAGTAAAGAGCGTTATTATTATGCCGTTTGGTGTTACTCTAAGACTTTCCGATAGTGTAATAAAAAGTCCTGCTAAAGAAATTGCGGTGGCAATAGCAGGTCCACTTTCCAATCTTTTAATGATTATGCTCGCTATCTTTTTAAAAAATATATACATTTGGAGTGGGGCAAGCCTTTTTCTTTTTACATATTTAAATCTGATAATGTTTTTGTTAAATATGCTGCCATGTATGCCTCTTGATGGCGGGAGAATACTGAGGGCGCTTCTTGTTGGAAAAATAGGATACATAAATGCCATATCGTTTCATAAAAAAATAGAAAAACTGATAATACTAGCCTTGGCTGTAATGGGAATTATTCTTATGTTTATAACAAAATTCAATATAAGTCTTGTTATGGTAACAGCATTTTTGGTGTTCAATATGACAGGGGAGGAAACAAGAAAAAACTACATTGTAATGCGTGAGATTATGGGATATAAAGAAAAACTACAAAAAAGAAAGTATTTAAAGGCTAAAACCATAGCAGCAAGAAGTGACATAAAAGCTATTGATGTAATGAGATGTGTGGGATATGACAGTTTTTATATTATTAATGTTATAGATGATAAAATACATATAAAAAAGACTTTAACAGAAGGTGAACTGATTGATGCAATAAATAAAAAAAGTGTTGCAGTTACATTGGGTGAGATAGGGAACAGAATAAAAAAGGCGATGTAAAATCATTTTACATCGCCTTATCCTTAAAAATTATTGTATAAAGAATTATTATTTTTCAGCAGATAAAGAAGTCTGGACGCTGAGAATAACATTCATAGCATCCCAGTTGGCTTGAGCTATTTTAACATCAATCTCCTGACCTACCTGAAACTTATACAACGGCTTTCCATCCTCGCCTTCCGGAATCTCAGAGAGGAGAATGAAACCATTAACACCGGGGATAATTTCAGCTGCTACACATGAGGAGAAAATTCTCGCAACTTTAACTGTTATTTCATCACCAACGTTAAATTTTGATTTTGCATTTTCCCAATTCTGATATATTTTCAGTCCTTCTTCTATACATTCTTTATATATATCAGCTCTTGTGTTTCCTCTTAATGAATCGAGTGTATCTAATATTTTACCTATTTCTTCGTCGGAAATCGTAACATTCTTTTTGTATATCCTCAAATGATTTCTTGGCGGTAAAACATCGCCGATTGCTTTGAAAACATTAAATTTATCAGGTGTTTTAAATCCAATAATTGTTTTTGTCATAGCCTCTCCATATTCATCTGAATATGGAAGACTGTCTTTATTCCAAAGTTTATCTCCCATTAAAACTATTGCAGACGGCAAAACATAAGGATAATGTGGCATTCTGTATTCGGGGTATTCCCATATACATAGCTCACTGCCAAGTATATTTTCTTTAAACTCATCGTCACTATACGGCTCTTTATCCCAACACCAGTCTTTAATGTTTTCAGAAGACATATAACCATCCATATGAACATAAGTATTGCCGGCAACAGAATTTACAACTTTATAACCAAGCTTAAGCTGATGATTCATAGAGCAATTTTCATGAGGACCTCTGCCTTCTGCTGCGACTCTCCAAAACTGGAATATTATATCACGAGGCAATTTAACTTCCCTGTTAGTGTCAATCTGGTCACTCCAGATTATCAAAGTTCTGCCACGTTTTTTTGCCATATCGTACACTCTTGTTATAAGATGATAATATAAATCTCTTCTGTCAGCTATATTATTCTTTTTCATGTACTCTCTGCATCTTGAGCATATTTCCCATTCGCAAAACATATTTCTTCTGGGAATATCATCCCAAGAAATTTCATCATTGCCTATATGAAGATATTTTCCCGGAAAAAGCCGTGTAATCTCGTCAATAACAGATTCATACACTTCATATGTTTTTTCACTTCCGGCACAAGCGCACCATTTAGACAGAATCTCTTTGCCTGTAACACATACCATTTCATCAATAACTTTTAAAAGAGTAGAGGCGTGTGCAGGTAAATCAAATTCAGGTATAATTTCAAGCGCTAAAACATCGCACAACTCAACTAACTGAGAAATCTGCTCGTACGAATATGCATCTTTTAAAATGCAGGATTCGGGTAGAGACTTTAATTGAAGACCGCAGCCAATATCATCATAGAAATGAAAATGAAAAATGTTCATTTTTGATTTTGCAGCCAAAATCAAATCTTCCTTGATTTTTTCAAACTTTTCCACACCTCTGCCTAAATCAATCATCAGTCCTCTATGTGAGCTTTTCGGATAATCGTATATTTCACATTCGCAAACAGTAAAATCATTCTTAATAAGGTTTGTTAGTGAAGCAATAGCGTTTCTTATGCCCAAGTAATCGCTATATGTAATTTCAACTTTGTTGTTTTTTACCGTTAATGTATAACCCTCTTTTATAATACTGTCACTATGTTTTATATCGATTGTTCCGTTTTTGCTATTTGTCCACTTTATTTCAGGGATAAATAGTTCAAACAGTTTTCCAATCTTATCCGTATAATTATCTGCAGTAAATTCAACATTTGAAGAAAGCGACGATTTTGTATCAAAAAATCTCTCCTCTTTAGCTCTTGGAACCATCATTGTTCTCTTCATTTTACCCATACCTCTCTGTAACTAAAAGAATTATTCTTCTTCAGCAGGCATTTCAATGCTAACTGCATCGCCGATTGTTGATTCGAGTTCTTCTTTATAAACAGGTGTTTCTTCCTCTTCTTCTTTAGCTTCATTGGCTTCAGGAGCTTCTGCCGGAGCTTCTTCTACGGGCAGAAGAGCACGGATAGAAAGACCGATTTTCTTAGCTTCCCAATCGATTTCAGTTATCTTAACGTTAACTTTCTGACCGAGTTCAAGCTCATCCTGAGGTTTTCCGATTCTCTTGTTTGCAATCTGAGAAATATGGATAAGACCATCAATATTCGGCATAATTTCTGCAAAAGCACCAAATGGGAGCATTCTCACAATTTTAACTGTGATTTCGTCACCAACATTTAATTTAGCTTTAGCAATTTCCCAAGGATTATCTTCAGCTTTCTTAAAGCCTAAAGAGATTTTCTTTGTTTCTTCATCAATATCTTTAATATAAACTTCGATTGAATCTCCAACAGAGATAACATCAGACGGATGCTTAATTCTTGACCAGCTGAGTTCAGAAATATGAACTAAACCGTCAACACCACCGATATCAACAAATGCACCGAAGTTTGTAAGTGATTTAACAACACCGTTGTATTTCTTGCCAACTTCTGCAGTTTCCCAGAATTTAGCTTCCAGTTCTTTCTTTTGTGCAACAAGGACATTTTTAACAGAACCAACGATACGTCTTCTTCTGTCGTTGATGTCAATGATAACGAAAGGAACTACTTTTCCTACGAGCTCTGACAAATCGCTTAAGAATCTGTCATTTGCCTGTGAAGAAGGGATAAATACGCGGTTGCTCTTGTAAGACACAATCATTCCGCCGTTTACAACGTCTGTAACCTTACCTTCTAAAACAGTTCCGTCTTCTAAATGTTTCTTAACATCATTCCATGTCTTGATTGAATCAAGCTTTCTTTTTGAAAGCATAATATTGCCGTCAGCATCATTTACTCTGACAACAAACACCTCAATCTCGTCGCCAACCTTAACTACGTCTTTTGGCTCGAGTGACGGATCATCAGAAATTTCCGATGCCGGAATGAAACCGTCCTGCTTTACCTTAAGGTCAACTATGACCTCAGTAGGTCTAACTTCAATTACGGTTCCGGTAACTACGTCTCCTGTATTTAAAGTTTTTAGTGACTCCTCAAAGAGTGTTTCAAAGTTTTGTTCTAGGTTTTCCATTTTGTATATTGCCTCCTTTATTATAACCGACGGAGTTGATGCTCCGGCAGTAATTCCAACATTTTTTCCTTTGAATTTGCTGGTATCTTCCAAGTCATCTATTGACTCTAAAAAATATGTATCTTTGCATACGTTTTTTGAAATATCATAAAGCTTCCTGCTGTTAGAACTGTTTTGTCCGCCTAAAACCAACATAACGTCAACAGTTTCCGCAAGCTCTCGGGCTTCTTTCTGTCTTTCTTCCGTAGCACTACATATTGTATCAAATATAGTAGCCGTTTGGCAAGTTTTTTTTAAAAAAATTATGATTTTTTTTAAAATATTCTTGTCAAACGTTGTCTGAGCAACAATACAAGCATTATTTTTGGTTCCTTGAAAGCTTTTTGCCTGCTCTTCGTTTTCTATGATTACGGCTGAGTTTTCACACCAACCGTTGATTCCAATAACTTCAGGGTGAGATTTATCACCAATTATGATAATCTCACAACCCTCTTCATAATGTTTTTTCACTATATTATGTATTTTTTTTACAAAGGGACATGTAACGTCTAAATATTCTGTATTTGTATTTTCCAGTTGCCTGCATACAGCTTGAGGCACACCATGCGTTCTTATGATGACAACTTCATTGTGGCAAGCTTCTGAAATATCAGATATACATCTGATACCTTTTTCTTCAAGCTCTGACACAACCTGACTGTTATGGATTATAGGACCTAATGTACAGTATTTTTTGTCCTTGTTTTTCGTACAGTCATAGACGATATCGAGTGCTCTTGCAACCCCGAAGCAAAAACCTGCTGTTTTAGCAACTGAGACTTTCAACGTTTTCACCTGCCATCTTTAAGACTCCATACATAATCTGTTTGCTGAATTCATCAATCTCTTCGTGGGAAAGTTTAGAGCCATCAGCCTTTTCTACATAAATAGGTGAGCCTATATATATATCGATTTTTTGACGAAAAGCAAACTTTCCTTTGATTGCAATTGGCACAACGGGTGCTTTTGTCTTTGATGCAATCATCGTAATGCCTGATTTAACATCGTGCTCCTGACCTTCTTTAACTCGTGTTCCCTCAGGAAAAATTGCTACACATTTTCCATGTTTCAAAAGAGTCATAGCTGTTTTTATAGCTCCGATGTCTGCAGTTCCGCGACTTACAGGGAAAGCACCGACCCACTTCATGAAAGCGCGAACTAATTTGTTATTAAACATTTCCTGTTTTGCCATAAAAAAGAGTTGTCTTGGAGCAATTGCCGCACATAGCGGTGCATCCCAAAAACTTCTGTGATTTGAGGCAACTAAGCATGCGCCATCTTTGGGGAAATTTTCAATGTTATGTATAGTAAGCCTGAAAAAGATATGAACAAAAATCCTTACCAGACTTTTTGCTATTTTATAAAGCATTATTTCATAGCCTTTCTTTAATAAGTTTTAAAAGCAAATTAAAAGATTCTTCGAAAGAATTTCCTGTAGTGTCAATACAAATTGCATCATCAGCTGCCTTAAGCGGAGAAAATTCGCGCTCAGAATCGTTTTTATCACGATAGAGCATATCTTTTAAAACGTCATCATAAGAGCAATTTTGCCCTTTTAATATAAGTTCGTCGAAACGTCTTTTAGCTCTTTCTTCTGCTGATGCTGTCAAAAAGATTTTAATCTCTGCATCAGGAAGGACATAAGTGCCAATGTCACGTCCGTCCATTAATACATTATTTGATTTGGCAAGCTCTCTTTGAAGCTCTACAAGTTTAATTCTCACTCTTTTGATTGCAGAAACATCAGATGCTGCAATAGAAATTTCAGGAGTTCTGATTTTGCCTGTGACATCTTCGCCATTTAAGATGACTTTTTGCCCTGTCTCGCAGTATTCCATACCGATAGTAATTTTGTCAACGGCATCTGCTGCGCGTTCAGACTCTTTTTTAATGTTGATCCCCTCTGATATACAGTGAAGACCTGCCGCACGATACATCGCTCCTGTGTCTATATAAATATAGCCAAGATGTTCAGCCAGTTTTCTTGATAGTGTACTCTTGCCGGCACCTGATGGGCCGTCTATTGCAATTTTAGTCATAAGGATGATACCTCCATATAAACTTTTATTTAAAAAGTTGACTTTTCCATTATACAATATTTTCTTGTTTATTACAAGTGCTAATTTACTTTTTTACATATAAACAAAAAAGAAACTGTTCAAATCAGATTTTAAACTGATTTGAACAGTACTTTAAAGATTTAATTATCGTGACGTCTTTCGTGGGCAGGGACTTTTTCCTTGAACAGAAGCGTTATGCTCCAAAGTCCTGCGATACCGACAACAGCAAAAATCAGTCTGCTCATCAGCGATAGCTGACCTCCAAGCAATGCTCCGACAAAGTCAAAACCAAATAATCCTATTGAACCCCAGTTAAGTGCCCCAATTATAACTAAAACCAATGCTATGTTATCTATAGTGCTTTGCATAGCTCTCACACTCCTTTTTCGTTTTCATAGAGTATTTTGTCCAGCAAAACAAAAAATATACAAAATCATTTTTTTTCAAAATAAGCCTTGCTTATAGTTGTGACATCGGGATTAATACGTTCTGTAAGATATGCCGTTTTTGCTATATTTTCAAGCATTACAGCATTATATACAGCACTAAAGCAATCAATTCCCCAAGCATACGGACCGCAGTTGAAAACATTTATTCCGTGAGTTTTGTTTTCGTTGAGCCCTCTTTTTTGATAGGTCTCGGCAATTACGAGTCCGACATTTTTTTCATATTCATTTTCAATTTCGCCACTTAAAAGACTGCGGCTGCAGGGAATTGCACTGTCAAAGATTTCAGCATGAAAATCACCATAGGGAGGAATATCTCTGCCGGCTTGAGCCCAAGCAGTTGCAAATGGTGTGTTAAGATGCACAATTCCGCCAATGTTTTCAAAAGCCTTATAGATTTCTATATGTGTTTTTATATCATTTGCCGCAGATAATTCACCTTCGACAATATTTCCCGCAAAATCAGCAACAACCATCATATCTGCCGTTATTTCTTCATAAAATATACCGGTAGGATTTATAACTATTAAAGAGTTAAGTCTGTCAATTGCACTTATGCTTCCCCTGATGAAAGAATCTATACCGTGATTTGTCAGGTGAATATTAGCACGGCGAACGTCCTGCTTAAGTGATTCAAGCATTTTATCACTCCTTTTGTGTTTTTTTACATTGTAACATAATAACAGAAAAAAGTAAAGAGGTGTCAGCTTATGTACAGAGCAGGAGAGTTAAGACAAAAAGAGGTCATAAATATAAATAATGCCAAAAGACTCGGGTTTGTATCAGATGTTGAAGTCAGTCTTTCGGGCGGTGTTATAGAAGCTATTATTGTGCCGGGCAGAGCAAAACTTTTTAATTTTCGTGGGAGTGGAGATATCGTAATAGATTGGGAAAATATAAAAGTGATTGGAGATGAAGTTATTTTAGTAGATTTGCCATACTTTTGTGATGATAGGACAGATTAAAAATTAACAATATCCTTTACAAAGATGCTGTTTTTTAGTATAATCATAAAGGTGATTTTAAAAACAGAATTTTTTTGTAAGGGGAAGTAATATATGAAAAAAAAGGCATTTATTTATATAATAATAGCAGGCGTATTGTGGGGAACGTCAAGTATTTTCGTTCATCTGATAGCACCATTTGGCTTTTCATCACCACAAATGACTTTTGTGCGCGGACTTGTTACAACTGCCGTACTTGCGATATATATTCTATTAAAAGACAAGTCTTTTTTTAAAGCAAATCTAAAGGAAATTTTACTTTTTGCCGCAGGCGGACTTTCCTTTTTCAGCACAGCTACCTGTTATTATGCCTCAATGCAAATGACATCTGTTTCGACAGCGGTAATTTTGATGTACATAGCTCCCGTTTTGGTTATGATATATTCAGTTGCATTTTTAGGTGAAAAGCTCACGCCTTTAAAAACTGTTTCTGTTTTTGCTATGTTCATAGGTTGTTTTTTAGTATCAGGTGTTATTGGTGGTTTGAAATTTGACTTCTGGGGAATTATAATAGGTGTTATGTCCGGTATCTCATATAGTGCATACAACATAATAACAAAATATCAGATGAAAAACGGAAGTAATCCTTTGACGGCAACTTTCTACTGTTTTGCATTTGCATCAGTTGTCGCTGCATTTTTTTGCGGAGTATATGCGATGCCTGAGTTGATTTTACAAAATCCTGCGATAATTGTTTTGCTGCTTGCAGGTCTTGGAATATGCACTTGCGTTCTTCCATATTTTTGCTATACATTGTCGCTTAGGGAGTTGCCCGTTGGTACAGTTGCAGCGTTAGGTATAATTGAGCCAATGGCAGCAACTGTTTTTAGTGTACTGCTTTTAAATGAGAAACTCAGTATCTCATCAGCCTGTGGAATAGTGCTCATCTTAGGAGCGGTATTTATGCTCAGTAAGAGCAAGGAATAAGAGAGGTACAAATGACTAAGAAAGAAAAAGTATTAGGATTTTTAAAAGAAGCGGCAAAAATGCCACTTAATTTTGAAGAATTATCTGTAATTTTGGGAGTCCCTGCTGAAGACAAAAATGAGCTTTTTGAAATTTTAGAGGAACTTGTTTCAAAGGGTGAGATTGTAAAAACAAAACGCGGCAGATACAGTGCACCCAAAGGAGTAGGATGCGTTACAGGAAGATTTATCCAGAATGAACGCGGTTTTGGTTTTGTAGAAATAGAAGGGGAAACAGAAGATATTTTCATCCCTACAGATAGTAGAGGCTGTGCTCTTAATCACGATATTGTGCTTTGTCGTATTGATGCAGAGAAGACAGGCTATCGCCGTTCGGGGAGTATCATAAAAATAATTCAAAGAAGCGATGCAGAATTAGTGGGTGAATTTACAAAAAACAGAAAGGTATCTTTTGTGATTCCTGACAGTAAAAAGCTGATAAATGATATTTACGTAGCGGAAAAAAATACACTAGGCGCTAAAGACGGCGATAAAGTATTGGTGAAAATCACTGTCTGGGATAATCCCGATAAAAATCCCGAGGGCATCGTTACTGAAATTCTGGGTAAAAAAGACGATATTGGTATTGACATATTATCAGTAGCAAAGGAGAGCGGACTAAGAACTGAATTTCCGCAAAAAGTGCTGGATTTTGCTGCTGATTGCCCAAGAGAAATAACAGAAGATGATATCAAAAAAAGGTTTGATTTGCGCAACTTAAAAATTATAACGATTGATGGTGAGGACGCAAAAGATTTAGACGATGCAGTAAGTTTGGAAATAACAAATGATGGTCTGTACAGGCTTGGAGTTCATATTGCAGACGTAGGACATTATGTAAAACAAAAAAATCCGCTTGATAAAGAAGCGTTCCTTCGTGGGACAAGTGTTTATCTCACAGACAGAGTCATACCGATGCTACCAAAAGAGCTTTCAAACGGGATATGCAGTCTTAATCCCCATGTAGACAGGCTCACACTTTCAGTTTTTATGGAGATTGACAAAAACGGCGAAGTTGTAAATTATGATATCTCAGAAAGTGTCATTAATTCCTGCGAAAGAATGACATATAAAGACGTAACCGCAATTTGTGAGGGTGACAAAAAGTTAATTGAGAAATATAAACATATTTATGATATGTTGAAGCTGATGGAAAAGCTTAAGGATGTTTTGTATAATAAACGAAAAAAACGCGGAAGTGTTGATTTTGATTTTCCTGAAGCAAAGATTTTGTTAGATGACAGAGGTACACCGATTTCGATTGAAAAAAGAGAAATAACCCTTTCAAATCAGATAATAGAGGAATTTATGCTCATTTGTAATGAAACAGTAGCGGAGCATATGTTCTGGCAAAATGTTCCCTTTTTATACAGAGTGCACGAGGCACCATCTGAAGATAAAGTAAATGAGTTTGCAGAATTTATAAGGGCATTAGGTTACAGTATTAAAAAAACAAAAGGCAAAATTCATTCTAAAGAGTATCAAAAGCTCATTGACAGCATAAAAGGGACTAAGGAAGAAAGAATTATAAGCACTATAATGCTGCGCTCTATGGCAAAAGCAGAATATACTCACGAAAATCTTGGACATTTCGGCCTGGCGGCTAAATACTATACACATTTCACATCGCCTATAAGGAGATATCCTGATTTGGTAATCCACCGCATAATCAAAGACAGTCTTAAAGGAGTCGATTTATCAGAGCAGGAGGGTCTTTCTGAGTTTGTGCAAAAAGCAGGAGTTAAATCATCAGAAGCCGAGCTTTTAGCCATGGAAGCCGAAAGAAACTGTCGTGATATGAAAATGGCAGAATATATGTCACAGTTCATCGGTGAAAAATTCAGTGGTGTAATATCATCCGTCACATCTTTTGGAATGTTTGTTGAGCTTTCAAATACTGTTGAAGGATTAGTATCTATGGCTGATTTGCGCGATGACTATTATATGTATGACGATAAGACAAAATCGCTGATTGGAGAAAGAAAAGGAAAGGTATATAAAATAGGGGACAGTGTTGATGTTATTTTAGTTAAGGCAGATAAAGAAAGCAGAAGAATAGACTTTATGTGTGAATAAAAAAGCTGCGGGCATTGTCCGCAGCTTTTTATAGTATTGAAACATTATACATTAAATCTGAATAACACTACGTCTCCGTCGTGCATCACATATTCTTTTCCCTCTGAACGAACTAAGCCTTTTTCTTTTGCGGCATTATAGCTTCCACAGTCAATTAAATCTTTAAAAGCAACAACTTCTGCACGGATAAAGCCTTTTTCAAAGTCAGTGTGTATTTTTCCTGCAGCTTGAGGAGCCTTTGTACCCTCTGTGATAGTCCATGCACGAACTTCAGGTTCGCCTGCTGTTAAGTAGCTGATGAGACCGAGTAATTTATAGCTCTTTTTAACAAGTCTGTCAAGACCTGATTCTGTAATGCCAAGCTCATTTAAAAATTCAAGTTTTTCCGCATCATCAAGTGCTGAAACATCTTCTTCGATTTTGGCAGAAATCGGCATAACTTCCGAACCTTCAGCTTCTGCAATTTCTGTAAGCTCTTTAACAAGTGCATTATCGTCTATTCCATTTATAAAATCATCTTCTGAAACGTTTGCTGCATATAAAACAGGCTTTAGTGTGAGCAACGGTAAATCTTTAATAAGCTCTGCTTCATCTTCTGTATATTCTCTGCATCTTGCAGGCTTTCCTGATTCTAATAAAGCTTTCATATCTTCTAACAGATTAAGCTCAACCAAATATTTTTTATCGCCTGACTTCATAGCTTTTTTTGTTCTGTCAATTCGTTTGTCAAGCATTTCAATATCTGCAAAGATAAGCTCTAAATTAATCGTTTCAACGTCGCGAGTAGGTGAAATAGAACCTTCTACATGAACAATGTTTGTATCTTCAAAGCATCTTACAACGTGGCATATTGCATCAACTTCGCGAATATGGGATAAAAACTTATTACCAAGACCTTCGCCTCTTGATGCACCTTTAACAAGACCTGCTATGTCAACAAATTCAATAATTGCAGGTGTAACCTTTTTTGGATTATACATTTTTTCTAAAATGTTAAGTCTTTCGTCGGGTACAGAAACAACACCGACGTTTGGTTCTATTGTACAGAACGGATAGTTGGCAGATTCAGCACCTGCCTGCGTTATAGCATTAAAAAGCGTTGATTTTCCTACGTTAGGAAGTCCGACTATACCAAGTTTCATATTTATCTGCATCTCCTTTGGTGTGGGGTGATTTTTAATTATAAAAGTTTTGTACAAAAGCATATTATACCACAATATTTTTATAAAGTCAAACTATCAAGAATACAAATTATGGATTCCTAAAAATATTGCTTTTATGGTAGCGTTATGGTATAATTAATGTATATATTTTAGCACCTGAGGAAGAAAAATGAGTATAGTAGCGATAATATGTGAATACAATCCGTTTCATAACGGACATAAATTCCAGATAGATATGCAAAAGAAAATAACAGAAAATGACGGAGTTATTGCTGTGATGAGCGGTAATTTTGTTCAGCGAGGTGCGCCTGCCATCTGCGACAAATGGAAAAGAGCCAAAATGGCGCTTTCAGGTGGAGCAGATTTAGTTATTGAGCTTCCCTTGGTTTTTGCGACTCAATCTGCAGAACGGTTTGCACGCGGTGGTGTGAGACTTATTGATAAACTTGGTATTGTGGATTATCTTTGCTTTGGCAGTGAATGTGATGATATCAAAAAGCTTAAAGCAGTAGCCGAGCACATAGTAAGTGATGATGTGGATGCTAAAACGGCGGAGCTTTTAAAAAATGGTATGAGCTATCCTGCCGCAAGAGCAAAAGCAGCAAATGATGATTTTTCAGAAATTTTAGCTGAGCCAAATAATATTTTGGCAGTCGAATATATAAAAGCGCTTAACGAAATAAAAAGCAGTATAATTCCCACTCTGGTAAAAAGGGAAGGTTGTAATCACGATGACAAAACTCCCCAAAATGAATTTGCAAGCGCAAGCTATATAAGAAGCTGCATAAAAGAGGATAAAGATTTTAAAAAGTTTGTGCCAAAAAGCACATATGAGATTTTAAAGGAAGCTGATATTTTTAAGAGTAATACCGCTTTAGATAACATTATCACATATCTTTTAAGGACATATACACCAAAAGATTTAAACAATATTTCCGATATGGCAGAGGGTTTAGAGCATAGATTTATTGAAGCTGCAAAAACATATAGTACATTTGATGATATTTCACAATTCGTAAAAACAAAAAGATATACAAAAACAAGAATTGACCGTATATTAATAAATATTCTTTTAGGTATCACAAAAGGGGATATTGATGCAGAACCTCAGTATGTGAGAGTTTTAGGCTTTAACGAAAAAGGTAGAGAGCTTCTTGGAGAAATCAAAAAGAAATCTTCGCTTCCGATTATTACAAACACAAAAGATGCAAGAATCAGTGATAAAGGGGAAAAGATGCTTAAAAAGGACATTTATGCTACAGATATTTATTCTGCTTTATGTAATGGAAAGATAAGCGGACTTGATTATTTAACGTCACCAATAATTATAAAATAACAGGAGAGGACTTTGGATTGAAGAGAATTGTAGGCCTTATGCGCCGTGCGGTAGAAGATTATAATATGATAGATGAGGGCGAGACAATAGCTGTCGGAGTGTCAGGCGGAAAAGATTCATTGATGCTACTATCGGCTCTTTCTAAGCTTTCAGAGTTTTACCCTAAGAAGTTCAGTGTTGTAGCTATCACTTTAGATATGGGTTTTGATGGAATGGATTTTTCGCCGATTGCAGATTTTTGCAAGGAACTGGGTGTTCCGTATTACATAGATAAAACTGATATTAAAAAAATAGTGTTTGACTTGCGTCAGGAGAAAAATCCGTGCGCTCTTTGTGCTAACTTAAGAAGAGGTGCACTTCATACTGCCGCCAAAGACAGAGGGATAAGCAAAATAGCACTGGGACATCACTATGATGATGCTATTGAAACGTTTATGCTAAGTTTGATTTATGAGGGCAGAGTCGGTGGTTTTGCTCCAAAAACATATCTTGACAGACGTGATGTAACCTTGATAAGACCGCTTATCTACGTCGAAGAAAAAGACATAAGAAGCTATATAAAATCGCATAGCCTGCCGGTAGTTAAAAGTACGTGCAAAGCAGACGGCAATACGAAAAGGCAATATATTAAAGATTTTATATATGATATTGACAAAGATGCACGCGATGTAAAGAAAAGACTTTTTACAGCTATGAGAAACTCGGTTGACGGTTGGGAACTAAAAGAAAACATTTAAATAAAAAGGAGAGAGAACAACATGAAGAAGATTACAAAAGCAGTTATTCCCGCAGCGGGACTTGGAACAAGATTTTTGCCTGCAACAAAGGCAGTACCTAAGGAAATGGTGCCGATTGTTGATAAGCCGACTCTTCAATATATTGTTGAAGAAGCAGTAGCATCAGGAATAGAAGATATTTTAATCATAACGGGAAGAACAAAAAGGGCAGTAGAAGACCATTTTGATAAATCATATGAGCTTGAAACCGAGCTTGAAAAAAGCGGTAAAACAGCATATTTAGAGGAAATTCAAAAAATCTCAAACCTTGCAAATATACACTACGTAAGACAAAAAGAGGCAAAAGGTCTTGGTCATGCGATTTTATGTTCCAAATTCTTTGCAGGAAGTGAGCCTTTTGCAGTGCTTTTAGGCGATGATGTTGTCGATTCCAAAGTGCCTTGTCTTAAACAGATGATTGAGCAATATGAAAAACTGGGCGGAAGCGTTTTGGGTGTGCAGACAGTACCGGAATCAGAAACTTCCAAATACGGAATAATCAAGGGTGATAAAATTGCTGACAGAATATATAAAGTAGATGATATGGTTGAAAAGCCAAAGGCAGGCGAGGCACCGTCAAATGTTGCTGTGCTTGGAAGATACATAATAGAGCCTGAAGTTTTCTCATATTTAGAAAATACAACTGCGGGCACAGGCGGAGAAATTCAACTTACTGACGCACTAAAAGCGATGGCAAAATCAGGTGACGTTTATGCATATGATTTCATAGGAAGAAGATACGACGTTGGCTCAAAAATCGGTTACTTAGAGGCAACAGTTGATTTTGCATTGAAAAGAGAAGATTTAAGGGATGATTTTAAAAAGTATTTGAAAACTGTTATAAAATAGGAGGAAAAAATGTTAAACAGGAAGTTCTATGCAGTATTTATCGCAGTATTGATTTTTTTGACGTCTATTCTTACATCAAATGCTTTTGCACTATCAATAACCAGTGAAGAACTACTCATGACAGGTGTTACATATAAACATATAGAAATGCTTGCAGATAGCGGGTGGCAGGATATCCATGTGGTGACTGCTGATTTAAAAGAGCCACATCTTGCCTTTAAGGTTTTATCCGACTCACGTGGTGGAAGCTATCTTTTGAATACATATGAAATGGCAAAAGAGGCTGATGCAGTTGCTGCAATCAATGCAGATTTCTTTGCTGCTAAAAAAGGACAGTCAGGCAGAGGCAGTGCAGTTGGCATGGAGATATCAGATGGCGAGCTTAAAACAACACCATCAGTTGCAGAAAAGATGAATGTTTTTTTGGAGATGCAGGATGGCAGCTTTGTTATGGACAGCTTTGTATTTGATATTAAAGTAATTGCACCAAACGGTAAAAGCCAAAAAATCAGACATATAAATAAATATGATGACCGCACCGAGATTTGTATGTACACATCAAAGTGGGGAGAGTATTCACCCGGCTCCGAGGGCGGCATTATAGAAGTTTTGGTAGAAGACGGAAAGGTAATAGAAAAATATACAGAGCATGAGGGAATAGAAATTACTGAAAATGCGTTTGTTCTTTCTTCACACCTTTCATTTAATACGTTTCTTTTAGATAATTTTGAAGTTGGTGATGAAGTAGAAATAGAAATTAGCAGCACTCCTGATATAGAGCAGATAAAAAATGCAGTCGGCGGCGGCGGAATTTTAGTTAAAGACGGAGAGCCTCAAACTGAGTTTTCGCACAATATAACAGGAGTTCATCCACGTTCTGCTGTGGGAATAGATGAAAGCGGAAAAATAATAACCCTTGTTGCAGTTGATGGCAGACGAGATGGAGCTAAAGGTATGACCCAGGCAGAGCTTGGGGAGTTTATGGCAAGTCTTGGATGCAGATATGCACTCAATTTAGACGGCGGCGGCTCAACACTTCTTAGTGCAAAAAAAGAAGAGGGACATACCATTTTGAACACACCGTCAGATAACTACAAAAGACCCGTAACAAATTCCATAGGAATTGTTGCCGGTGAAGAACTTGGACAGACAAGCAATATAAAAATCAAAGCATCAGAGAATGTTTTTAGCGGTATGAAAACAGAACTTAATATCGCGGGATATGATAAATATTACCGCAAAACAGAGGATATATCGCCTGAAAAGGTCTCATTTAAAGTGTTAACATCAAACGGCTATATGGATGGAAATGAGTTCTGCGGGACGGCACCGGGCATAGCAAAGATTTCGGCAACATACGGAAATGCTACTTGCAATATAGAAATAAATGTTTTGGAAAAACCGACAAAGCTCCGTTTTGGAACAAAGAATATTGAGCTCAAAAAAGGAGAGTCCTATACGCCTGAGCTTATAGCATATGACAAAGATGGATATAGTGCAAGTGTAATGCTAAAAGACGTTGACTTTAATATTTCAGGAACTAATGCGGTGATAGAAAATGGTATTATAACTGCAAAATCGCAGGGAACTGCAATACTAAGTGCATCGCTTGGAAATCTGACAGCTTATGCCTCTGTTTGTGTTGACGGAGCGTCTGGCAGTAATATTCCTGAAGATATTTCTATAGCTGATTATAAGAATACATCAGTAGAAATTTCAGGACAGGAGAGCTTTAGATTTACAGTTTTCGGAAATGTAAAAACTCCTGAAACTTTAATTGATTATATTGCATTAAATAAGGCGATGTCTTCATTAAAAGGAAAAGCCATTCTTCATTCGTTTTTGGGAGATGTCAATATGGACTTAATAGGCGATGTTGCAGAAAAAAGCTTCCTTTCAAAAGGGTATTCTTCATTTGATTATAACGGAAGTACCTTTGTTACGATAAACAATGAAAAGGGTAGCATATTTGAATCTGATAAAACACAGTGGGCAAGCCTTGAAAGTACAATAAAAAATGCAAAAGGCGGTAATATATTTGTATTTGTTGATGATATTAGCTTATCATCACTCGATATTGAAAAGAAAGTGCTAAAAAGTATGCTTTCTGATGCCGCTACAGAAGGAAGTAACGTGTTTGTTTTTGGACGTGGTGCCAAAAACAATGCAGAGGCTATAGACGGTGTGAGATATATTGAAACTGCGGGAATCTTTGATAAGCTTGGAACAAAGGAAGATTCTGATGATATAAGGGATATTAAATATATTCTCGTTACAGTAAACGGAAAAAACGTTACATTTGAAGAAAAAAGCATTTTAGAATAAATATAATATTGGGGAGGGCTACATATGAAAAGATTTTTAATGCTTATTTTAGTTGCTATATTGCTTTTGTCAGGATGCGGAAAAGTTCAGGAAGCAGAGCCGACTCCTGCTCCTACAGTCGAGCCTACGGAAGAGCCTGTATCAAATACAAGACCAATTGCAGTTATGATAGATAATGATAATAATGATGCAAGACCGCATGCAGGTATTGAAGATGCCTATATTATTTATGAAATGTATGTTGAAGGCAGTGCCACACGTATGATGGCGCTATATAAGGATGTAAATACGGAAAAAATAGGCCCTGTTCGCTCATCAAGACATTACTTTTTAGATTTTGCCTTAGAGCATGACCCTGTTTATGTTCATTATGGCTGGAGCCCGCAGGCTATTAAAGATATTTCATCATTAGGTGTAAATAATATCAATGGAGTATCGGACGGCGGCAGTATTTTCTGGAGAGAAAGAAAGTATAAATATGACTGGCACAGTGCATATACAAGTATAGAAAATATCAAAGAGTTTGCAACAGAAACTAAAAAATACAGAGATACGACGGAAAAAACAATCGTGTTTAAAAAGAACAGGGAAGATGTAGAAATAAATGGAGACGCTCTGACAAAAATAACACTTCCATATGCCGGTTTTTATAAGGCTTCATATGAATATGATGTAGCAACTAATACATATAAAAGATATATAAACGGTGCAGGTCATATCACTCAGGCAAATGTTCACATAGCACCCAAAAATATCATTATTCAGAAAGCCAGAAACTATAATATTTCAGGCGACACTTCGGGACGTCAGAATATTGATACTGTAGGAAGCGGTGAGGGATACTTCATTTCAGGTGGTAAAATTGCTAAAATAACATGGTCAAAGACTGACAGGAAAGGAAAGACTACATATTATTTTGAAGATGGTCAGGAGATATCCCTAAATCCAGGACAGACATGGATTCAGATTGTTCCTCCCTCAATGACTATTACAATGGAGCCTGCACCTTTAACAGAGACTATGGCCCAATAACACAGACAGATTTTCATTAAATATGACCACCACAAACAACGAATTTGTGATGGTCATATTTTTATGCTTCCTTTACTTTGCTCCTTAAAAATTTGATAAAATCTTCAATATGTCTTGATACAGGTTGCTTTTTATAATATGCATATACTGTTTGTCTTGCGTCAAAGTCTGACACATTAAGATATGCTACTTCGTTTTGTTCACTTGGATCTATTCTTCCTATACCTATTCCGATATCAGACAAAAGGCATTTTCTGTAGCATTGTACATCGTTTGTATGTATGACTATATTGGGACTAAAGCCTGAGTTTTTACATGACTTTATCAGAACTTTATGCATACTGCTTTGTTCGCCCATCGACAGAAATGGTTGATTTTCTAAATCTTCCAGTTTTAGCTTTGTTTTGCGGAGAGGATTTTTTTGTGAAACTTTAAGCTTAAGATGCTTACTATAAAGCTCAAAAGCTTTCATTTTAGGATATTTTTCAAATTCATCGTCAATTATAATGTCATATTTTTCAAAATCTGTTTCACTAAAATCAAAAACGATTTTAAATGAGATGTGCGGATGCTTTGCTTTGTATTCTATGATATAATCCGTAATTATACTTCTCATAGCACGTACCAAAAGATGTATTTCAACTGAAGGTGATTCTTGTTTACATATCTCGTGTTTAGCACGGTCAAGCTCATTAAAGACTATCCCAAGTGATTTTTGAAGTATTTTCCCTTTTTCATTGAGTATAATTTTGTTTGGAAGTCTGTCAAACAACTTGCATCCAAGCTCGTTTTCAATACGCTTAACAGAAGCTGAAACAGATGTAGTCGGCACCATATATTTTCTTGCCGTGTCTGCAAAATTTTCACAAATCGCGGTTTCATAAAAATATTTGAGTTGTAAAAGCTCCATTTATATCACTCCTTACTCTCTTTCGGCTAACTAAATTAAGTATAGCACACTTTTAAAGTTATTGCAACACCATTTTAGACAATTATTTACAATATGGTAGTTTTGTAGTAAACTATGATAGATATTGAGGAGATGATATTATATGAGTTGCATGGAATTGTTTGAAGAAATTGACAGATTAAACGAACATTATCTTGATGTTTTGGAGAATGTATGTAATATAGAGAGCCCTACATCTTATAAAAAAGGTGTTGACGATGCAGGAAAGTATTTTGAAACGCTTGCAAAAGAGAAAGGCTTTAAAATTGAACGTTTTGCGCAGGAAGTTTCAGGTGATGTTGTAACAATTACAATGAATGATGATACTAACGCCCAGCCTGTGACGCTTTCTGCTCATATAGACACAGTTCATTCCGTTGGCTCATTTGGCTCGCCTGCAGTATGCCGTGACGAAAAAAATATGTACGGACCGGGTGTTTTAGACTGTAAAGGCGGTGCCGTTGCAGCATTTATGGCTATGGATGCTCTGGAAAAATGCGGATACACAAAAAGACCTGTCAGACTAATTTTGCAGAGTGATGAAGAAAACAGCTCTAAAACAAGCAACAAAGAAACAGTTAAGTATATGTGTGAAAAATCAAAAGACTCAGTTGCCTTTTTAAACTTAGAGCCATACAAAAACGGATATGCAACTACAACAACAAAAGGTATAATAAGATACAATTTTAATGTATGTGGAACGGCAGGACATTCATCAAGATGTGATATGGCATCAAGTAGCATACGTGAAGCAGCTTATAAAATAATACGACTTGAAGAGTTTAAAGATGCAAACGGAATTACCTGTAGCTGTGGTGTGATAAACGGCGGAACACTTCCAAATGTTGTAGCGGAGAAGTGTAGTTTTTGTGCAGATTTCAGGTTTGCAACAAATGAACAACTTGAGAAAATAAAGAAAATTGCAAAAGAAATTGCTGAAAAAACAACCGTAGAAGGATGCGGTTGTGAGATTAGTGAGATAAGCTTCAGACCTGCTATGATTGATACTGAGAAAAATCGCAGACTTTTAGCTAAGATGAATGAAATTTACAAGGCTGAAGGCTTGCCCGTCCTTGAGCCGATGCGTGAATTTATAGGTTCTGATGCAGCATATATTACGCAAGAAGGGATACCTTGCATTGACGGACTTGGAACAGAGGGCGGTAAACTCCATTCAATTGATGAATATATAGAACTTAAGTCACTTTCTGAATCTGCGAAAAGAATTGCAGCAGTGGTTTATAATATTTAAAAGTGAGGGCGAAAATGAAAAAGGCAAGAATTCAAAAGATAAAGAAGTTTTTGCTAATGAATGCAGGATGTATTCTCTTAGCGATAGGAGTATATTTTTTCAAAATTCCAAACGGATTTTTAACAGGCGGAGTAACAGGTATTGGTACAATACTTGGTAAAATAACACCCATAACACCGGGTGCATGGATTTGGATTTTAAATATTCTACTCATGCTTTTGGGGTTTATATTTCTAGGTAAGGAAAATGGGATAAAAACAGTTTATTGCAGTATGTTCTATTCTGCAATTACATATTTATTAGAGTGGCTTATTCCACTTTCAGAGCCACTTACAAACCAACCGCTTTTAGAACTTATATATGCAATGCTTTTAACCTCAATCGGTTCAGCTTTGATATTCAACAGTGATGCATCATCTGGCGGTACTGATATTGCGGCGCTGATTTTGAAAAAATATACAAGCTTAGATGTTGGCAAGGCACTTTTAAGCGTTGATTTTATAGTTGCGGCGAGTGCGTTTTTCGTTTTTGATTTAAAGATAGGTTTATTTTCGCTTTTAGGATTATTTTCAAAGGCATTCATTGTTGATACTGTAATAGAAAGTCTTAACACGTGTAAGTATTTTGTTGTAATCACTTCAAAACCTGAGGAAATAACGCAATTCATCATAAAGACATTGCATCATGGTGTCACATCAGGAGCAGTTATCGGTGAATACACAAAAGAAGAAAAAACTATGATTCATACAGTTTGCAGAAGAGCAGAAGCTATTAAACTGAGAAGCAGAATCAAAGAAATAGACCCGCACAGCTTCATTATCATAACAACAAGCAGTGAAATTATTGGACGTGGCTTCAGGGGAGTTTAACTTAAAATTTAATCTGAGTATAAATAAAAATATAGGCATTTTTCGTTTAAATGCCTATATTTTTTTTGTTAAAAAGTTGGATGAGAGAAAATGTATTTTTTTGATAATTCATATTGAATTATGTTTGAAAGTATGATAATATTGTCTTTAATGTGAAGTAGTGATTTTGCTCACTTCAATTGGGGGAAAAGGGGTATAATTATGAGTAAATCAAAACACGAAATAGATATGACTAAGGGCTCGATTTTTAAAAATATTATAAGCTTTGCGGTGCCTTTAATGTTTGCAAATCTTTTCCAGCTTTTTTATCTGGCGGCAGATTTGATTGTTGTAAGCAGATGGTCAGGAAATGATGCGATGGCATCAGTTGGGGCAACAAACCCGTTAACAAACCTTTTAGTTAATGTTTTTATAGGAATATCACTTGGTGGCGGTGTTTTAGTTTCCCAAAGATTTGGTTCGGGTGATAGAGAGGGATTATCAAGAGCAGTACACACTTCTATGTTTGTGGCCGTCATAGCAGGTTTTATTGGTGCAATAATAGGCTTTGCTTTTGCAAGACCTTTTTTAGTACTTATGGACACACCTGAAGGCACTGTTTTGGAAGGCGCAGTAGTTTATATGAGAATTATATTCTTAAGTGTGCCTGCATTTATAATATATAACTTTGGCGCAGCGATACTAAGAGCAGTGGGGGACACTAAAAGACCGCTTTATGTATTGGCACTTGCCGGAGTTGTAAATATAATACTTAATATGATTTTGGTTATAGTTTTTCATATGGGAGTAGTGGGCGTTGGTATAGCAACCCTTACGGCAAATTATTTATCAATGATTATGGTTGTTTATGCACTTGTAAAAACAGACGGAGCATATAAATTTTGCATAAAAGAAATGAAAATTTATAAAGGGGAATTCAAGGAAATTTTAAGAATAGGAGTTCCTGCAGGGATTCAAAGTTCAGTTTTCAGCATAGCAAATGCCGTGATTCAGTCAAGTGTGAACTTATTTGGTGCTGCGGCTGTTGCAGGATGTGCTGCCGCAGGAAGTATAGAAGGCTTTATATATACGGCGATGAATTCATTTTATCAGGCCACGGTAACGGCAGTGAGCCAGAACTATGGTGCCAAAAATGAAAAACGAATAAATAAAACTATCTGTATTTCACTTTCAAGTGTCACAGTTGTGGGCACAGTTTTAGGCCTTTTGGTTACCGCTTTCTCAAAACAGCTTTTGGGAGTCTATATTAAAGATGCTCCCGAAGCACTTAATTATGGAATGCAGAGAGTAATGATAATGTGTATTCCTTATTTCCTGTGTGGAATTATGGATGTTTTATCAGGTATCTTAAGAGGATTGGGCTATTCATCAACAACTGCCGTCAACTCTATGGTTGGTGCCTGTGGTTTGAGATTAATATGGATTTTTGCGATACTTCCGCTTAACAGGACTCCCCAGATGCTTTTCTTCTGCTGGCCTATATCATGGCTTGCCGTTATAGTATTACATACAGCTTCTTTATTAATTGTTAAGAAAAAAGCTATACAGAAAATGTATGAGATATAGAAATTTAAAAGCTGCTACAATTATGTAGTGGCTTTTTGCTATAAAAATTCTCCTTATTTGTAATATTTATGTACAAACAATTATATATTTAGTAATAAGTGTATTTGTATTATAAAAGGAGGATTTAAAATGGAGAGCTATAACATATACTCAGACATTGCGGAAAGGACAAACGGCGAAATATATATTGGTGTTGTCGGTCCTGTAAGAACGGGCAAATCTACTTTTATCAAAAAGTTTATGGATTCGCTCGTTATTCCAAATATTGAAAGTGATTATGCCAAAGAACGCACTAAAGATGAGCTTCCGCAAAGTGCAAGCGGAAAAACAATAATGACAACAGAACCGAAGTTTATTCCAAATGAAGCGGTGGAGATTACGTTAGGCGACAGTTCAAAAATGAAAGTGAAAATGATTGACTGCGTAGGATATATTGTAGATGGTGCACTTGGATATATTGAAAATGATGCTCCGCGAATGGTAACAACACCATGGAATGAAAAGCCTATTGAATTTAAAGAAGCTGCACAAATCGGTACAAAAAAAGTAATTTGTGACCATTCTACAATAGGTCTTGTAATCACAACAGACGGAAGTATTACAGATATTGAAAGGGCAGACTATGTTCCTGCCGAAAAACAGGTTATAGAAGAGCTTAAAGCGATAGATAAGCCATTTGTTGTAATGCTGAACACAAAATATCCCGATAAACCTGAAACAGAGAATCTTCGCGCTTTTTTGGAAGAGGAATACGGAGTTCCTGTAATTTGTACGGACTGTGCTAATGCTTCAGAAGAAGAAATCAATGAAATCATAAAAGGTGTTTTGTATCAGTTCCCAATACGTGAAATAGGAATAAACATACCTACATGGATTGATGCTTTAGATGAAAATCATTGGTTAAAAAGCGGAATATATGACTATATACTCTCTATATCAGATGGGATAAAAAGAATTAATGACCTTAAAATGTTTGCAAAAAATGCAAAGGAGTATGAGTATATTGATTCAGCCGAAATAGAAGAAGTCGATTTGGGCAAAGGCATAGCAAAAATCAATATTAAAACACCAAAATCACTTTTCTATAAGATTGCAAATGAGCTTTCGGGATTTGACGTTGCAAACGATGCAGAGCTTTTAACGATACTTATTGATATGGCACAAATCAAAACGGACTATGAAAAGGTTTCGGGGGCTTTGGCTGATGTAGCACGCAAAGGCTATGGCATTGTAACACCAACTATTGATGAACTTTCTTTAGAAGAACCCGAAATAGTAAAGCAGGGCAATCGTTTTGGTGTGCGCCTGAGAGCCTCCGCTCCGTCTATACACATGATACGTGCTGACATCGAAACAGAAGTTTCACCAATAGTGGGAACGGAAAAGCAGTCAGAGGATTTAGTTCACTATCTTTTAAAGGAATTCGAAACAGACCCGAAACAGATATGGCAATCGAATATCTTTGGAAAATCACTTCATGAGCTCGTAAATGAAGGTTTACATAATAAGCTTTATCGTATGCCTGATGATGCTCAGCTAAAGCTTCAGGAAACTCTGCAAAAGATTATAAACGAGGGTAGCGGTGGACTGATTTGTATAATACTTTGATATATTGTACTATTTTTAAACAAAATGAGGCGACATAGAGAATTATTCTTTATGTCGCTTCTTTTTTTTATAGTCATAATTTGTAGGTATATACTTTAAGTAGGTTGAAAAAGATTGTTTCTGAATATATAATAATTATAGGAGGTGCGAAAGGATGAATCAATATATTACAGGAGCAGTTATAAAAGAGCTGCGAGAAAAAAACCATTTGACACAGGCAGAGCTTGCCGAGAAATTGAAGGTTTCTGATAAAACTGTTTCAAAATGGGAAACAGCAAGAGGTTATCCTGATATTTCATTATTAGAACTGATTGCAAATGTCTTTGAAATATCAATCGCAGAACTCATTTCCGGAAATACAATTCATAATGTAAATATATCAGCTAATATGCTGCGTTCGAAGTTTTATGTTTGTCCTGTTTGTGGAAACATTATACATTGTATGGGTGAGGCCGTTATTCATTGTCATGGTGTATCTTTGGCACCATGTCAGGCTGAAGAAAGTGACGAGCATCATAAAATCTTTGTTGAAAAGGTAGAGGACGATTATTTTGTACGTATTGAACATGATATGACAAAACAACATTATATTTCCTTTGTCGCAGCATTGTCATCAGATAAAATCCAGATGATTAAGCTCTATCCCGAAGGAAACGCAGAAGCAAGGCTTTCTATCGGCGGTGTGAAAAAGATTGTGTTTTATTGTAATAGGGATGGATTATTCTTTATAAACACAATAAAGGGAATCGACGATAGAGAATATTCATACGATGATACAAAAGAAAGACAGGAATTGGAACAGACTGCAAAAATGCTGTTTGGATAAATGTCAATAGCATGCTGTTTGAAACCATAGAAATTTTGAAAAAATAATACAATACGAAAACACCCCAAAGCTGATGTATGCTTTGGGGTGCATAATTTTGTGCATAAAAAACAATTAAAATTTAAAGCTGGAAGAGAGCAGTGTTACAGATTCTCTTGATACTGTTAGAAGACCTGACTCTATATTAGCCATTTTAATTTCGCCGTCAGGCATTTCAATAAGGCACTTTCCCGGTTTAACAGAAGTGATAAACGGAATATGGTCTTTTAAAATCGCTAAATCACCATCAGCGCCTCTTAGCATTATTCTTATGACATCTCCGTCAAAAATATTGCCATCAGGTGTCGATATTATTAATCTGTATGTGTTCATGCTGATACCTTCTTTGCTTTTTCAACTGCCTCATCAATGGTACCAACAAACAGGAATGCAGATTCAGGCAAATCATCATGCTTTCCTTCTACAATTTCTTTGAAGCCCCTGATTGTTTCAGAAAGCGGAACATAAGTTCCTTCAATACCTGTAAATTTTTCTGAAACGTGGAAAGGCTGAGATAAGAATCTTTGTATTTTTCTTGCTCTCTGAACTAATAATTTATCTTCATCGGAAAGCTCATCCATACCCATAATAGCAATGATATCCATAAGCTCCTGATAACGTTGAAGTATTCTTTGAACTTCGCGCGCAACATTGTAGTGCTCCTCACCTAAAATATCAGCTGATAAAATACGGCTTGTTGATTCAAGTGGGTCAACAGCAGGATAAATACCCTGAGATGCAATGTTTCTTGATAGAACTGTCGTTGCATCGAGGTGTGCAAAAGTAGTTGCAGGAGCAGGGTCAGTTAAGTCATCAGCAGGTACATAAACTGCCTGTATTGATGTGATAGAGCCTTTTTTTGTTGATGTAATTCTTTCCTGAAGTGTTCCCATTTCGTTAGCGAGTGTCGGCTGATATCCAACGGCAGACGGCATACGGCCTAAAAGTGCTGAAACCTCAGAGCCTGCCTGTGTAAAGCGGAAAATATTATCAATAAATAATAAAACGTCCTGACCTTCTTCGTCACGGAAATATTCAGCCATAGTCAAACCTGAAAGACCAACTCTCATTCTTGCACCGGGTGGCTCGTTCATCTGACCATAAACTAAAGTGGTATTTTTAAGTACGCCGGATTCTTTCATTTCATTATACAGGTCATTACCTTCACGTGTACGTTCCCCAACACCTGTGAAAACTGAAAGACCGCCGTGTTCTTTGGCAATATTATTTATTAACTCCATAATCAAAACGGTTTTACCAACACCTGCGCCTCCGAAAAGACCAATTTTACCGCCCTTTGAATAAGGGCAAATAAGGTCAATGACCTTAATACCTGTTTCAAAAACCTCGGTAGAAGTTGAAAGCTCGTCATAGCTTGGAGCTTGTCTGTGAATATCCCAACTCTGAGTATTTTCAGGTGATGGAAGATTATCTACAGGTTCACCCAAAACATTAAATATCCTGCCGAGAGTTTCCCTGCCTACAGGTACGCTTATTGCTTTTTTTGTGTCAGTTACCGGTGTATCTCTTTTAAGTCCGTCTGTTGATGCCATTGCAATACAACGTGCAACATTATCGCCGATATGCTGGGCAACTTCAACAGTCAGAGTCTTATCCCCGTTTGGTATTGTTAAAGCATTATATATGGACGGAAGAGAGCCTTCCTCAAAACGAACGTCTACGACAGGACCCATAACCTGCGAGATGCGGCCCGTAGCTTTCTCTGACATTTAAAAACCTCCTTATTACTCCTTTTCGGTTATATGCCGCTTCCTGCGACAATTTCTGTAAGCTCCTGAGTGATTGCGCCCTGACGCGCTCTGTTATACTGCAATTTAAGGTCATCAATCATCTCTTGTGCGTTCTTTCCTGCGGAATCCATAGCAAAGCGTCTGGCTGCAACTTCTGATGCAAAGCTTTCTCTTGCTCTTGAAATAAGTATGCCTGATACATATTCACAAACCGCAGTATTTAAAATTGTTATTTCATCAGGCTCAAACAAAATACTTCTGTTCTTTACAGATTCGTTTTTTATAAGAGGAAGTACCCAATCAATACATGCGTCCTGAGACATCATAGAAACGTACTTTGTGCTTATTATACCGAGTCTGTCATAGATGCCTTCTGCAAACTCATCGCATAGTTTTTTAGCTAAAACATTCGCATCTTCTAAAGAAAAAGATTCTGCAAAATACTTCTCGCCACTGAAGCGGTCACAGGCTCTTTTTCCTATTGGAATGAACTCACAATCTTCATAGTCTTTGGAGAGTCTGAAAACATTAGCATTATATCCGCCTGCCAACCCTCTGTCACCTGCAATTATAACTATTCTTGTTCTTTTTGGCTGACGAGTAGCCATAAAAGGACTTTTTACACATTCTGCAGACTGGGTAAGCAAACTGACAAGGTTTGTGATTGCTTCTTCATACTGACGACCTTTGCTCATTGCATCTAATGCTTTTCGTATTTTGGAAGATGCAACAAGTCCCATAGCTTTAGTAAGGTGCAGGGTAGAATCTACACTTTTTATACGATTACGCAAGGATTTAATATCTGCACTCAAATCTTATCACCTCTGCATTTCAAAAAGGGCTTTTTTGAGTTCTTCTACATCGCTGTCTTCGTAGTAGCCTTCTTCAAAACGAACTAAGAGACTGCTATAATCGTGCTGCAATTTTTCAAACAAGTTTCTTTCATATTCTTTTACTTTGTTCACAGGCACGTTGTCTAAATATCCGTTAATTACGGCATAAACTATTGCAACCTGACATCCTACTCTGACAGGAGCATTTCTGTTTTGCTTTAATACTTCAACTATACGTTCTCCAAGAGCTAAACGAGCCTTAGTATCAGCATCTAAGTCACTTCCGAACTGAGCAAAAGCCTGAAGTTCTCTGTATTGTGAATATAAAAGCTTAAGCTCTCCTGATACCTTTTTCATAGCCTTAAGCTGTGCGGCACCGCCAACACGGCTAACAGAGATACCGGGGTTTATAGCGGGCATAATACCTGCATGGAAAAGCTCAGTTTCTAAGAATATCTGACCGTCTGTTATTGAAATAACGTTAGTCGGGATATATGCAGAAACGTCGCCTGCCTGAGTTTCAATGATAGGAAGTGCTGTAATTGAGCCGCCGCCATACTGTGGTGCAACGCAAGCCGCTCTTTCTAATAAACGTGAGTGGAGATAAAAGACATCACCTGGATATGCCTCACGTCCTGGTGGACGGCGGATAAGGAGAGATAATGCTCTGTATGCCACTGCATGCTTTGATAAATCATCATATATAATCAGTACATCTTTTCCTTGCTCACGGAAAAATTCAGCCATAGCACAGCCTGAGTACGGTGCAACATATTGAAGTGGGGCAGACTCAGATGCTGATGCAGAAACAATTATTGTATATTCCATAGCACCGTTTTTTGTAAGCTCATTTGCAAGCTGTACAACGGATGTACTTTTCTGCCCTATAGCAACGTAAATACAGATTACGTCTGTATTTTTCTGGTTAATGATTGTATCTATAGCGATTTCTGTCTTTCCTGTCTGTCGGTCACCAATAATAAGCTCACGCTGACCTCTGCCAATTGGAATCATACTGTCAATGGCCTTAATACCCGTTTGCAGAGGTACGGAAACACCTTGTCTTTCAATAATGCCGGGAGCTTCCGATTCGATGGGACGCACATCAGTTGATAAAATAGGACCTTTCCCGTCTATGGGATTACCCAATGCATCTACAACGCGACCTAAAAAAGCTTCACCAACAGGAACAGATAAAACCTTTCCCGTTCTTTTTACAACTGTGCCCTCACGGATAGCATTTGAATCTGACAAAAGAGCGACAGAAACAGTTTCATCCTCTAAGTTCTGTGCCATGCCAAAGCTACCATCTTCAAACTCCAAAAGCTCAGACGCCATACATTCCCTAAGGCCGTAAACTCTTGCGATGCCATCTCCGACTAATATTACAGTGCCCGTTTCACGCATTTCGGTACGCGAATTATAATTTTTAATTTGTTCTTTTATGATACTTGAAATTTCTTCAGCTTTTGTACTCATCTGCTTATCACATCCTTTACCTTATGCAGATGGTGCTTTATGCTTCCGTCGATGACTTTTCCGTCAAGCTCGACTATCATACCGCCCATCAGTGATTTGTCAACAGAACATTCTAAAATAACAGAACGCCCGCTTATTTTTTCAAGTTTTTCTTGAAGTTTTACTTTTTCTTCTTCTGTAAGTTCTAAAGCACTTTTAACATATGCGATTGTTTTCTTTTCATAAAAATCAAGAATTTTTTTATACTCTTTTATGCAAGCCATCAAACTTGATATATGACCACGCTCACACAAAAGCTTCACAAAAGAGAGAACATACTCAGGCAAAGCTTTAGAAAAAGCTTCGTCTAAAGCACTAAGCCTTTCATTTATTGGCACCTGAGGACTTGACAGAAAATCAAGATACTCGGGATTATCTGAGATTGCATTATTTACTACAGAAAGAGCTTTTTCATATTCTTTTTCTTTTGAGTTCTCTTTTGCAAGCATAAAAAGAGCCTGTGAATATTCTTTACTTATTTCCATCATCATTATCACCTATTTTCTCAATAAAAGAATCAATCAGTGTTCGATGGTCTTGCTCGTTTATTTCGCGAGAAAGCAGTTTCTCTGTTAAAACTGCAGAAACATCCACGATTTCGCGCTTAATATCCTCTTCTGCCTTTTTACGCTCGAGCTCAGCATCAAGTTCTGCCTGCCTAAGTATAGAATCAGCCTTTTTGTTTGCTTCTTCAATAATTTTGTCGCTTCTTTTTAATGCAGTTTCTGATGCCTTAGAAATAATATCGTCTGCTTCAACTCCGGCGTTTTTAAGCTTTTCTTCCCAATTTGCTCTGTTTTGCTCAGCCTTCACTTGTGCATCTTTGGCAAACTCATATTGCTCATTTATTGTTTGCTCCCTTTTTAAAAGCATATTTTTAACAGGTTTAAAAAGAAAATACTTTATTATCAGAAAAAGTAGTAAAAGATTTAAAAGTGCAATTATAATCTGCCACAAATTGACAGATATGACATCTAGTGTTTGCATTGTTTCACATCCTGACTTTTTCCATTATAATCCTATTGTTTTTATAAGAATGTTTACTAAAAGATTTGGTGCAACAAAAATAAGCAGTATAGCAATAACTAAGGCGTAAAGACCTGTTGTTTCAGCGATAGCACAACCCATAAGCATTGTTGTTGTAACATCACCTTTACATTCAGGCTGCCGGCCTATAGCCTCACATGCTTTAGCAACGGCGTTACCTTCACCGATACCAGGGCCGATACCTGCTATCATCGCCGTTCCTGCACCAAGTGCACAACATCCTAAAATAATACCTACTGCGATTTCTAACATTTTAATTACCTCCAATGTTTTTGTTTAATAATTTATTTTGTTTTTTAATTTTTCTTTTCTCGAACTCTAAAGCAGGGAACCCGCCTGATATATAGAGCATAGTAAGCATCGCAAAAATGTATGCCTGCAAAAGTCCGCTGAACACATCAAAATATATTGATAAGACAGCTGGAAGACCTATTTGCAGAAGCGGAAAATTTGCAACCGCGTCAGGAAACCATGAAAGTAAAATTTTCGATAATCCCTGAAGACCTGTTGCAACTAAAACAGAAATAACAGAGCCTGATAAAACATTTCCGTAATGACGAAAAGCCATTGATATTGGTGTTGCAACTTCGCTTATAATATTTAAAGGTGCCAAAAAAGGCACAGGATCACCAAAGCCTTTTATATACTGCAGCGGGCCACATTTGAACTTATAATAAGTTATAAGAATAAAAACTAAAATCGCCCAGCCACCAACAATATTTATATCTGATGTAGGGGGATATAAGCCTAAAAGAGATATTAAGCTTGAAAAGGCCGAGAGAGCAAGAATTGCTGCAATAAAAGGTCCATAGCCTTTAAAATATTTTCCCATATTGTTAGCAGTAAGATTTTCTGCCTGTTGCACAAGCCATTCTGCTATAAGTTGTCTTTTCATGTTTGCTTTTTCAGTAAGTCCGTGAGAAAGAAAAAGACAAAGGCCTAGAATTGTAATCGTAACAAATAACGAATTTAGCTGGGATTCAGTAATCGGCAAATTCTGGATAGGCATCGGTATGGTAAAGTAAACTTGTGCACCCGTTATTGATATTCCGTCGGATATGGGTTTAGTAAGTATTTTTATGACCATTCCACACAAAAGAGGAAGAATCATCATAAGAATATAAAATATATCTATAATTTTAAAGAATAAGCGTTTCTTTTTCATCAAAATAACTCCTTAAAATCTTTTATCAAACAAAGGACGCAGCATTATTGCTATACGTGGGAAAAAGTGCGGTATAATGCTTGCTAAAGTGTTAAAACAGGGAAGAGCCACTCCTAAAATGATAACTAAAAACAACATTAAGCTCCTATATGTATGAGAAAGTTTAATCGTTTTTTTAGCTTCAAGCTCGTCCTTCTCAACAGAGATTTGAACTCCTATGCCCATTAACAAGAAATTGATAACCGCAAAAAAACCTGACAAGAGATTTCCTAGTAATATAGTATAGTCCCAAGTTCTGAATACTAAAAAAACGGCTTGCATTAAAACACTTAGTATAATAACAAAAGCTGTAATATATAAAGTTTCACGTTTTACAGTATCGTTTATTCTTATCATAAACAAATATTTCCCCTTATACCATAATGTAACAATATATATTATAATAGTAAAGGGAGTAAAAGTCAATAAAAATACACTTATTTTTTGTTTCTTTATTGCTTTTATACACACATTTAGAAATTACCAGAAATTGTGCGTTGATTTTTGTTCCCTGCTATAGTATCATATTATTTGTGGTTGACATAACAACGAAACGATAACGAATTTGACATCATGATAGTATCGTTAGTTTTCTTATATTATGACACTTTAACAAGGAGGTGGCTTGTGATTTTTGCAAAGCTTGGCTTTGACAACCACAAAATGAGAGAAAAATATTTAGGAGGAAACAAAAATGACTATGTCTAAAAAAATGGCTGCAATAGTATTGACATTGATAATGACAGTAAGTATGGCAGTTCAGAGTTTTGCATCCCTCCCTTCAGATGCAGTTGGCTCAAAACATGAAGAAGCTATAGAAACACTTGGCGCTTTAGATATTATGATTGGTGATGCAGAAACAGGGTTATTTAGACCTAATGAAAGCATCAAGCGTTCAGAGTTTGCAAAGGTTGCTGTTGAAGCTATGGGACTTGGGGACCTGGCAGAAAGCTCACAGGGAAAGACAAAATATCCTGACGTTGTGGATAATCACTGGGCATCAGGATATATCAATATTGCAACTCAGCAGGGTGTTGTAATTGGTGACGATGAAAATAATTTCCGTCCTGATGATTCAATCACTTATGCAGAGGCAATGACAATCTTAGTAAGAATAATCGGGCATGAGCCTGCAGCACTTAACAAGGGTGGATTCCCTAATGGTTATGTTTCAGTAGGTACTCAGAACGGTATTGCAAAAAATGCTGTAGCAAATGATAATGAACCTGTATCAAGAGGTGTTGTTGCTCAGATGACATTTAATGCATTAACAGTAAAGATGATGGAGCAGACAGGCTTTGGTTCAAATGAGAAATATGAAGTTGTTGATAAAACATTACTTTATGATGTATTAGGTGTTTCAAAACTCACAGGTCAGATTACAGCAATAGGGCAAAGCAGTTTAACAGGTACAAGCAACTTAAAAGATAATCAGGTAAGAATCGGTGAAAACGTTTATTATGTTTCTGATAAAGCAATCGCCGCTATCCGTAATCTTTTAGGTTATAATGTAACTTATTATTCTCTGGAAGAAGATGACGGTGATAATACAGTTTTACTTGCAAGACCTACTAAAAATTTAAACCACGATGTAACAATCCAGACTGAGAATGTTCACTCAGCTGTGCAGACAGAAACTACTCTTTTAAAATACTGGATTAATAAAGAAACAGATAAAAACCCACAGGAGCTTACAATTGCTGCTGATGCTAAGATGATATTTAACGGTAAACCGATTTCATTCTCAACATCAGAGCTCACACCACAGTCGGGTAAAATCACAGTTTTAGATGCTGATAACGATGATATTTATGATATCGTATTTGTAACA
Source organism: Clostridia bacterium (assembly GCA_045648985.1). Taxonomy (GTDB): domain Bacteria; phylum Bacillota; class Clostridia; order UBA1381; family UBA9506; genus SIG437. The sequence continues at coordinate 47,384 of JAZROZ010000037.1, forward strand.
TCATATGAAAACTATGTTGTAGAAGAAGTTATAGAAACATCTAACCGTGTAACAGACAAATACGGCAAACCATCACTCGTACTTGACCCTGAAGATAAAGATGTTAATTTCGTAATCACAAAAAGCTCACAGGTTATCGAGCTTTCCGATTTAGTAGAATGGAACGTTTTAAGTGTTGCTAAGAGTAAGGACTCTTCAATCATCGTAGTAAACGTTTCAGCTGAATCAGTAACAGGTAAAGTAACAGAGAAAAAAGATGACGAAAGAACAATAGGCGGCAAAAAATATAAAATTGCTAAAAGCTATGAAAATGATATAAACTTAGGCGACGAAGGCACATTCTACCTTGATATAGAAGGAAAAATTGCAGCAGTAGATGCAAGCAAGACTCTTTCTTCTAACTACGCATACGCAGTAGCAGGCGGAGTGACAACAGGCTTTGATAAGGTTTTGGAAATCAAAATCTTTGATAAAGAGGGAAAAACAGTTGTTTTAAAATCAGGTGAGAAAATCAAATTAAACGGTACAAGCGGAAAAACACCTGCAGAGGTTTTTGATGCACTTTCTGACTCAAACGACGATTTTGTGCCTCAGCTTATAACATTTGAAACAAATTCAGACGGTGTTCTTTCACAGATAAACACTGCTGTTGATAAAACAGGAACAGGTGAAGTAAATAAATCATCCTTTACCTTAAACGTTAAAGACAGCTTAACTTATAAAGAGGCTTCTAAAAAGCTTGGAAGCTACAATGTAGACGAAAACACAATCGTATTTGATATCCCTGCAGGTAAAACAGATACAGAGGATTTTTCAATCGAGGATATGTCAATCTTTGAAGATAAAACAGAATACGACGTATCAATCTACGATTTGGGCGAAGATTTAACAGCAAAAGTAGTCATTGTAACAAATTCACAGGGCGTAGCAAACTTAGACGGCTCTATGGTAATCGTTGATACAATCGCAGTTACAACAAATGACTCAAATGAACTCATCGATAAACTTTACGGATATCAGAATGGCGAGAAGGTTTCATTTGAAACTGAAGAAACAGGAATTTTAGTAAATGGAGATGGCGAGGAACTCAAAACAGGTGATGTTATTCAGGTAAGAACAAATGCAAAAGGTGAAATCCAGAGCATAAGAGTTTTATTTGAAGCAGCTGATAAGGGAACTGAATCATCAACAACAATTTCTGACGACCTTCAGATAGTATATGGTAAAGTTGCAAAGAAATTTGCAAACTCTATAAACGTAACAGTAAATGGTGGCGCAGTAACTAACTACGCAATTTCGAATGCAACGGTTTATGAGCTTAACACAGCGAAAACCACTAATGCCATCAAGGTTGTTACACCGGGAGACATCCCGCAATATGACGAACTTGACGCAAGCAGAGTATTAATAAGAATCTATAAAGATGAAGTCAAGGAAATCGTTATAGTAAAATAATCAGCCGACCAACCAAAAAAATATATCACTCAACCTCCGCAAAGAGAATGTAAAAAAGAAAAGAGCGCAAAAAGGCAATATAAAGCCTTTTTGCTGCGAACAAACTTCGCCTCTCGGCGTACCTATGTACGCCTTCGGGTATCCCAAAGCTTTCGCTTTGGCTCAGTTTGTCCCCTCTAAAACATTTTTTTCGATTCTCTTAAAAAGGGACAGTGCGAAAGCACTGTCCCTTTAGCTGTTTATTGGTAAATAAGTTTTTATAATCTTCTCTGCCACATTTATTCCGTCAACGGCGGCGCTCATTATGCCTCCTGCATATCCTGCACCTTCGCCGCAAGGGTATAACCCAAAAGCAGAAGTGCTTTCTAAATTTTCGTTTCGAAGTATTCTCACGGGTGCACTCGTTCTTGTTTCTATGCCTGTAAGCACGGCTTCTTCTTTAGCATATCCTTTAATTTTCGTGTCGAAATATAAAAGGGCATCTGATAAAGTGTCAGAAACCTTTAAAGGCAAACATTCACGTAAATCCGCAGGCGTTACTCCGCAAGTAAAGCTTGGTGTGATTTTTCCAAAATCCTTTGTTTTTCTGTTCTTTAAAAAGTCTCCTACTGTCTGCGCGGGAGCTTTATAGCTTTTGCCTCCTGAGAAAAATGCAGCTTTTTCAAGCTCTTTTTGAAAACGTATGGCAGATAGCGGAGAAGAGCTTTTAAAATCGTTTTCATCCACATTAACGCAAAGCGCCGCATTTGAATTTTCCATATCACGTGCATGATAACTCATGCCGTTTGTTACAACCGTGTTTTCTTCTGATGCTGCCGCAACTACTGTGCCACCCGGACACATACAAAAAGAATAACATCTGTCGTTTCCGTTTCTATATGAAAGCTGATATGATGCCGCACCAAGTGCAGGATGCCCCGCAAAATCACCATACATCGAGGTGTCAATATCTTTTCTTAAATGTTCAATTCTCACTCCAACAGAAAACGGCTTTACAATCATATCAATTCCCAGATTAAAAAGCATTTCATATGTATCACGTGCTGAGTGACCTATTGCTAAACAAAGCACATCACATAAAAGCTCATCGCCCGTTGAAAGTGTAATTTTATTTATTTTATTATTCGATAAATGTATTTTATCGAGCTTGGTATTAAAACGTACCTCACCACCTAATGAGATAATTTCTTCTCTCATATTTTTTACAACCTTTGAGAGAATATCTGTCCCAATGTGAGGTTTAGCTTTATATAAAATATCGTCACAAGCTCCAAATTTTACAAAATCAGAAAGAACTTCTTCTATTTTTCTGTCATTGATTCTTGTCGTCAGCTTGCCATCAGAAAAAGTCCCTGCGCCACCCTCTCCAAACTGTACGTTAGAGTCGCTATCGAGCTTTTTATCATTCCAGAACGTGTGAACCGCTTTTGTACGTTCATCAACAGCTGCACCACGTTCAATAAGTATAGGATTATATCCATGCCTTGCTAAAGTTAGTGCACAGAAAAGACCGCATGGACCTGCACCAATAACAACAGGTCGGTTTGAAAGTTTTTTTGTGCCGTATATAATCTCTTTCTTTTCTTCATCGGGTATAAAAAGAATATCATTATTTTTTGCGATGTTTTTTTCGCTTTTCAATGTAACAAGTACACTGTAAACAAAGGAAATATTTTTCTTTCTTGCATCAATTGATTGTTTTAAAACCTTAAAAGAAAGGCAATCAGAGTCTTTTTTAGACAACTTTTTTAAGGCGATACTTTTAAGTTCGCCAAAATCAGTGTCTAATGACGTTTTTATATTATTTATCTGAATTGCCATAGATTTCTCCTAGAATTTCATTTTATTATATACTTTCAAAAGATACGATATAACATAACTTTGAAGTATTGTCATAATACATTCCTCGATGAAGCGTGGAATGTAAAATGCAATAAATCCCATTTCAGACAGAGCTGGGATAAACAACATAAGGATAAATGTGTTTAAAGTTGTAACAATAATATTTGCAGTAAAGAGTACGGTAAAAAGCTTTATAAAATCATTTGGTATAGACAGTTTTTCTTTTAAAAGTGTGTCTAATGTAAAGAGTGCTAATGCCAAAATGCCTGCTAAAGTAGGCCATACGGTAAAGAAAGAGAGTTTTTTAAATCCCAAAAGCCATATTGAATATGTAAAATCAGGATAAAAGCTTGATAATATCCAGTTTGCTGCACCAAAAACAAGAATTACTCCAAAAACATATGCAAAAATTTTTTTAAACATTTTGTCATTTATGTTTTTTGCATATTTCCATAAAAACCCTGCCATAACTCCGCCAAGTATTGCAGTAAGTGTTAAAAGTGGCATATATCCGCCCTCAGGCTTTATTATGTATGCCAAAACGTCAATAACACCATCTGCTATTCCTCCATATAACGGACCAAATAAAAGTGCAGGTAGCTTGGAAAAGAATGTTGACAAGCCAACACGCATACCTGTTCCCCCGCCAAAGTATAACATATAGCTGAAATTCCTGAGTATCAGTGTGATTGCTATCAGTAGTGCCGTTTGAATAATTTCCTTAAGTGTTATGTTTTTTTGCATAAAAAAATCCCCTTTGTATTCTTTGCAGGGGCTGTCAATAAAAATATTTCATTTTTAAAAACAGCGGATGGAAGCATTACACCGCAAGAATGACTTAGACAAATCTCTTCGTTCGGAAACTCTACTCCCATTTTCCGACACTTAACGCGCAATGCCTGCTCTGCTTTATGGGTAGTATTATACCACTTGAAAGAAGCATTGTCAATAAAGCAAAAGCAAAAGTATTGACTTTAAAAGATATTTGCTATACAATATAGTCAAAATATAAATGCAGATTATCTGCACACAAAAAGGAAATGATTTTTAAGAATGGAAATTATTATTGTTGGATGCGGAAAAGTTGGTTCATCACTCGCTGAGCAACTTGATGCAGAAAATCATAATCTTACATTAATAGATACTGACCCCGCCGTATTAAATGAGCTTACAAACACGTTAGATGTAAGAACTGTTGTAGGTCATGGTGCAAGTCATAGTGTTTTAATGGAGGCAGGAATAGAAACTGCTGACCTTTTGATTGCTATGACGGCATCTGATGAGCTCAATCTCCTATGCTGCTTGATAGGAAGAAAGGCAGGTCATTGTAAAACGATTGCCCGTGTGAGAAATCCTATATATGGAAAAGAGCTTGAAGTGTTTAAAGAAGAACTCGGGCTTGCCATGATAGTTAATCCTGAACTTGCAACAGCGACAGAAATTGCACGAATTCTGCGTTTTCCAAGTGCGATTAAGATAGATACATTTGCAAAGGGCAGAGTAGAAATTTTGGAATTTGAAGTTAAAAAAACTTCAAAGCTCGTTAATTTAAGGCTTGCTGACCTTCGTGCAAAATTTAATTGTGACGTACTCATTTGCGGTATTCAGCGGGGCGGAGATGTTATAACACCTATAGGTTCGACGCTTTTATATGAGCATGATATTGTTTCTATGGTTGCTAAACCAAAAGAAGCCGCAGAGTTTTTCAAAAAAGCAGATATCCTTACAAATCCCGTAAAAGATACTATGATAGTAGGCGGTGGAAAAATATCATATTACTTAGCAGCACAGCTGATTAATATGGGAATACGCGTTAAAATAATCGAACAGAAAAAGGAAAGATGTGAGCTTTTAAGCGAGATGCTTCCTGAAGCAATGATTATTCACGGAGACGGAACAAACGAAACGGTACTTATGTCGGAAGGTTTAAAGGATGCCCAGTCATTTGTTTCCCTTACAAACCTTGATGAAGAAAATATTATGCTTTCGCTCTATGTTAAAAATCAGTCAGAGGCTAAAATAATCACAAAAATCAACAGACAGAATTTTGATGTTATAATAGATAAGTTAGAGCTTGGAAGTATTGTATATCCTAAGTTCATCACATCAGACAGAATTCTTCAGTATGTACGTGCTATGCAGAATTCAATGGGAAGTAACGTAGAAACTCTTTACAAGATAATAGGAAACAAAGTTGAAGCTTTAGAATTCCGTGTGAGTGACACATCTCCTGTTATCGGCATACCACTTGCTGAGCTTAATATAAGACAAAATGTATTGGTTACGTGTATTAACAGAAAAGGGAAAATTATAATTCCAAAAGGTAGTGACGAAATTCATGCAGGTGATACAGTTATTGTCACAACAACAGTAACAGGTCTTACAGATCTCGGTAAAATTTTGAAATAATATATTAGAAGAGGTCCTTTTAATGAACTTTGCAATTATTAAATCTTTACTTGGAACGGTACTGCTATTTGAAGGCTTTTTTCTGCTTCTTCCATGTATCGTATCCATTTGTTATAGTGAAACTGTCGGCATTTATTATTTGGCGGTTGGATTGTTGTGTCTTATTCTGGGTTTTGCTTTATATAAGAAAAAACCTACAAACAAGATGTTTTATGCTAAAGAAGGTTTTGTGACCGTATCTCTATCGTGGATAATAATTAGTATTGTGGGTGCCTTGCCCTTTGTTTTTTCAGGTGAAATCAAGAGTTTTACAGATGCACTTTTTGAAACAGTTTCAGGGTTTACAACTACGGGAGCTACGATACTCACAGATGTTGAAGCAATGAGTAAAACAGGTCTTTTCTGGCGCTCGTTTACGCATTGGATTGGCGGTATGGGTGTTTTAGTATTCCTGCTTGCTGTTACGCCTTTGGCAGGAGGACATAATTTCCATCTTATGCGCTTAGAAAGTACAGGCCCTTCTGTCGGAAAGCTAGTGCCGAAAGTTCGACATACAGCGCTCATCCTATACGTAATTTACTTTGTAATGACAGTTTTAAACGTCATATTCCTGCTCATTGGCGATATGCCGCTTTACGATTCTTTGGTAACTGCATTTGCCACAGCAGGAACAGGCGGATTTGGAATATATAATGATAGTGTTGCATCATTTAGTTCATATCAACAATGGGTAATAACCATTTTTATGCTCCTTTTTGGTATAAACTTTAATGTTTACTATTTGTTCCTGATAAAAAAGCCCCTGCAGGCATTTAAACTGACAGAGTTTCGATACTATTTAGGTATCTTTTTTGCAGCTGCAATTTTGATATTTTTCAATATTTCAGGTGATTACACGATAGCAGAAGGAATCAGGCATAGTGCTTTTCAGGTTGCTTCAATTATGACAACAACAGGATATGCAACAACTGATTTTAATTTATGGCCTGAATTTTCCAAGACCGTTCTTGTAATACTTATGTTTATAGGTGCGTGTGCCGGCTCAACAGGTGGCGGTATGAAGATTTCAAGATTTATTATAATGGGAAAAACAGTAAAAAAAGAAATTACACATCTTCTTCATCCTTCGCTTGTTAAAATAATCAAGGTTGATGGCAAAAGTGTGGAGCACGATGTAATACGTTCGGTAAACGTTTATTTAATCACGTTTTTTACAATATTGTTTGTATCACTGCTTTTCATAAGTGTTGATAACTTTAGCTTTACAACAAATGTAACTGCAGTAATAACAGCACTTAATAACGTAGGTCCCGGTCTTGATATGGTTGGTCCTGCGGGGAATTTTGCTGAATTTTCGAATTTGTCTAAATATGTGCTTATGTTTGATATGCTTGCAGGTCGTCTTGAGCTTTTCCCGCTTCTTTTGATTTTCATTCCAAGGACATGGCAAAAACAATAAATTTTTAATAATTACAAATAAGAGCAAATGTCACAATAGCAAGAGCTGAATGGATTTTTAAACCTTTGCGTTTTAAACGTATGGGGAATTCCTGAGGCTCTATTTTTTTGCCTGATAAGCTATATATTGTACGTTGAAGACAGAATTGAAAGCAAAGTATTTCATCGTCATATTTTATACTTGAAGCTGTAACGGTGGAGAGTGGATTAAGTCCGTATGAAATTACAACAGTTTTGTTTTTAATATTTAGTTTTGTTTCTTCGTCAGAATTAAGCAGACATAAATTGCAGTTTGTGTTTTGTAATAGTGAAGAATTGTTATTAATTATTATATCACATGTAGCTTTAAAAGGGTCAGCCGTGAAATTGTACTCATTATATAACTCTTTGAGAAAGTTCTTTATTTCACTGTTTTCTTCAATTATTCCAACCGTGACCAAGCTTTCCACCTCCGATTTTTTTAGTATATGTAATAATTTAGAGACTATTCTAATATAAATGTACTGAATAATTAAATTTTACGGAGGTTTTTTATGTCTGTTAATTTTGAAACCGAGTTGATAAATTTAAACGAACTCAAAAAAAATGAAAAGTCAATTTTGCTTGTAGAGGGTGATATTATAGTTCCTGATGTAAATCCCGATATAAGCAAAATACTGCTTGCTGATGCGAATGCCTCAGTGATTTCAAAAGACTCACAAAACGGAAAAATCAATATTTCAGGATGCCTTTTTGTAAATATTCTGTATGCACCTGAAAATGCCGAAGAAAATATGCCGAAACTAAAGTCCATAAACACCAAGCTTGATTTTCATGATTCATTTAGCTGCAGTTCTGAAAATCCATCAGTAAGCGTTAAAGCAGATGTTGTATCAGTTAATTACAATGTTGTTAATTCACGTAAAGTAAATGTGAAAATTACGGTTGAGCTTAACGTAAAGGCATATGAAAAAAATCAGCTTCCTGTTATTACGGGTGTTTTAGAAAATACTCAGGCTGAAACAAAAATGAAAAGCATCAGTATCCATTCAACAGCAGTTGATTGCCAGAAACAATTTGTATTTGCTGAAAGCTTAGAGGTTCCTGCGGCTAAATGCGATATTGAGGAGTTGTTAAAAACTAGTGTAACGATAACAAAAGGGGAGTGCAAGGCGTCTAATAACAATATTGCTCTTTCAGGCTCTGTAAATGTATTGACACTTTATACAGGGTTTGAAGAGGGATTTATTCATGAATGTATGGAGCACGAGCTTCCGTTTTATGAAAATATCGAAGCAGAAGGACTTTTTGATGATTGTATGTGTAACGTCACATATGACATAAAGGAGATTTCGGCTAACGTTACATATGATTTAAACGGTGACCCGAGAATGATAGAGATTTCTGTTACAATTTGCGCAAATATAACGGCGTCTAAAATTTATGATATGAATATTCTTGAAGATTTATATTATCCGGGCAAGTTATGTACACCTAAAAGAGAAACAAAGAGATTAAGAAAAAATATAAATGAAGGAACAAGCCGCGTTTCATTTAAAAATAATATGATGCTTGCAGATGATGCACCTTTAATTGTCCGTGTTTCAAATGTAACGACACGTCCAGTTATAAGAGAATGTGAAAACAAGGGAGATAAACTTGTTTTAAGGGGCGATATTACTGCATTTTTGATTTATTGTGCAGATGATGGTGCTTTAAATTCTGAGACTTGTGAATTTGCATTTGAGCATGTAATAGACATTGACCCCGCTAATTCAGATTGTCTGTGTGAATATAACGTTTGTGTGACGGGAACAAACTTCAATATTTTAAGCGAAAGAGAAGTTGAAATCAGGACTAATGTAGAATTTTTTGTAAGAATGACAGAAGAGTTTGATGAGCATATGATTTCGGATTGTACTATTTCTGAGATGCCCGATGATATAAAAAGCATGCCGCAAATCATAATATATTTTGTACAAAATGGTGATACACTATGGGATATTGCTAAACACTATAATACAACAATCAAACGTATTAAAGATGCAAATCATATAGAAGAATTATCTGCACCCAGAGAGAAAATATTAATTCCTGCAAGATAGAGAAAAAGCCACAACATATGTTGTGGCTTTTTTTATGGTCTTATATATCCTTTTTTAATGTTTTCTTTAATCAAACTTTCAATCGCATCCCAAAGGGCAGGCATTGCAATTTTAGTCTGATAAAGTCTTTTGTAAACCCTGTCTTTTGTGATGTCAGCTAAGCGCCATGTGTGGCCATCTGTGTTGCAATTTAAAATAAACGGCTCAAATCTGTCAGTAGCTGCTGCATAAATTGATTCTGGAGTTTCCATCGCATCAAATTCTTCCCATAGTGCTCTGTATTCTTTATTCTGGTCATCGGGAAGCATACCAAAAATTTTGTCTGCGGCTTCTTTTTCACGTTCTTCTTTGTCCACATTTGCTTTTTCGTCAAAGGCAAAGGTATCACCTGCATAGACTTCTATGATATCGTGAATTAAAAGCATTTTTAAAACGTGCAAAAGGTCAATATCAGGCTTGTATGCATATTCATATAAAAGCATGGCAATTACTGCAATATGCCATGAATGCTCTGCATCGTTTTCATTTCTTGTTCTGTCAATTATAATGTTTTTTCTGAAAACACTTTTCATTTTGTCAATCTCAACAATGAAATCAATTTGTTTTTTCAGTCTGTCATTCATAATTAATCCTCCAGAATATCGCTTACAGCGCAAAGTACGGCAATCTTTCCGCTTTCATATGTCAGTCCGCCCTGCATATATGCAATATACGGCTCTTTTATCGGTGCATCGGCAGAAATCTCTATGCTTGCACCTGAAACGAAAGCACCCGCTGCCATAATAACCTGCTCGTTATATCCGGGCATATTCCAGGGAGTAGGAGTAACAAAAGAATCAATAGGTGCGCCCCTTTGAATTCCTGCACAAAATGCACATAATTTATTCTTATCTAATAGCCTTACTGCCTGAATAATATCATGTCTTTCTTCGTTTGATTCAGGGCATACGCTAAAGCCTGCAAGTTCAAGCATACGGGAAGCTAAGATTGCAGTTTTCACACTTTGAGCTACTGTGTGCGGTGCTAAGAAAAAGCCCTGATACATACTTCTGTTCATACCGAGTGTCGCACCAACTTCATTTCCGATTCCCGGAGCAGTTAAGCGATATGAAATCTTTTCTATTGCTATCTCTTTACCTGCGATATATCCGCCTGTTAAGCTGATTCCACCGCCCGGATTTTTGATAAGTGAGCCGACAATGACATCTGCACCTACATCTGTTGGCTCGATTGTTTCAACAAACTCACCATAGCAGTTATCTACCATACATAAAACATTTGGATTTTTAGCTTTTACGCAGGCGATGATTTCACCTATGTCAGAAACAGAAAGTGATTTTCGCCACGCATATCCTTTAGAACGCTGAATGGTAACGACCTTGACGTCTTCTGTTACTGCATTTTTAATTGCATCAAAATCAGCTGAACCGTTAGGAAGTAAATCAATTTCGCGGTAGTTAACACCCCAGTCATGTAGCGAGCCTGATGCTTTTCCCCTGATGCCGATAACTTCCTCTAACGTATCATAAGGCTTTCCTGTTACAGAAAGGAGAGTATCACCCGGGCGAAGCAGTCCAAAAAGACATAAACAGAGTGCATGAGTGCCTGAGACAATACTGTGACGTACTATTGCACTTTCAGTGCCGAAAACGTCTGCATATATTTTGTCTAAAGTATCACGGCCTACATCGTCATAGCCGTAGCCTGTGGTAAGACCTAAATGCATCTCGCTTACATTGTGACGTTTAAAGGCAGATAACACCTTTAAGGTGTTATCTGCTGCAATCTCATCAATTTTTGAAAATCTGTCTTTAACATCTTCCTCTGCCTTTATCAAAAGACTTATGGCAGAGTCCTTTATGTCATATTCTTTCTTCAAAAAATCAAAGTTCATACACATCGCATGAAGGTAAAACCTTCACTCCTCCTGTCTGGAGAGCATTAAGTGCTTCTTGTGCATCATCTGCTTTTACGATAACATATGCATCAGATTCTGAGCGGCAAATGAAAGCATACATATATTCGACAGTAACATCTGCATTTTTCAAAACAGAAAGAGCATCATGAAGTCCTGACGGCTCATCTTTTATTGCAATCGCAATAACGTCTGTTGATTTTACAGTGATATCATTATCTTTTAAAACAGTTACTGCTCTATACGGGTCATTTACAATTAATCTCAAAATACCGAAATCTGTTGTATCAGCAATTGAAAGAGCACGAATATTGATATTGTTTTTAGCTAATATATCGGTTACTTTTGAAAGAGCACCTTTTGTATTTTCTACAAAAACTGAAATTTGTTTTACAAACATAATTTTGTCTCCTTTTATTTCTTTCTCTTATCTATTACACGAACTGCTTTTCCCTCGCTTCTCGGGATTGACTTAGGAGCAACAAGCTTAACCTTAGGAGATATGCCGAGAAGACTCTGGAGCTTTCCTCTGATTTCATTTTCTAATTTCTCAAGCTGCCTTACTTCGTCTGAGAAAAATTCATCAAGCATTTCAACGTGAACCTCGAATGTGTCTAAAACACCCTGACGGTCAACGATAATCATATAGTATGGAGCAGTTTTGCCAAGGTCTAAAAGCACACCCTCAATCTGTGACGGGAATACATTTACACCACGAATGATGAGCATATCATCAGTTCTGCCCTGTACTTTATTCATACGCACCAAAGTTCTGCCACAAGCACATTTTTCATAGTTGAGACTTGTAATATCACGAGTTCTGTAACGAAGCAAGGGCATACCTTCTTTGGTGATACATGAAAATACAAGTTCGCCTACAGAACCAGGAGGAAGTACCTCGCCTGTAGCAGGGTCGATGATTTCAGGAACGAAATGGTCTTCGTTTACGTGAAGTCCTGAGCGGTCAGAACATTCAAATGAAACACCCGGACCTGTAATTTCTGTAAGACCATAGATATCAACCGCGTTAATACCAAGTCTTCTTTCAATTTCGTCACGCATTTCATCACTCCATGGCTCAGCACCAAAAACACCTGCTTTTAGGGAAAGCTCTGATTTGTCAATACCCATTTCTTCCAATGTTTCAGCAATATATAGTGCATAAGATGGAGTACAAGCTAAGATTGTTGTACCGAAGTCTTTTAAAACAGTGATCTGCCTTTGAGTATTACCCGATGAAATCGGGATAGCAGTTGCGCCGATTTTCTGTGCACCGTGGTGAGCACCAAAGCCGCCTGTAAACAGACCATAGCCATATGCTACCTGCACAAAAGAATCCTTGTCAGCGCCTGCAGAGGTTAATGTTCTTGCCATAGCTTCTGCCCAGATGTCAATATCCTTTTTAGTATATCCTGCAACAACTTGCTTACCTGTTGTTCCGCTTGATGCGTGAAGCTCAATGATATCCTTTGTATCAGCTGCAAACAGTCCATACGGGTATGTATCTCTTAAGTCCTGCTTTGTAAGGAAAGGAAGATATTTTAAATCCTCGATTGTTTTAATATCACCGGGCAGAACTCCTTTTTTATCCATAAGATTTTTGTAGTAAGGAACATTCTCATATATATATTTAACCTGAGAAACTAATCGTTCAGACTGAAGTGTATTCATTTCATCGCGACTCATACACTCGTATTTTTCGTTCCATATTTTAGCCATTTTTACCCAACTCCTTAAAATTAAAAGTCATAACCAAGACAAAATGCCTTTTCGTTAACTTCTATAAACTGTGGCTTAACAGTAGATTTTAGGCTATCCAGCCAGATGCTTTTATCTATATTTGAGTGTTTAGCAAGCACACCAATTAAAGCCACGTTCACAGACTTTAAATTGCCTGCTTCCTTTGCTAAGCTTAAAGCATCGCATGGAATCACGTTTACGCCCATATCCTTAATTTTTTCTATAATATTTTCAGGATATTTAGCTGCACCTGTGATAACAGGCATAGGGTTTGTTTCCTGAGTATTAACGATTAAAGTACCGCCTTTTTTAAGGTAGGGTACAGACCTTAGTGCTTCTAATTTTTCAAAAGCCAAAATTACGTCAGCCTCACAAAGGTCAATTACGGGAGATGCGATATCTTCGCCGTATTTAACATATGTTACAACACTTCCGCCACGTTGGCTCATGCCGTGCACTTCGGAAAGTTTAACATCGGCGCCTGTTGCTAAAGTAGCAGCACCAATAATTCTGCTGGCAAGCAGTGTTCCCTGTCCGCCAACACCTACTATCATAATATTCATAGCTTTAAATACCTCCAATTATTTAACTCTTTCGATTGCACCGAATTTACAAATATTCGGGCACAATCCACAGCCAACACAAAGCGTTTCATCAATCTGCGGCTTGCCACCTGCTAATGATATTGCAGGGCATCCGAGCTTCATGCACATCTTACAATTTTTGCACTTGTCGTTAATAACGTAAAGTCCGCTGTAACCTGCCTTTTTAATGAGTGCGCATGGACGTTGTGCGATAATAACAGAAGGCTCGTCAGCATTTAATTCTTCTTTTAATACTTTTTCAAAATTATCAATATCAAACGGGTCACTAACCACAACTCTCTCTATGCCGATAGCATCGCAGAGCTTAACCAAATCAACCTGTTTTGTAGGCTCGCCTTTGATAGTAAAGCCTGTTGATGGGTTCTGTTGATGACCTGTCATACCTGTAATTGAGTTATCTAAAATAATAACGGTTGATGTTCCTTTGTTATATACGATATCAATTAAGCCCGTGATACCTGAATGTATGAATGTAGAGTCGCCTAAAACCGCAACAGATTTTTTAGCAAAATCTCTTCCTCTTGCTTTTTCCATACCATGAAGAGCAGAAATACTTGCACCCATACAGATGATTGAATCGATGCTATCTAAGGGTTGCATACAACCGAGTGAATAACAGCCAATGTCACCGCTTACTGCAAGGCCAAGCTTTTTGAGGACATAAAATACTCCTCTGTGAGAGCAGCCGGGACACATAACAGGCGGACGAACAGGTACATTTTCTGTCTTTAAAGCTTCGGGCAGAGCGGTTCCTAATATCTTTTCTTTTAAAAGTGAAGAAGTATATTCGCCGCAAAGTGGCAGAATTTCTTTTCCGATTACATTTATGCCCATAGCCTTAATCTGTTTTTCAAAAACAGGGTCAAGCTCTTCTACGATATAGCACTTATCAACCGATGCAGCAAAATCTGCAATTTTATCCATCGGCAGAGGATTGATTAAACCAAGCTTTAAAAATGAAGCATCAGGCATAGCTTCTTTTGCATACTGATATGAAATACCTGCTGCAATAATACCAATTTTATCTGACCCTTTTATAACCTTGTTAATTTCTGTTTTGTTGCTATATTCTGAAAGAGCCACAGTTCTTTTTTCAACTGCTATATGCTTAGGACGAGCATATCCGGGAATCATAGCATATTTCGGAGAATCTTTTTTATATTCAGGGAGTGCTCTTTCTTTTCTGTCCGAAAGCTCAACTAAGCTCTGTGAATGAGCAACTCTTGTTGTAAGCCTGAATAAAACAGGGGTATCAAATTCTTCACTTATGTCATATGCAAGCTTTAAGAATTCTTTACACTCGCCGCTGTCTGATGGCTCAAGCATAGGTAGCTTAGCAGCTATTGCATAGTTGCGGCTATCCTGTTCGTTTTGTGAGCTGTGCATACCGGGGTCATCAGCTACACAGATAACCAAGCCTCCGTTTATTCCTGTGTATGATGCGGTAAACAACGGGTCTGCAGCAACGTTTACACCAACGTGTTTCATCGCAGAAAGAGCTCTTGCACCTGCGATTGCTGCACCAACAGAAACTTCTGTTGCGACCTTTTCATTTGGCGCCCATTCTGAATATATTTCGTCATATTTTGAGATAAATTCCGTTATCTCCGTACTTGGAGTTCCCGGATATGAAGATGCAACAGTAACTCCTGCTTCATATGCACCTCTGGCTACGGCTTCATTGCCGAGCATTAACTTTTTCATAATATATATTCCTTTCCATAAATAAATTCAGTTTAATAAAAACAATCACTAATAATTTTATAATTTTTTAGACAAAAAGTCAACTGTAATGACATAAAAATTAGTAAAATAAAAAAATCAGGGCGCCACTAATAGTAGCACCCTGATTTTTTTATAATAAAACTTTGTTTTTACTCTTGAATACTTTTTTGATGTTTATGTCTTCATCAAAGATTACAATGTCGGCATCGTAGCCTTTTTTAAGTTTTCCTTTATTTTCAAGATTCATAATTTTAGCAGGGTTTACTGTTATCATTTTTACTGTATTTACAATATCTACACCTGCATCTTTATAGAAAGTGCGAACGAGTCTGTCTGCCGTTGCAATACTGCCTGCAAATGCAGTGCGGTCAGGGAGTTTAGCAACTCCGTCTTCTACGATACATTTCATACCCTGACCACGACTTCCGATTACTGTTTCTTTAACGTCCTGACCTGCAGCACGCATTGAGTCTGTCACAAGACAGATGTTGTCTGCACCTTTAGTTTTATAGATAAGTCTTAAAAGCTCAGGTGGAAGATGGCATCCGTCGGCTATTGTTTCAACCATCATATCGTCTAAAAGCAAGCACGATTCAATTGCACCTAAAACCCTGAAGCCGCCGACTCTTGTAATCGTGGACATTCCTGAATAAAGGTGAGTAGCGAGGCGCAGTCCTTTGTCGTAAGCTCTTTTTACGTCTTTATATGTAGCATCGCTGTGTCCGATAGATGCAACAATGCCGTTTGCATTTAAAAAGTCAATAAATTCGTCTGTTTCGGGAAGCTCAGGTGCAAAGCTCCAACGTTTAACAACACCTTTGCCAACTTCTGCAACTTTTTCATAATCTTCTTTTATCGGTGGAGTTATATATTTGGGATTTTGTGCCCCTGACTGATTAAGACTGAAATATGGGCCTTCTAAATGCGCACCCATAATGTGTGGTACATCGCAGGGTTCATTTTCCATAGCCTTTTTGATATCCTCTATTGATTCAATAAGAATATCAGTACTGCTTGACAACGTGGTGGGGTAAATACTTGTTGTTCCGTGACTTAGGTGAATACGAGCACTGTCCCATATAGCCTGCACAGACCCGTCCATATATTCAGCACCGCCACCGCCGTGAGTATGAATGTCGATAAAACCTGCGCTGACATAAGCTCCCTCTGCATCAATAATTTCATCAGCAGGGAGGTCTTTTTCCGTGATGTCAATAATCACATTTTCGTCGAAATACAAGTTTTTGCCTTCGGTTAAACTATCAGTGATAATTCTTCCGTTTGTAATTTTTTTAATCATAAAAACACCTTTTCCTTAATTATTTTATGTTATTTTTTTATCCTACATTGTTTTCTGTGAACTGACTGTTATAAAGCTCGGCATAAAAGCCGTTCTGTTTCATAAGAGATTCGTGATTTCCTTGTTCAACAATAGCACCATTGTTCATAACAAGAATTTTGTCAGCATCGCGAATTGTTGAAAGCCTGTGAGCTATGATAAAACTTGTTCTGTTTTGAGTGAGGTCTGCCATAGCCTTTTGTATGAGTACTTCAGTTCTTGTATCAACTGAGCTTGTTGCTTCGTCCAAAATAAGAATTTTTGGATTCTTTAAAAAAGCACGTGCGATTGTGAGTAACTGCTTTTGACCTTGTGAAATATTTGTTGCATCCTCATTTAAAACAAAGTCAAATCCGCCGGGCATAGCTTTTATGAAATTATATATGTATGCACGCTCAGCTGCAGCTATGATTTCTTCGTCTGTGGCATCAGGTTTTCCGTATGCTAAGTTATCACGTATCGTGCCGTTAAAAAGCCACGTATCCTGAAGCACCATACCAAAAACTTTTCTTAAGTCTTCACGTGAAACGGAGTCAGACGGAACTCCGTCAATAATAATCTGTCCAGAATCTAAATCATAAAATCTCATAAGAAGATTTACAAGAGTTGTTTTGCCTGCACCTGTCGGTCCGACAATGGCGATTTTCTCACCGCGTTCTATTTTTAAATTGAGATTTTGGATAAGCTGCTTTTTACCTGTGTATCCAAAATAAACATTTTTAAATTCCACGTCACCTAAAATATTTTCATTAAGCGGTTTATACTCAGGAAGACGTAGCTCTTCCTCTTCATCACAAAGCTCAAATATACGCTCTGCAGCTGCTACAGTAGATTGAAGCACATTTGCAATGTTTGCAAGCTGCGAAATCGGCATATTAAACTGTCGAAGGTACTGAATGAAAGATTGAATACCGCCAATTTTAAGTTTTCCGTTAGCCACTAATAATCCACCAATAACACACATAGCGACATAGCTGATGTTTCCGACTAAGCCTGTAAGAGGCATCATTATTGATGATACAAAAGTAGCTTTTAAATTGTTTGTATAAAGCTCATCATTTAGTTTTTCAAAATCTTCTTTTGCTGCTTTTTCTCTGCCAAAAAGCTTGATTATGGTATGTCCGGAGTACATTTCCTCAATATGACCACTCATTTTGCCCGTGGATTTTGATTGTCCCCTGAAGTACTTTTGTGATTTTTTTACTACTGCAGCAGATAGAAAAAATGAAAAGGGCAGAGTAAGTGCTGCAACCAGTGTAAGAATCGGGCTTATCATAAGCATCATCGTGATAATCATAACAAACGTACCGACAGAAGATATAATCTGACTCATTGATTGCTGGAGTGAACTTGAAATTGTATCAACGTCGTTAGTGGCACGGCTTAAAACTTCACCGTAAGTTTGTTTATCAAAATATTTTAGAGGCAGCTTAGCGATTTTAATATCAATTTCGCGGCGGAGCGACTGCATCATATTCTGTGAAATATGTGACATAAGCACCTGCTGAAGATATGAAAAACCGATATTAAAAACATATGTAAACCCCAAGAGTATGAGTATGGAAAGTATTTTTGCAAAGTCAATACCGGTTCCCAGCTTTATACCGTCAAAAATAGTGGTTGTTATATCACCTAAGAGTTTAGGTGAAATTGTGTGGAAAAACGTTTCCAAAAGTATACATAAAACAAGAAGAATCAGCAAAAGACTATACGGCTTAAGATATTTTACAAGCCTTGTTAGACCGCTTTTGAAATTCTTTGGCTTTTCTGCAAGACGCATATGGGGAGGTCTGCCAGGACCGGGACCTCTGAAACCGCCTGCCTGAGACGGAGGAGCAGATGTTCTTTGATTATTACTCATATTGCCTCCTCCTTTGATAACTGTGAAAGCACGATTTCTCTGTAAACCTCGCAGCTTTCAAATAATTCCTTGTGAGTTCCGCTGCCGACTAAGTTTCCTTCGTCTAAGACAAGGATTTTGTCAGCATTCATAATAGTTGAAACACGTTGTGCAATAATCAGCACCGTTTTATCACGAGTGGTTTCAAAAAGAGCCTTTCTAAGTGCTGCATCAGTTTTGAAGTCAAGAGCAGAAAAGCTGTCATCAAAAATGAATATATCAGGATTTTTTGCAATAGCTCTTGCGATTGAAAGACGTTGCTTTTGTCCTCCTGAGAAGTTCTGACCGCCCTGTGCAACGTTTGCATTCATATTGCCTTCTTTTTTCTCAATAAAGGGCATGCTTTGAGAAATCAGAGCTGCTTTTTTTGTTTCTTCATTTGACGCAGTAGCATTTCCGTATTTTATATTTTCTTCTATTGTACCCGAGAACAAAGTTGCCTTTTGTGGCACAAAGCCGATTTTTTTACGTAAAGTGGCCTGCTTTATAGTGCGTATGTCTTTATTATCAACAAAAATTGCACCCTCTGTCACATCATAAAGTCTCGGTATTAATGAAGCTAAAGTTGATTTTCCGCTTCCCGTACTTCCTATGATAGCGGTTGTTTTTCCCGGTTCTGCTACAAATGAGATGTTTCTTAAGACATAGTCGCTTGAACCTGGATATTTAAAGCTTACATTTTTAAACTCAATAAGACTGCTGTCTATGGAATCTATCGCATCAGGGCTGTCAGTTATTGACGGCTCTGTATCAAGTATTTCTGAAACTCTTTTAGCAGAAGCTCCTGCACGTGGCAGAGAGATAAAGATAAAAGACATAACCATAAGCGACATCATAATGTGTGTAACATACTGAAGGATTGCCATCAGGTCGCCTACCATCAGGTTTCCTAGCTGAATATTTTTTGCTCCAATCCAGATTATCAATATAATAGCAGTGTTTAAAATGAGTGATAAAAGTGGCATAAGCGCAGATGAAATTACCTGCAGACGAATTGCTGTTTGTGTAAATGATTTGTTTGCTTCGCTGAACCGCTTTTGTTCATGAGCATCCATTGTGAAAGCACGGATAACACGCATTCCTGTCAGTTTTTCTCTCAAAACGAGATTAATTCTGTCCATTTTGTTCTGCATTGTAACAGAAAGAGGAATTGTTTGCTTTGAAACGAGAATAATAACAAGTGTTAAAGGAGGGATAAGCGCTAAGAAAATAAGAGCAAGGCTCACGCTTTTGGAAAATGCCATAATTATTGAGCCTGAAAGCATAAGTGGTGCCATTAAAACTGTCCTTATGAACATAATTACAAAATGCTGAAGCTGCGTAATATCATTTATAGATCTTGTGATTAATGAAGCAGAACCAAATTTATCAAATTCAGTATTTGAAAAGCTTTGCACTTTCTGATATATACTTTTTCTTAAATCGCGTGATAAAGATGCACCTATTTTTGCGCCGAAAAAGTTTGAAAAAACGGAAGCTAAAGCAGAAAGAAGTGATAAAACTACCATCACAGCGCCTGTTTTAAAGATAAAATCCATATCAGAATTCACAATACCTTTATCAACAATTTCAGACATCAAATTCGGGAGAGAAAGCTCTGCAAGCACACGAGAAAGAGTGCAGATAAAAGCAAGAAATATCAGCCCTATGTAGCCTTTTAAATGTCTGAGTACATATTTCATTTACATTTTCACTCCTTTTAAAATATGGAAATATTTTATCACACAAGTATATGTTTTTCAACAAAAACAAAAAAAGTTCATAAATTATATAAAAATATATTATTTACATTGTAAGTTTATTGTGTTATAATATTAGTATAATAGAGTTTTTATGTCTACTTTTGATTGAAACAGAAAATCGGGGATATAATAAAACGAGATTCAGTGCGGAAGAAAAAGATTGATACATAAACAATTAATTTTTACACATAAGATAAAATAAAAGAACGGAAAAATAATGAAAATACGGAGGTTTAATTGTGTCAAAAAATCAAAAAATCAAAATAATTCCGCTTGGGGGTCTTAACGAGATCGGAAAAAATCTGACAGTATTTGAGTTTGGAAAAGACCTCATAGTGCTTGATTGCGGAATTGCGTTTCCGGATGAGGATATGCCGGGAATAGATATGGTCATACCGGACATGACATATCTTGAAAAGAACGCAGACAGAATACGAGGAGTTGTTTTAACTCACGGTCATGAGGACCATATTGGAGGCTTGCCTTTTCTTTTAAAGAAACTTGATATTCCTATTTACGGAACGAGACTTACACTTGGCTTAGTGGAGGTTAAGCTGAAAGAACATAACCTACTTTCAAAAACAAAGCTTGTCAGAGTAAGAGCAGGGGATATTGTTAAGATTGGAGAAACAAAGGTGGAATTTATCCACACCAATCATTCAATAGCTGATGCTGTTGCAATCGCATTCCATACACCTATGGGAATAATTGTTCATTCAGGCGACTTCAAGCTTGACAGTACACCGATAGAGGGAAGTATGATAGACTTAGCCCGCTTTGGCGAGCTTGGAAATAAAGGTGTTTTAGCACTTTTATCAGACAGTACAAACGTAGAACGTCCTGGATATACGATGTCTGAGAGTACGGTTGGCGAAACATTTGATGAGCTTTTCAGAAATTGTGACAAACGTATATTTGTTGCAACCTTTGCATCAAATGTCCACAGAGTGCAACAGATTATAAATGCGGCATACAGGTACGGCAGAAAAGTTGCATTTTCGGGAAGAAGTATGGAAAATGTCGTTGAGGTTGCAATGCAGCTCGGATATATGACAGTTCCTGAAGGTGTTATAATAAGCATTGATGAGATAAAGAAATACAGAGCAAATCAGATTGTTATTATAACAACAGGCAGTCAGGGAGAGGCAATGAGTGCACTATCCAGAATTGCATACTCTGACCATAAAAAAGTTGAAATATCAAAAGGCGATTTGGTTATCGTTTCAGCTTCCCCAATTCCGGGAAATGAAAAAGCAATCTCAAACGTTATAAACGAGCTCTTTAAAAAGGGAGCAGAGGTTGTATATAAATCACTTGAAAACATACACGTTTCAGGTCACGCATGTCAGGAAGAACTCAAGTTGTTACTAACTTTGACAAAGCCAAAATATTTCATTCCTGTTCACGGCGAATACAGACACTTAAAGCTTCATGCTGCACTTGCTGAAAGTATCGGTATAAACCCCAAAAATATAATAGTCGGTGATATCGGTAAGGTCATTGAGATAACTCAGAGTGGTATAAAGCTAAACGGAACAGTTACGTCAGGCATTGTGTTGATTGACGGACTCGGTGTTGGTGATGTTGGAAATATTGTCCTGCGTGACAGAAAGCATTTGGCGCAAGACGGCATAATTGTCGTAGTTGTGACAATAGGAAAGCAGGATAAAGCAATTTTAGCAGGACCTGAAGTTTTGTCAAGAGGTTTTGTATATGTTCGTGAATCAGAAGATTTAATGGACGAATCAAGAGAATTAGCACTTGCTGCTTTAAATAAATGCTTCTATGAGGGTATGACCGACTGGAACAGCTTAAAGACGGCGCTAAAAAACAATCTTGGAGATTTTGTATATTCAAAAACAAAGAGAAAACCAATGATTTTACCGGTTATTATGGAAGTATAAACAAAAGAAAATTTAAGATAAAAGGAAGAGATTAAATTGAACAAACAAAAGAGAATGTTATTTACATCTGAGTCTGTAACAGAGGGACATCCCGATAAAATTTCAGATATATTGTCAGATGCGGTATTAGACGAAATTATGGCACAAGACCCCGAGGGCAGAGTAGCTTGTGAGGTTACTGTCACAACAGGACTTGTTTCTGTTGTTGGTGAAATAACAACTACAGCACAGATTGATATTCAAAAAATTGTAAGAGAAACTATAAGAGAAATAGGTTATGACAGAGCAAAATACGGCTTTGACTGTGATACCTGCGGTGTTATTACGGCACTCGACAAACAGTCACCCGATATTGCGCTTGGTGTTGATAATTCACTGGAGGCAAAAGAGGGAAAAGATGAAATAGGCTCAATCGGTGCAGGCGATCAGGGTATGATGTTTGGTTATGCCTGCAACGAAACAGAGGAATATATGCCACTTGCTATAAGCCTTGCTCACAAGCTCACAAAGAAGCTTTCCGAAGTGAGAAAAAACGGAGATATTTCATATATCCGTCCTGACGGAAAATCTCAGGTTACTGTACTTTATGAAAATGATAAGCCGGTGGCAGTTGATACTGTTGTTGTTTCAACACAACACAGCGATACGGTGACACTTGAAACAATCAAAAAGGATATAATGGAAAAGGTTATTTTACCTGTTATACCGAAAGAGCTCATAACAGAGGATACTAAATATTACATAAACCCGACAGGCAAGTTCGTAACAGGCGGACCTCAGGGTGATTCAGGTCATACAGGCAGAAAAATCATTGTTGATACATACGGCGGCTATGCTCGTCACGGCGGCGGTGCTTTTTCAGGAAAAGACCCGACAAAAGTTGACAGAAGTGCAGCTTACGCGGGAAGATATGTTGCTAAAAATATTGTTGCGGCGGGCCTTGCTGACAAATGTGAAATTCAGATTGCTTATGCTATCGGTGTTGCAAAACCTGTTTCTGTTATGGTAGAAACATTTGGAACTGCAAAAATTGATGAAGAAAAGATTGCAGAGCTTGTAAATAAGTATTTTGATTTACGTCCTGCGGCAATCATAAAAGAGCTTGACCTCAGAAGACCTATCTATAAGCAGACGGCTTCATACGGACATTTCGGAAGATGTGACCTTGATTTACCTTGGGAGAGAACCGATAAGGCTGAAATATTGAAAAATGCATTAAACTGATAAGAAAAGGAGCAAAGGAGTATGAAAATACTTATTGTTGATGATGAAAAATTACTTGTAAAGGGAATAAGATATAATTTTGAACAAGATGGTTTTACCATTGTTGCCGCCTATGACGGTGAAGAAGCACTTAAAATGGCTGGAGATAAAAGTATAGATTTAATCATACTCGATTTAATGCTCCCGAAAATTGACGGACTTACTGTCTGCCAGAAAATCCGTGAATTTTCCAATGTTCCGATTATTATGCTGACTGCAAAAACAGAAGATATGGATAAGATTTTAGGCTTAGAGTACGGTGCTGACGATTATCTGACAAAACCGTTTAATATCTTAGAATTAAAAGCACGTGTAAAGGCAGTTTTAAGAAGAGTTACACCTGCTGATTCAAAAGCTACAAAATCAGTTGCGGTTTTAGGTAGTATCCAGCTTGACTATAACTTAAGAAGAGTTGATGTAGAGGGTAGAATAATTGATTTGACATCAAAGGAATTTGACCTTATGGATTTGTTTATCACAAATGCAGGTAAGGTTTATTCAAGAGAGAATCTTCTTGACATAGTCTGGGGATATGAATATCCGGGCGATGTGAGAACAGTTGACGTTCACGTAAGACGCCTGAGAGAAAAAATAGAGCCTAATCCTGCAGAGCCGAAATACATTCATACCAAGTGGGGAGTTGGTTACTATTTTAAAGAACTTTAAGTTTGTAACGATACGTTCAAAAATCGTATCTACATATATGATAATAATTTGTGTTGTCCTGATAGCTTTAATCCTTTTTATGGTCAACACACTTTATACATATCTTTTCAATCAGCGAAAAGTAGAGCTTTTGACAAGTGCAAATATTATGGCAAGTATTGTATCTGAAAATTATTCAAATGCGTATATTTCTATGAAATTACCGCAGCTTCAGTTAGAGAAAAATACGAGGGCAATAGCGGTTGATACTGATAGCAGAGTAATATATGATTCCTATTCTTTAACAAGTCAGACAGGGAAGTATTTTATCAATCCGTCAATAATTGATGCTCTTTCAAAAGAAGCAAAAAGTACGTCACAGTCTTATAAAGAGGATGGTGACTGGTATATTTCAGCGGCGGTTCCTGTTATAAAAAATACTCAGACAATAGGCGCTATATATTTACTTGTTTCGGGTGACTCTACTGAGGATATCATAATAGATGTCAGAAACTATACGGCTCTTTTAGGAGTGCTTATTATAGTGTTTGTCGGTATATTCAGTTTGTCAATGGCAAAAATTTTAACACTTCCCATCGAACAGTTCACAAAATTCATAAACAGTATGCCTCACAACAAGCTTGAAAAAACAGAAATAAAAACAAAAGACGAAATCGGCCAGCTTGCAATAGCTTTTAATAGCTTGATTGACAGAATTGATGAAATGGAAGAAAAGAGAAAAGCTTTTGTTTCTGATGCTTCCCATGAGCTAAAAACACCGCTTTCTATCATTAAACTTCTTTCAGATTCACTCATTCAGACAGATAATCCTGACCCTGAGTTCATTAAAGAATTCTTAAGCGATATGAACAAAGAGGTGGAGCGTTTAACAAGAATAGTAGAGCGTCTTTTAGATATGACTCAGCTTGATTCATCGGGAAGTAATGTACTTTTTGTACATACTGATTTAAAAGAAGTGCTTGATGAAATTTATAAAAAGCTAATGCCGCTTGCAGAAAATAAAAACATCGCCCTTTCGCTTAGCATGGCAACAGAAGATGTTTTATATCCCATAGAGCGGGACAGCTTTGTAGAAGCAATATATAACATAACCGATAACAGTATTAAATACACAGAAAGCGGCGGTAAGGTTTCGATAGATATGACCTACGACACCGATAATGTGTATATAACTGTGCGTGATACGGGAATCGGTATTCCAAAAGAGGAACAGCAAAAGATTTTTGACAGATTCTATCGCGTTGATAAAGCTCGTTCACGTGATACGGGCGGTACAGGTCTGGGGCTTGCTATTGCACTGGATGCAATTAAGCTTCACGGTGGAACGATTGAAGTTCAAAGCGAAGTAGATATTGGTAGCGTATTTACCATAATTTTGCCCTTTAAAAAAGAGTAGGGGAGAAACTCAATGATAGCATATCTTGATAATAGCGCAACAACACGTCAGTTTGATGAAGTGACAGATATGGTTTTTAACTTATCTAAAGAAGTGTACGGAAACCCATCATCACTTCATGGACTTGGCATGCAGGCTGAAAAAATTATAAAAAGTGCAAAAAAGACTGTTTTAGATGTGATTGGTGCTGACCAGACAGATAATTTCATATTCACATCAGGAGGTACTGAATCTAATAATTTTGCGATTTTAGGATATATCCGACCAAAGCTTAGAAGAATACCTCATATTATAACATCAAAAATAGAGCACCCGTCAGTTTTAGAAGTGTTTAAAACTTTGGAAGAAGAGGGTGCCAGTGTTTCATATATTGGTGTAGATTCAAACGGAGTAGTGGATATAGAAGAGTTGATAGATTCTGTTTGCGACAAAACAGAGCTTATAAGCATTATGCTTGTAAATAACGAAGTTGGAAGTGTTCAACCGATAGAGAAGATAGCAAGACTTGCTAAAGAAAAAAATCCAAAAGTAAGAATCCACGTTGATGCTGTTCAGGCCTTTTGTAAAATCCCGATAAACGTGAAAAAATCGGGGGTTGATATGTTGTCAATCAGCGGTCACAAAATTCATGGACCAAAAGGTATAGGCGGACTTTATGTAAAAAAAGGAGTCAGTTTAAAGCCTATACTATATGGGGGACATCAGCAACAAAATCTGCGTTCAGGAACTGAAAATCCTACTGCTATCGGCGGAATGGAAAAAGCAATAATGATAAATATGGAAGGTTTCGGAGAAAAAATTAAGAATGTAAAAGAGCTTAAAAGTTTGATAATCTCAGAGCTTTCGAAAATAGATTGTTGCAGGATAAATTGTGGCGATGGTGAAGAATTTGCTCCAAACATCATAAATGCTTCGTTTTTGGGAATTCGTTCAGAAACATTTCTTCACGGGCTTGAGGCAGAAGATGTGTATGTTTCTACGGGTTCTGCGTGTTCGTCAAACAAGCCACAACTTAGCCATGTTCTTTTGGCTATGGGTTATGATAAAAAGAGAATAGACTCTGCTATAAGGCTGAGCTTGAGCCTTGATACAAGCGAAGACGAAGTAATGTATGCACTAAAGAAAATAAAAGAAGCAGTAAAGATGTTATCAATCTAACAAATAACTGAATATTATGGATATAGTCAAATTAATAATGAAAGGTTAAAATTGGTGTCAAGTGATGTCAGAAATTGGATTAAATATTGTTTTAATCGGATTTATGGGTGCGGGAAAAACAACAATAGGAAGACGCACGGCAAGCAAACTGGGAATAGACTTTTATGATACTGATGATTATATTAAAAAATGCGAAAAAATGTCAATAGACGAAATTGTCAAGAAAAAAGGCGAGAAATATTTTGAAGGTGCTCAGCGCTTTGCCGTAACAAATCTTGCAGACAACAGAAACTGCCTGATTTCAACAGGAGGAAATACTGTTTGCGATGAATATAACAAAGAGCTTTTAAAAAAAGATGCCCTTACTGTATGGCTTCGTGCTAAAGCCGAAACCGTTTATGAAAACACTAAAAACTCAAGGAATAAAAGGCCTGAGATAACAGGAGCATCCTTAGATGAAATAAAAACTTTGGTGGCTGAAAAGGAAAAGTTTTATAAAGACTGCGACATTGTTATTGATGTTGACGATAAAGATGTTGATGAGGTTGCAGAATTAATTGCCCAAGAATATAAAAAAAGGAAGTAAAAGAAAGGAACAAAAGAAAATGGATTGTATTTTTTGTAAGATTATTTCAGGAGAGATTCCGTCAAAAAAAGTGTATGAAGATGAGCTTTGCTATGCTTTTTATGATGTTAATCCAATCGCACCAATACATATTCTAATCATCCCAAAAGAGCACATCAAATCGATGTGTGAAATGGAAGAAAAACACGAACAATTAGTAGGACATATTTTGTTTACTGCTCATAAAATCGCAGAAGATTTAGGTTTTAGTGAAGAGGGCTACAGAATTATTAATAACTGCGGAGAAAATGCAGGTCAGACTGTAATGCATATGCACTATCATCTCCTTGCGGGGCAGAAATTCTCATGGGGTGAATAGAGTAGTGGATATAGTTTTGGAATATTTCAAGAGCTTTTTAACTCCTGCTCAGCTAATAGGAGTAGGGGGACTCATTATGGCGATAATTTCGTTTCAGCAAAACGTGCCAAAAAGAATGGTAATTTGTCAGCTTATCGCAAATACACTTTTTACAGTTCACTTCTTTATGCTTGGTGCAGTAACGGGTGCTGCAATAAATCTTATGAGTGCCTTGCGTTCGGTTATATATGCCCAAACTGATAAAAAATGGGCAACACACCCTGCGTGGAGCATAGTATTTATTATAATCCCGATTATAATAGGTATATGCAGTTGGGAGGGCTTTAAGAGTTTGTTCCCCGTCCTCGCTGCAATTTGCTTTACTATAAGCTTCAGAATGAAAACGTCAAAAATGGTACGTCTTGTTTCCTTCCCGGCATCTCCACTCTGGATAATTTATAATGTTATAAATAAATCATATCCCGGAATTCTTACCGAGCTTTACGTAATGACTTCAATAATCGTTGGAATGATAAGGTTTGACATAAGCAAGAAAAAATAGAATATAAGTAGATATTATAAGAAGAAAGATATTTAAAAGGGAGTACGGCAAAATGACATTCATTTTGCCGTACTCCCTTTTGAATATAACAATTAAACATAGTAATTATTTTTTCTTCTTAATTATGCTTTTGATAATTTGCCGGTGAAACGCCAAACAAACGCTTAAACACACTACCGAAGTAGTTACTGCTTGAAAAACCACACTTATCAGCAATTTCACCAACAGACATATTTGTTGTTTTCAGCAGATTTTCGGCGGCTTTGACGCGCGTGCTAATCAGATATTCTTTAAAGCCGAAGCCGGTTAGTTGCTTAAATTTTTTTGAAAAATACGTTTCTTCCATAAACGCCATAGCGGCAACATCGGACAAGGTGATTTCTTCTGCGTAGTGCTCACTGATGTAACGGGCGGCAAGTTGAATTTTATCTGCACCTTCTTTTTGTTCAAGGTCTTTTTTTGTTCCGTGCCTTAAGGCATATAAAATAATTTGCTCCAACAGGTTTTTTTCAATAGCTGGCGTTAAGATATCCTGCTTTTTCGTCTCATCTATTAATTGTTCCAGTTTTTGTTTAAAGATTAATGCATTTTCCTCCGAAAAGGAAATACAACCACTATCTAAAAATGCAATGAATTTATCTTGTCCAACAGATTGGATTAACTCTTCTATATAACTTTCCTGAAAATAGATAACATATCGCTCATAACCCTGTTTGTTTACCGAAGTAGTGCGATGCAGAACGGCTTGAGGGATAATAACCAAGTTTCCAGGTGATACGTCAAAAATTTTATGTCCCACAAAATAACGACGCTTTCCCGATAATAGAAAATATAGCTCATGAAGAGAGTGAGCATGCATCTCCGGCATATCCACAGCGGAACGTGAATATCCTTTGTCAATGTGTACTCCTTTATATAGCTTTGGAACTTTAAATCGTGACATTGTTTTCATTTCCTTTTATTTTTTACTTAATAATAACACATTTTATTTAAAATTGCAAGAAATCTGTAATATTTGGGATATAATCGCAAAAAAGTGGTAGTAATTACATAATTCTTGAATTATAATAAAATCAAAATAAGAAAAATTCCTGTCAGGAGGTACACATATGAAAGAAAAAATAATACAGTTTGGTGAGGGCGGATTTTTGCGTGGCTTTGCCGATTGGATGCTCAAACAAGTAAACGAAGTTACAGATTTTGATGGTAGCGTAGTAGTGGTACAACCAATTGAAAAGGGTATGTGCGACATGCTAACGGCACAAAACTGCCTTTATACCCATGTTTGTCGAGGGGTTGAGGGCGTTGATAAACGTAAAATTGATGTTATTTCACGTTGCATTAAACCTTATGATGACTTTGATGCATATTTGGAACTGGCCCAGAACCCTGATTTCCGTTTTATTATTTCGAATACAACAGAAGCCGGCATTGTTTTTTCTGATAGTGATAAGATTACAGACAGACCTGCAAAAACATTTCCTGCTAAACTTACACAACTCCTTAAAAAACGTTTTGAACTTGACCTTTCGGGCTTTGTTTTTCTGCCGTGTGAGTTGATTGATAAAAATGGCGAAAACCTAAAGAAATGTGTACTTAAGTATGCAGATTTGTGGGACATGGGAACTGATTTTAAAAACTGGCTTGAAACAGAAAACATCTTTTGCAATACTTTGGTTGACCGTATTAACACAGGTTACCCTCAGGACGAAACAATTGAAACTGATTTTGATGATAAAATGATTAATACATCAGAGTATTTTCACCTTTGGGTTATTGAGGGTTATCCCGAGCTCTTTTCCGAAATTCCGTTTGATAAGTGCGGCTTAAACGTAATCGTAACAGATAAGCTGGAAATGTACCGCACACGTAAGGTCCGTATTTTAAATGGTGCTCATACCTCACTGGTGCCTTATGCACTTCTTTCAGGCTTTGACACAGTTAAAAGCTGTATGGATAGCGAAGATATGCTATCTCATATTAAAAAATGCGTCTTTGACGAAATTATTCCCACTTTGGATTTGCCAAAAGAAGAGCTTGTGGCTTATGCTGAAGACGTGCTGACTCGATTCGCAAACCCATATATTAAGCATTATCTTTCTTCTATTGACTTAAACTCAGTGAGTAAATTTAAGGTGCGTGTTTTGCCGTCAATTATCGAGTACATCAAACGGTTTGGAAAAATGCCGGAAACACTTTTGTTCTCATTTGCTAAGCTGATTGATTTTTACCGCACTGATATGACAAACGATGATGCAGATGTTACGGCTTTTATGAAAACGAAAACTGTAAAAGAAATTTTAGAAAACAAGGCTCTTTGGGGCGAAGATTTATCCTATCTTGAAAGCGAGATTGTAAAGTATGTTAATCAATAAGTCAGATAACGTAACAGTAAATATAGAAGATGGTCATAAATATGCCCGTCAAGACATAAAAAAGGGTGAAAATATCATTAAATACGGTCAGCCTATTAGTCATGCCACAGAAGATATTTCCGCCGGCGAACATGTACATAGTCATAATATGAAAACCAATCTTTCTGGTAAAATAGAGTACAGCTATAATCCGCAATTTTATCCTGAGGAAATGTTTGATTCAAGTCGTTCATTTATGGGTTATGTACGCAAAAACGGAGATGTAGGCATCCGTAATGATATATGGATTGTCAATACAGTTGGTTGCGTAAATAAAACAGCACAGATTTTAGCAGAGAAAACAGGTGCTAAATATTTCTCTCATCCGTTTGGATGCTCTCAGCTTGGTGATGACCAGACGATTACACAGAAAATCCTAAAAGGAATGGTAAATCACCCAAACGCAGGCGGTGTATTGGTACTTGGCTTAGGCTGTGAAAACAATAATATTGACGTGTTTAAATCTGTTTTGGGCACTTGGGATGAAGACAGAGTTAAATTTTTAAACGCACAGGATTTTGATGATGAAATTACCGAAGGTATCAGGTTAATTGAAGAACTAAAAGTAAATGCCTTAAAAACCACACGTCAGCCCGTAAGTGTTTCTAAACTGAAAATTGGGTTAAAGTGTGGGGGCAGTGATGGTTTTTCGGGTATTACGGCAAATCCTTTAGTTGGCAGGTTTTCTGATAGTTTGATTGCTCACGGAGGAAGCTGTGTACTGACAGAAGTTCCTGAAATGTTTGGTGCAGAGCATCTTTTGATGCAGCGTTGCGAAAGCAGGGAGATTTTTGATAAAACCGTAGCTCTTATTAATGATTTTAAGGATTATTACACCAGACACAATCAGGTGATTTATGAAAATCCCTCTCCGGGCAATAAAAAGGGTGGTATTACGACATTAGAGGAAAAATCGCTTGGATGTGTGCAAAAAGGTGGCCTCTCTAAAGTTGTGGATGTTTTAGATTATGGCGATATTCTTAAGAAAAATGGCCTCTCACTTTTGAACGGCCCCGGTAATGATATCGTTGCTGTCACAAACCTAATGGCATCAGGGGTACATATGATTCTGTTTACAACGGGCAGGGGAACGCCTTTAGGCAGTGCCGTTCCTACAGTAAAGATTGCCACCAACAATGATTTGGCGACAAGAAAGTCCGGGTGGATTGATTTTGACGCAAGCCCAATGTTGTCAGGCGTTGACCCGACAGAAGAGCTATTTGATTACGTATTAAAAGTTGCGTGTGGCGAAAAGACTAAAAACGAAGAAAATGGATATGAAGAAATTTCTATTTTTAAGGATGGTGTGACATTATGAGTTTTATCAAAAAAGATTTTATGCTAAAGAATAAAACGGCAAAAAAGCTATATGCCTTTGCCGAAAACCTGCCTATTATCGACTATCATTGTCATTTGTCCCCTAAGATGATTGCACAAAATTATCAGTTTAAAAATGCCTACGACTTGTTTTTAGGTGGGGATCACTATAAATGGCGATTGATGCGTTCAAATGGGATTGATGAAGAATATATTACAGGCGGTGCGGATGATTATCAAAAGTGGTGTGCCTTTGCTAAAACTGTACCACTTATGATAGGTAACCCTATGTATCATTGGACTCATTTGGAACTGAAAAGATATTTTGACATTGATGAAACCTTGTCTGAAAAAACGGCAAAGGTTATATGGGATAAGGTTAATAGCTGTCTTTTAAAAGATGAATATCGTGCACAGGGACTGATTCAAAAATCCAATGTCGAAGTCATTTGCACAACAGATAATCCCTATGATGATTTGTCATATCATAGGGAACTGAAAAGCTTTGGCACAAAAATTCTTCCTACATTCCGTCCTGACCTTTCGGATATCAAGGATGATATTTGTGATAGAATGGACTATTTCCATGAAAATGGTTGTCGCCTTTCTGACCATGCTATTGATGAGATGAACGATGAGCTTATTGAAAAGCTTGTTTATTTAGGTGAACAGTATGCAAAGCGGGGCTGGACAATGCAACTGCACATTGGTGCGATGCGTAACAACAACACTAAAATGTTTGAAAAATTAGGTCCTGATACAGGCTTTGACTCTGTAAATGATTTTCAGATTGCCGAAGGTATTTCAAAATTACTTAATGCTCTTGAAATGAAAGACGCCTTGCCGAAAACTATTCTATATACATTAAATCCTAAGGATAACTACGTGTTGGGTACAATGCTTGGCAATTTCCAAAAAGCGCCCACTCCGGGTAAGATTCAGTTTGGCTCAGGTTGGTGGTTTAATGACCAGCGTGACGGAATGGAAAGCCAGATGAAAGCGCTTGCTAATCTTGGATTGCTTTCTCGATTTGTAGGTATGCTTACAGACTCAAGAAGCTTTGTTTCGTATCCACGACACGAATATTTCCGCAGAATTCTTTGCAATCTTTTAGGTAAGTGGGTAGAAGAGGGTGAATATCCGGCAGATTTCGATTTGCTTAAAGAAATTGTTGAGGGAATTTGCTATAAAAATGCAAAAGAATATTTTGAATTTTAAGATTAAAAATTGAAATTTTTTGGAGGAAAGGTATGAAAAACACAATAAATCTAAACGGCAAATGGAAGTTTGCTCCCGCCTTTGACCAGAAGCCAACAAACAATCATCATGCTATTGATACAACAGTTCCGCTTTATGCACTTACAGACCTAGTGCGCACAGACTGGGAAGATGTACGTGTTCCGGGCGTGTGGCAGATGTATGCGGAGAAGTACAGTGTATTTGAGGGCGTTTGCTGGTTTTATAGAGAATTTGTTATAGAAAGCTTGAAAGATGATTCTTTTGCAGAACTTGTGTGCAAAGGAATTAACTATAAAGCAACAATATATGTTAACGGAAAGATTTTAGGAATACACGAGTCTGCTTACACAGAATTCTCGTTTGATATATCGAAATTTTTGATTGAGGGCAAAAACTCGATATCAATTGAGGTTGATAACAGACCGACAGTTGTTAAATGGCCAAATGACTGGGGATATGGTGTGTTTGGCGGTATTCACAGAGATATATTCGTAAATGTGTATGAAAGTGAGTACGTTTATGATATTGAAATTACGCCTGATTATGATATAGAGTCGCAAAAGGGAGTTCTTTCATTTAGTGCAAAAGGTAGAGCAGATGAAGTATGCTTAAAGCTTGAAGGGAACAAGGATTATATTATCAAGAATGAAAATGGCGAATTTAAAGGAACTTTTAACTATGATGTTTTTGTGTGGTCACCTGAAAACCCAAAATTATATAAGCTTTCGGTTTTGGTAGGTGATGAACTGTATGAAGAGAATAATATCGGCTTTAGAAATATTTCCTGCAAAAACAGAGAATTTTTATTAAATGGTAAACCGATTGAATTAAAAGGTGCGTGCTATCTTTGTGATTCTCCAATAACCGGTCTTGCTATGGATAAGGAAGAACTCAGGAAAGATTTAATCAGTATGAAAGAGGCAAATGTAAACGCCATACGTACGCATTATCCTATGTCAGATAGCTTTTATGAGCTTTGTGACGAAATGGGATTTTTAGTGTGGATTGAGCCTAATATTTATTGCTCCAAGCCTGACATCAATGAAACAAATACTGTCTTTAAACAGGAAGATTTTATTGAAGTTGCTGTGAGTATGACAGAAGAGATGATTAAAGGTGCTAAAAAGTTTGCATCAGTTGCAATCTACGGTATAGGCAACGAATGTAACACAGACCATCCTGAATCAGTACCATTTTTTGAAAAGATTTCAGACACTGTAAGAAAAAGCGATTCATCAAGACCTGTAGGTTATGCAACTCTTTACGGACAAATCGGCAGAATAGCACATGCTGTTGATATTGTTGGAATTAATTCATACTATGGCTGGTATGACGTGCTTGATGAAGTAGGGAAGACCGGAATAAAAGAAGAACGTAACGGCATAGTGCGTACTGTTGATTTGACAGAATTTCATAAACTGATTGAAAAAGTGGACGATGAAATACCAAAAGATAAAGTAATGCTCATTACTGAGTTTGGAGCAGATTCTACACCCGGATATATTTCACCTGATTGTGCGCTTTGGAGTGAGGACTATCACGCACAGGTGATTGAAAAATGCGTAGAAGCAATGAGAGAGCACTTGTTCATTTCAGGATTCTTCGTATTTGCATTTACAGATTACCACGACCCATCAAAGCCTTTAAACGGCAGATGGAACGGTTTTAACTTAAAAGGAATGCTCACCTTTGACAGAAAGATAAAATTGCCGTATTATGCACTCCAAAAGATGTACAACAAGTAATGTTTTGACGTTATATGAAAAAAGTTTAAAATGAAAAAGTAAAAAGGCTTAAAACAATATGTTTTAAGCCTTTTTAACTGGTACACCATCAGGGACTCGAACCCTGGACACCCTGATTAAGAGACGCGATTAACAAAGTTTGAGTAAGTTCGTGAAAGTTCGTAAAGGCTCATTATTACTGAATTTTAAAGATTTTGTATTGTTTTGAAAATTTTAAGATATTAATAGCTTTGTGCAATAAACTGCTCAACGTGAGCAATACTTTTAAAATATTTATACAATATTTGCTCTATCAGAAGTGCTGCTTTGAGTTACGATATTTGCCATAATATTAATAGCAGTTTTTTTAGTATCTTCTATGACATGAGTATACGTGTTTAATGTTGTTGTTATGTTTGCATGACCTAAAACACCTGATACGGTAGATATAGGAACATTATTTTTTATCATGTATGTTGCGGCAGTGTGCCTGAGACAGTGGAAGGTTACATCATGAATATCATTTGCTTTTGCGAACTCGCTCCACCAGTGAGTAGGTGTTTGTATATGCATAAGTTCGCCGGTACCTTGTGTAAATATCCAATTTTCGCTCTTCCATTTATCGCCATACATAAAAATCAATTCTCTTTGCTCTTGCCTTAGACTTAAAAGCAAAAGCTTTAACAGTTCAGGAAGAAAAAGAGTTCTAACAGATTTTTCTGTTTTAGTCTTTACTGGGATTGTTCCTTTGCCGATTATGTGAGCAGCTGCTCGACAGATTCTAAATTGATTGTTTTTAAAATCTATATCGGACCATTTAAGAGCGACTATTTCCTGACGTCTCATTCCGCAAAGTGTAGCAAAATAAAATATAGCCTGGTACTTTATATCTTCGCTTTTTATCTTTTCCGCTATCAGATGCAGCTCTTCTTCTGATAATGTTTTCTTCTCAGGAGCTTTATATTTAGGAGTATCTATTCGAGTGCAAGGATTTATTGAGATAAAGCACCATTTAACCGCCTTATTAAGCATAGCATTAAGTGCTTTATATACGGCATTTTTTGACCTTGCGCCATTTACATCATCTATAATCTTTTGTATATGTGCCGGTGAAAGAACATCAAGCCTGACCTTTTCTGCAGGCTTAATATACCAGTTCCACAGTTGGCCATACCATTCAATACTTCTTTCACTTAATGTTTTTACGTGGTGCTCCGTCCAGTAATCATAAAGCTGTCCCAACGTCTGAGGAACAAAACAAGTATGTTGCATCAATAAGTATTCTCTTTCGTTGTAGAAGTCCCAGAGAAGCTTTTCCGCCTCTCTGTCATTGGTACACTCGACCACCTTGGACGGTTGTATTCTTTTGCCGTAATCGTCAAAGCCTAAAGAGAGTCTGAGAAGATATTTACCTTTATCAAGTTTTTTAACGTGTCCTATTGACCTTTTATTTGTTTTTGCCATAAAAAATTACACTCCTTTGTGATTGACAAATAGAGTGCATTTATGGTACAATTTAATTGATTAGCAGTGTGTACCTTGTATGCACTCTTTGCCGTTGTGGTATTCCCGTACCATAGCGGCATTTTTTTATTTGTATTTTATATTATAAAAATTAACGGCTATTTTTGCTTGTAACCGAATTTTTGCAATCTTTCATATTCTTTCTTGCTTAAAGCTGAAAAATAAGAACAGAGGCCTTTTATATCTCTTTCCGCTATAAACTCAAAGTATTGTGCACGTTCTTCTTTTGGAATGATAACCGGTGCTATATTGTTATGCAGCAGTTCCCAGTTTATGAGCAGCCTTCCTGTTCTGCCGTTTCCGTCATCGAAGGGGTGTATGCTCTCAAACTGTATATGATTGGCTGCTATCTTTTCAAAGATGCTGTCATAAACAGTGTTGTTATAGTTATATACAAAGTACATCATTTCCTGATGGAGCATGGCCGGTGCAGGTGGAATGTGTTCTGCTCCCTTAATATATACTTGGGTTT
Organism: Clostridia bacterium; assembly: GCA_045648985.1. Lineage (GTDB taxonomy): Bacteria > Bacillota > Clostridia > UBA1381 > UBA9506 > SIG437. The sequence continues at coordinate 84,160 of JAZROZ010000037.1, forward strand.
TGCGGTAGTCTGATATATCGTTTATGTTTTTATTTATATATATTGCAATGTCTTTTATTATCTTTTCTGTGAGTGTGTTGTCCTCGAGGCTCAAAATGTAACTGAGTGCATATTTATGATTAATAGCCTCATATATCTCTCTGGGCTGAGCTGCTACCGTGAAAGAGTTATCATTAAATAGGACTGCGTATGTTTCAGCATAAGAAAGAGTAGAGCCTTCTATTCCGTTTGAATGATATGTGCTGCGTGTGATGTAGTCCTCAAAATATTCATTATTTGATTTTATAAAGTCTATGATTGTCAAATTATCATCACCTTTTAAAATATTTCATAGCGGTTATTAGTTAGTCCGTTCTGATGCGGAGCCTAGTCTTGTGTTTTGGTTTATATTCCAAGAAGTTTATTAACGGCTTCTTGCATTTGTGGGTTTTGTCTATATTTGATTATGAGTTGTTCTTCTCTATCTGAAAGAGTGTCTTTAACTGATATGTTCTCAGCTCTTTCTCTGGGAACATCTAAGCCCATCAACCATGTTTCAGAAACATTGAGAGCTTTTGCTAATATAAACAACTTATATTGTCCTGGCTCTGTTTTACCAGCTACATATTGAGATAAATCATTCTTACCTAATCGTACGTTGTATTTTTCGCATAGTGGTTTAGTTAATCTAAGTATATCTACTTGTTTGAAATGAAATTCATTCATTAATTGTTTTAAACGTACTGATGTGTGTACTTTCTTCATTTTAAATCACCTCATAAACAAAGAGTAACATATTTTGAACTAAAAGTCAATAAAAAGTTCGAAAAAGTTCAAAAAAATGAATAAAAGTATTGACAAACAATTTCCAATATGCTACTATTGATGTAGTTCAATATGATGAACTACAGAAAAGGAAAGGAGCGATGAAATGTTGTTTAGTTATTCTAAGCTACTCGGTAAAATTAAAGAGTGTTTCGGTTCTCAAACAGTCTTTGCGGAAAAAATCTCACTTTCTGCAAAAAGCTTATCGGCAAAGTTAAATGGGCGTTGTGAATGGAAGCAATCAGAAATGTTGAAGGCTTGTAAACTCTTATCTATTGATACGAAAGACCTTCACTTATATTTTTTTGCAGACAAAGTTCAATAGAATGAACCACATAAAAGAAAACGAGGTGAACACATGAACAGATTAACCAGAGAAGAAGCAGCAGAGTTTTTAGGATGTAGCAAGTCTGCGTTTTATGGTTTAGAGAAGTCAGGGCAGCTTGACGGGATGTATTATAAGATAGGGCGCCGAAAGTTCTACATAACTGAAAAATTACAAGCATGGGCAATGAGTGGCGGAGACAAAAGGCGAGGTGAAGGATATGGCATTTGATTATTCAATGCTTAGGAAAAGAATACGAGAAGTATTTGGAAATGTGACAGAGTTCTGCAAG